>JANQGK010000129.1 GCA_028277365.1 Halieaceae bacterium | reverse complement strand
CGAGTAGGCCGGGACGCCGGGTACGCTGCCCGTATAGATCACATCGCCGGACAGCACTTCGCGAAAATCCGCTTCGTCGCGCACCATGCCGATGACCGTTGCGCTGTAATCATTGAGCGGTGCGAACACATCCATTGCCTCGTTGGTCCAGGGCGTGGACCAGTTCTTGAGGGTCACCGTGTAGAAGTCGCCGGTGGCTTCCACACCCGGAGCGCCGTCCATCGCATAGTAGGCAGCCTCGACCAGCCCGCCACCGCCGCTGATCGCGTTGCTCATGGCATCGAGCATCGCGTCTGAGGGCGGCACACCGGTCAGTCGATCGTGTATGCGACGCGCTTGCTCACGCGGACCGGCAATCGCCGGCAAGGCCGACGACGCCAGCAGCGATGCGCACAAAACGCCTGAAATAAAGTGGTTCTTCATAACAACCTGCCACGGTGAATCGTTAACACGGTGCATGATTTCGGCGCAGTATGGTTGAGGAATTTTCACGTTTCCGCCCGCAAAAGATGTATTTGTGACAGTAGCCACAGAAACGTTTTTACAGGGCGAAAAGCGCTAGAGCCGCGCGGAAACGGCGCTATAGACTGCAGGCGATTTGCTGACACCCAGCGGCAAAAATAAGGCAGCGAGCTCTCGCTTTTGAAACGAACATGGACAAGGATTCACGCCATCAGTGGGGTTGCAGGCAGCGCCTGATTCTTCCCTTCGCTCTCACGGTGCTGGCCGCGGCCTGCACCGACGGCGGTGGTGATTCCATCACGCTGACGACGGATGACCAGGGCGTCGACCCGACCGTACTCGAAGTCCCCGTTGCCTACGTCCGCCGCCCGCTTCCCGACACACCCCCCGACCTGCGCGACCCGCTGGAGTTCAACCCCGGCGCTCGGCTGTTGGTTAAGGATCGCTCGGCGGTCAGCGCTGAAGAAGTCGATATCACTCCCGCAATGTTGGAGATCGCTGCATTGGAGGAGGATGTGCCGATCGAGGAATTGGCCATCGACATCAAGGGTGTCGAGGCCTCCTACGATGGCAAGCTGCTGGTGTTCACCGCGCGCATCGTGCCGGAGCCGGTCGATGCCAACCTTGAGAACACCACTTGGAACCTGTGGTTCCTCGATATGGAAACCCTTGAGCCCAGCTATGTGATTCCGTCACGGCTCAAGCGCAACGACGGATTCGAAGCCGGCGGCGGCCAGGACATCGACCCGCATTTTCTGCCGGATGATCGCATCGTGTTCTCCTCCACCCGGCAGGTGGCGGAGCAGGCGCGCCAGCTCAACGAAAACCGCGCGCAGATTTTCTCGGCCCTCACGGAAGACGGTGACGACCCGGCAGCCCTGCTGCACATCTATGACCCGCAGCAGCGCGACGCTGAGTTCGTGCAGATCTCATTCAACCGCAGTCACGACCTGGATCCCACGGTTATGGCCGACGGCAGAATCCTGTTCAGCCGCTGGAACAATACGGTGGGCAACCATATCAGCCTGTACACCATTGCCCCCTCCGGCATAGGCCTGTCGCCGCTGTACGGCCTCGACTCACAGAATAGCGGCACCGAAGGCAGCGCGGTGGAGTACTCGCAGCCCAGGGAACTGGACGACGGCAGCATCATCAGCCTCCTGAAGCCCTTTGCATCAGAAACACTGGGCGGCGTCATTACCATCATCGACGCGGAAAATTTTGCCTCCGCCGACCAGCCCATTCCGCAGGCAGCGGGCGCCGGTGGCAGCGGCCAGGAACCGCTGACCGACACCGAGGTGCGCACCGACGGACTGCTGTCCCGGGGCGGCCAGTTCGGCAGCGTGTACCCGCTGCGCGACGGCACCGACCGGTTGGTGGTGACCTGGAGCGAATGCCGCCAGATTGAGGTGCCGACTGAAGAAGAGCCGCCGGTGGACGACGATGCGCCGGCGGCAGATAGCGGCCGCCTGATCCCCTGCACCCTCGGCGATGAGAATGATCTGCCGGCGGAGCCGCTGTACGGCGCCTGGGTCTACGACACGGTGGCCGATACCCAGCGCCCGGTAGTGCTGGCGCAAGAGGGCTTCTGGATCAGCGAGATCATCGCTGCAGAGCGCCGCGACTTCCCGAGCCTGGTGCCGCTGCCCGACAGTTTCAACGCCGAGCTGGCGCTGCAAAATCAGGGCCAGATCATCATCGACAGCGTCTACGACATCGACGGGGTGGACAGTTCCCCCGCCGGCATCGCCGCCCACCGCCGTCCCGCCACCGAGGCCTTCATGCAGCGCCCGGCGCGCTTCCTGCGTCTGTTCCTGCCGGTGCTGCTGCCCGACGATGACGTGTTCGACGTGCCGCGCTTCGCCTTTGGTGTAAACCGCGGCAACGGCTTCCGGGAGATTATCGGCTACGTGCCGGTGGAACCCGACGGCTCAGTGGTTGCAACAGTGCCCGCCAACCGCGCCTTCAGCTTCAGCATCCTTGATGCCGACGGCCGCCGCATCGGCGGCCGCCACGACTACTGGCTGCAAGTCGGTGCCGGCGAAGTATTGCACTGTGCCGGCTGCCACGACCGCGGCAGCGACCTGCCCCACGGCCGCCTGGATGCCCAGCCCGCCAGCGCCAACCCAGGCGCAGTAGATGTGGCCGGTGGTGGTCTGGGCTTCCCGGACACGGATGTGGACCGCCTGTTCGCTACCGAGCCCGGGGTGTCCATGGCCGAGACCTGGGACTTCCACCGCCCATTGGGCAACGAAACCGCCGCTGCCCGCGAGCCGGCCCTGGCACCCAATTACCTGGACGAGTGGACCGCACCCACCCTGGCGCCGGAGAGCCCGATTGAAGACCGCGACTACGACCCCAACTGGGAGGGCGTGCCCGAAGAGTATCCGATCGTGGTGAACAACCTCGATGTGGACGCCCCGGATCGCATCGTCATCAACTACGAGGACCACATCCAGCCAATCTGGGAGCGTACTCGCGATGAAGTGGCCGACAGTGAGGGGAATCTCTTCAGTAACTGCCTGGGTTGCCACAACAGCCAGGACAACATGGCGGTGCCGCCGGGCCAGCTCGACCTGGGGGCACTGCCCTCGGAAGCCGACCCAGACCAGCTACGGGCCTACCGGGAACTGCTGGCCGGCGATCAGGAACAGTGGATCGACAACGCCGGCAATGTGGCCGACCGCCAGCGCCTGTGTACCGAGATCGACGACGAGGGCAACGTGCTGACCTTCACCCAGACCATCGGCATCGGTTCGCCCATGAGCGCCGGCCGCGCCAACTCCAGCGGCCGCTTTTTCAACTGCTTCGAGGGCGGCAGCTGCGGCCTGGGGCCCGCACCGGCCCTGCCCGACAACTGCGTCGAGGACGGTGGTGTACCGGTGCCGCGCACCCAGAACACCGTGAACCACAGCGGCACGCTGAGCCCGGCGGAGCTGCGGCTGATCAGCGAATGGCTGGATATCGGCGCCCAGTACTACAACAACCCCTTCGACGGGCGGTTGGTGGATGATTAGATGCGCCTCCTTCTCACCCCTCTCTTTACAACAACGCTGGTCGCAATGCTCTCTGTCAGCCCCACGCTGGCAGACCAGGAATACCTGCAGAGCACGGTGGTAGAGGCCTTTGTGGAAATGCGTACCGCCCCCGGCCGCGGCTACCCGGTGTTTTACGTCGCCGAGCGCGGCGAGCTGATCACCCTGCTCAAGCGCAAGACCGACTGGATCAAGCTGCGTAACTATCGCGGCATCGAGGGTTGGGCCCATATCAACGATATCGGCCGCACGGTGGACGCCGCCGGCGACCCGCTGGCCTTCAGGGCGCCGGACTTGGAGAGCTTCTATCAGCGGCGTTGGGAAGCGGGCCTGATGGCAGGCGACTTCGAAGACACCGACGCGGTTACCGTTTACGGTGGCTGGCACTTCACCCGCAACCTGTCGGTAGAGGCGCACTACACCGAGAACTTCGGCGACTTTTCCGATGGCCGCCAGGGCACCGTGAACCTGGTACACCAGATGTTTCCCCAGTGGCGCTACTCACCGTTCGTCACTATCGGCGGCGGCATCCGCGAGACCAGTCCGCGCTCCACCCTGGTGGAGACCAGTGGTCGCACCGACAACTTAGCCAGCGTAGGTGCCGGAATACGCGTCTACCTTACGCGCCGGCTGATGCTGCGCTTCCAGTACAAAAACACCGTGGTCATGACCGACCGCGACGACGACGAGGAGATCAACGAATGGCAACTTGGCATCAGCGCGTTCTACTAGCGGCTGCGCTGGCCGGTGCGTCCCAGGCGACTGTCGCTCAGGACGCGGACCCGGTCATCCTGCCGGAAGTGGAACGACGCGAAATCACCCCCGCCGCCATCGACTCCGAAGACTTCGAGATCGGCGCCTTCGCAGGCATCCTGTCGATTGAGGACTTCTCCAGCGAGTGGGTCTACGGCGTACGCGGCGCCTGGCATGTCACCGAGGACTTTTTCTTCGAGGCCAGCTACGCGCAGTCCGAGGGCGACCTCACCAGCTATGAAGAGCTGTCCGGCGGTGCGCCGCTGTTTGACGACACCGAGCGCGACTACACCTACTACAACCTGGCGGTGGGCTGGAACATCATGCCCGGCGAGATATTCCTGTGGGATGACGTGGCGCTGAAATCCGACCTGTACCTGATCGGCGGCGCCGGCAGCACCGACTTCCTCGGCGACAACTGGTTTACCGCCACCATTGGTGTCGGCTACCGGGTCCTGCTGAACGATAGCTTCGCCTGGCGCATCGACGTGCGCGACCATATTTACGACCGCGACGCCTTCGGCACCGACGAAACCGTCAACAACGTCGAGTGGTCCACCGGCCTGACCTTCTTCTTCTAAAAATCAGCAGATAACGAGTGAACGGAAATAGGGGGATAACACAATGAAAAAAATCATCGCCTGCCTGCTGCTGGCTGCGGCCATGCCCATGGCTTATGCGCTGACCGCGTCCGGCCCCGCAGCCAACTTCACGCTCAAGGACGCCGACGGCAACAACGTGCGTCTGAGCGAGTACCGCGGCCAGGTCGTCCTGATCAACTTCTGGGCGTCCTGGTGCGGCCCCTGCCGGCAGGAGTTCCCGTTGCTGGACGAGCTGCACCAGAAGTACCAGCCCATGGGTTTCACCGTGTTCGGCGTCAATGTCGAGCAGGAACGTGAACTGGCCGACAAGGTGCTGCGGGAGATTCCCGTCACCTTCCCGATCCTGTTCGATGACCAGAACGAGGTCAGCGAGGAGTACGACGTGGACGCCATGCCCGCCACTGTGCTGGTGGATCGCAGCGGCGAAATCCGCTTCATGCACCGCGGCTACAAGCCAGGCTACGAGGACCTGTACGAAAAACAGGTTCGCGCCCTGATCCGGGAGTAAGACCATGACTCGCCTACTGATGCGCTTCACCCTGGCCGCCGCCTCCCTGTGGCTGGCCGGCTGCTCCAGTCTGCAGCCGGAGCCCTGGGTGAAGCCTTACGAACGCTCCCTGCTGGCGGACCCGATCATGCGCTTTGATCGCGACCCGGTGGCGAGCGCCTACCTGCACCATGTCTTTGAGTCCCGAGAGGGTGCCAGAGGTGCGTTGGGGTCCGGAGGCGGCGGCTGTGGCTGTAACTAGCCTTCGATCAAAGCTTCCCCAGCTGGCGCGATACGGCGTTGAAGAGGCGCGCGCAATGCTCATTTACTGGCGTGTAAACTCCGCTTGCGCGCACCTCTTCGCCTTGTCTCGCACTCACCTGGGAAACCTTCCTACACTTACGCTGGTTTGTGGGGCGCTGTTGCTGCCCACGGCAGCGGGCGCCGTGACACTGCCGGAAGAGCGGGCCGATGCCCTGTACCACCGTTACGACGGAGACGGGGTCACCATCGACGGCCCCTCGCTGCTGTTGCGCAAGAACTTCAAGGAGACGGTCTCGGTCGCCGCCAATTACTATATCGACAACGTCTCCAGCGCGTCCATCGACGTGGTTACCTCTGGCGCCAGCGAGTACACCGAGCGCCGCGAGGAAGTCAGCCTCAGCGGCGAGTACCTCTACGGCAAGAGCATCTTCAGCGCCGGCTACACCAACAGCGACGAGAGCGACTACACCGCCAATACTTACTACTTCTCCGCCAGCCAGGACTTCTTCGGCGACCTCACCAATATCACTTTCGGCTACGCCCGCGGGGACGACGAGGTACGCCAGAACGGCAATGACGACTTTGCTGAGGAGATCGAACGCAACGCTTACCGGGTCGGCATCAGCCAGGTGCTAAGCCCGCGACTGCTGATGGCACTGAACTACGAGGCCATCACCGATGAGGGTTACCTGAACAACCCCTATCGGGTGTACCGCCACCTGACCGACCCGCTGGACCCCAGCGCCGGTTTTCGACAGGCCACCGAGGTTTACCCGAATACCCGCACCAGTGACGCCGCCGGCCTCAAGTTCCTCTACCACATGCCCTGGCGCGGTTCGCTGGGCACCGGCTACCGCTACTTCACGGACGACTGGGGCATTGAAGCCCACACCGCAGAGATCGGCTACACCCACACCTTCGGCAGCCACTGGATCGCCGAGTTGCGCTACCGCTACTACGAGCAGGGTGCGGCGGACTTCTACGATGACCTGTTCCTGTTCCCCTCCCAGGACGAGAACGACTACCGGGCCCGGGACAAGGAGCTCAGCGATATGAGCAGCCAGACCGTGTCACTGTACGTGAACTACGAGCGCAAGGTGGGCTTCGGTCCGATGGATAAACTGGGCGTCAGCCTGCAGTACGACTTCATCATGCTCGACTACGACAACTTCTCGGACCTGCGTGACACAGAGGCGCTGCCCGGTGAAGAACGCCTGTTCGACATGGACGCCGACGTGATCAAGGTACTGTTCACGCTCTGGTATTGAGAATCCGGCCCGGTGCTACACTCGGGCCGAAATATCAGGACAGGACGTACCCGTGACTACCCCAGGCCAGAGGCCCTAATGGAGTGCCGCCCCGGCTGCGGCGCCTGCTGCGTCGCACCTTCCATCCGCGGACCTATTCCCGGCATGCCCGAGGGCAAGCCCGCCGGAACACCCTGCGTCAATCTAGACCCGGAGAGCTACCGGTGTCGGATCTGGGGGCGGCCTGGCTACCCCACCGCCTGTCGAAACTTCGTCCCGGAGCCGCAGGTCTGCGGCACGGATCGTAACGAGGCGCTGGAGCTGATTACCCTCATGGAAGAGCAGACCGGCAGCTAGCGGCCGATCAGTACCAGCTGCTGCTGCGGGGGAATCAGGTAGTGGGCGCCGTCGTCCTTGACCACCACCATCTCCTCCACGGAAATGGTCTTGAGGCCGCCGCCCTCCAGGTGCCAGGCGTGGAAGCCGTCGAAGGCGAACACCATGCCGGCTTTCAGCGGTTTCAGTGCCGCCGGCCGCACGCTGGCACTGCGGGCGCCGCCCAGGTTGGGGCCGGTGTCATGAGCCACGTAACCCACCGGGTGACCGGTACTCCACATCACGTGCTCGGAGCCGTTCTGCTCCATCAGCTTGCGCTGCGCCTCGTCCACGTCGATGCCCCGCACCCCCGGCTTCATTGCCTTGTATGCGGCGCGGCCGCCATCCCGGGCAGAGACCCAGTAGTGTTGGATATCGGCCGGCGCCTCGCTTTCGCCGGGCTTCAGGACGTAGGCGAAACGCTGGATATCGGTGACCCAGCGGTCGTAGACACGAATACCGAAATCGGTCTGGATCACGTCGCCGGGCATGATGACTCTCTCGGTGGGGTGGGAGTGGCCGCGGTCCGGACCGGAGTTTACGGCCGGGTTCTGGCTGGGCGCCCAGGCGTCACCCACGCCGGCCTCGGCCATCTTCGCCTTCAGGAAGCGTGCGATATCGGCATCGGTCGTCTCACCCGGTACCACGGTGGAATAGGCTTCCAACTGCCAGCGGGCTGTCAGCTCGGCCGCCTTGCGCATAATATCCACTTCGGCGGGTAGCTTGATGCTGAGCCACTCGTAGACCAGCTCGTCAGAGGGCACCATGCGCGCTGCCAGCTTGCTGCCCAAGGCCTCGGCCAGCGCCTGGTGCTGGGTGAAGCTGAGGCCGTCCGCCTGAGCGTTGCCCGCCGACATGTTGAGCGCCAGGGAGCCAAAGTCTTTCTCACGGATGAATGTCGCCACCCGGTCGATGGCCGATTCGCCCCGCGCGACCGGGACGACTTCATCATGTATCGCCAGTTCCGCCAGCGCGGTGGCCTCACCCACTGGCGAATAGACCCGCGAATGGAAGCCGTCGGCATCGAAGTAAAACAGGAAGCCCGCCGTGCTGCCGGCGTTCTCGCCGCCGACGTGGTCCGCCAGCGGGTCGTTGTTGTTCTCACGACAAAGCAGCAGCCAGGCGTCCACGCCGGCGGTGCGCATGGCCCGGGGCAGCAGCGTCGCAATACGCTGCTTGCGAATCTCCGGCCACGGAGACGAGCCCTCGAAGTCATTTCCTGCTGAGGCCAGCGGCGCGCTCAGCGCCAGGCACAGTAGCAGGCAGAGCCTCTTCACCATAAGTTACTCCTGAAAACGCGGGATGAGTGAATTGTGATCGAGATAGGCTAGGGCCAGCACGGTCCGGCTTCAAGGGCGATCAGATATTCATATGACTCAATGGAAGCGCCGTGGTCTGCTTGAAGGTTTCCATGACAAAGCTGGAGCTGACATCGAACAGGTCAGCGCGTATCAGCTGTTTGTAGAGACGATCATAGCCAGCCATATCGCTGACCACCGCCTTCAGGAGATAGTCGAGATCGCCACTCATCCGGTAGGCCTCCAGCACTTCGGGTATCTCCGCCAGCACTTCACTGAAGCGTCGGGACCACTCATCGTTATGCTGGTTGGTACGAATGGCCACGTAGACGGTCAGGCCGAGGTTGACGGCTGCCGGGTCCAGCAGCGTCACCCGCGCCCGGATCACCCCCTGGTGATCGAGCTTCTGCAGGCGCCGCCAGCAGGCGGTCTTCGACAATGCCACCTGTTCTGCCAGCTCTCCCACCGAGAGACTGGCGTCCGCCTGGATCAGCTCGAGGATACGCCGGTCGTAGTAGTCCATCAGATTTCCAATGCCTCAATAACAGGAACATTATTTCGCATCAAGTTATCTATATAGAACAATTTTTCTATTTTTTCGAGTATAGATAAACATTGAGCAACAATGTAGCGGCCGACCCAGCGTATCCTGTTGTCTTAGTCTTCGGGTACAGCACAATGGATTTTCAGACAGTAAGCGCCGGCATAATTGGCGACCGGCAAGCCATCGAGACGCCGTTCGGCACCAAGCCCCTGATCTACGCCGACTACACCGCTTCCGGTCGAGCTTACGCGCCCATTGAGGCCTTTATTCGCGAACGCGTCATGCCGCTGTACGCGAATACCCACAGTGACAGCTCGCTGACCGGCCGCCAGACCAACGCGCTGCGCACCGAGGCCCGGCAGGCAATTCGCGATGCACTGGGTGCAGGTGATGACCATGCGCTTATCTTCTGTGGCAGTGGCGCGACTGCAGCCATTCACCGCCTGATCGATATTCTCAACCTGCGACAACCCGACGAGCCCACCACAGTGCTGATCGGCCCCTATGAACACCATTCCAACGAGCTGCCCTGGCGCGAATGCGACGTCGACCTGGAAGTCATTCCCCTCGACGCTCGGGGCGCACTCGATCTCGACACACTGCAGCAGCGGCTCGCGGCGCTCACCGGCTCGCGCCGCGTCTATGCCAGCTTCTCAGCGGCCTCCAATGTGACGGGGCTGCGCACCGATACCGCGCGAGTCGCCGAGCTGGTTCACCGCTATGGCGGCCGGGTGTTCTGGGACTACGCCGCGGCCGCGCCTTACGTCGGTATCGATGTCGGTGACAAGGACGCTGTGTTCATCTCGCCGCACAAGTTCCCCGGCGGCCCGGGCACACCGGGACTACTGGTGCTGCGCCGGGATCTCTACCGGCGGGTAAAGCCAACCCGGCCTGGAGGCGGCACGGTCGCCTTTGTCAGCCCCGAAACCCATACCTACGTTGACGACTGCGAGCGTCGCGAAGAGGCCGGCACGCCGGGCATTATCGAATCGATTCGGGCGGGGCTGGTCTTCAAACTGCAGCAGCAGGTGGGTACAGATCGCATCGAGGCCAGGGAAGAAACACTGCGGCAGCGCGCGCTGGCCCGCTGGGGCGCCCACCCCGGCATCAAACTGCTGGGCAACCCCGAACTGCCCAGCCTGTCTATCCTCTCGTTCCAGATTACTGACGGCGAACGGCCCTATCACTACGCCTTTATCGTCGCCCTGCTCAACGACTTGTTCGGCATCCAGGCCCGGGGCGGCTGTTCCTGTGCCGGCCCCTACGGCCACCATCTGCTGGCGCTGAACCCGGCCTCCAGCCAGGCGCTCGAGCGCGACGTTCTCAACGGCAATACGGTAATGCGACCGGGATGGGTGCGTATGAACTTCAACTATTTCTTCGATGATGACTACGTGGACTATCTGCTGAGCGCGGTAGAAATGATTGCCGAGCACTGCGAGGCACTGCTGCCCCACTACTACTACCACGCCCCCAGTGGCAGCTGGCGCTACCGGGGCCAGGCGGTTTCCCTGCCGGTGTCGCTACAGGATTGCAACTTCAGCGCGATGCAGGCGGCAGCAGGAGAGCGTGCCGAGCTGCCGCTGGCTCACTACCTTGCGGCAGCGGAATCCGTGCTGCGAAGCTGCGAGGCAGCACCTCCTGGGAAGACCCTGGAGCTCGATGCGCAGGCCGAAGCGCATCGATGGTTCAGGTTATCGATGGACCGCTGTGGGGCGATGCGGGGCAGCGAGGTTCAGGGCACAGCGTCTTCCTGCGCTCCCAGCAGCAGACCGCTGGAGTAGTGCAGCAGGCCGCGGTCATCAATGATGATTGCGTCCACCCCGTGCAGGCTGTTGATGAGTGCCAGACCCTTCTCCACCCCCAGCACGAAAGTGGTGGTAGACAGGGCGTCGCTGTCGATCGCCTTTTCCGCCAGTACGCTGGCACTCTGGACCTTGCCGGAGGATCTGCCGGTGCTGGGGTCGAGGATGTGGTGCACCCGCTGGCCGTCCGCATCGATAAAGAAGCGTTCATAGTCACCGGAGGTAGAGATTGCAGTGTCCTCCAGCGGAATCATCACGATGAAATCGTTCTTCTTGCGCGGGTGGCGAATGCCTATGGTGCGCGGCCGGTCGCCGAGGTTGCCGAGAATGCGGCTGTCGCCGCCGGCGCTGACCACGGCCGACTCAATGCCCAGCTGCAGCAGCGCCTCGATGGCGCGGTCGACGGCATAACCCTTGGCGATACCGCCCAGGTCCACCTGCAGGCCCTCGATCGCGTAGCGCACGGTACGCGCCTCGGAGTCGAGCTGGATGTAGGTGTAGTCGATGCGGCTGACCGCTTCCGCCAGCACCTCCTTGCCCGGCGCCACACCCTTGCGGTAGTCGTAATACTGACCCGCTGAAGCGAAGCTGACGTCGAAGGCGCCCCCGCTCAGCTCCGAGTATTCGATGGAGCGCTTGAGCACATCGAACAGGGCCCGGGACACGCGCACCGGACCGCGGTACGCCTCGCTATTAAGCCCGGACAGTTCACTGTCCGGGTCCCAGGGGTTCATCAGGCGGTTTACCTCGTCCATCTCGGCAAACACGGCGGCCAGGGCCTGTGCACCCAGGGCGGCATCCTCGGACCACAGCTCTGCACTGACCCGCGTACCCATCATGTCGCGGGCCTCGCGATACCACTCGGCGGTGGCGGGAAGGGGAGCGAGCAGGCACGGCAGCAGGCAAAGGAAGGGGGTTAAACGCATGGCCGCAGGTTGCCACAGGGGGCGGTCGGCGGCAAACTACCGAGCTCCCAATTCTGGCACTTACTGTGATCGACTGGAGCCAAATCGATACCGTCCTGCTGGACATGGACGGCACCCTGCTGGACCTGCACTACGACAACTACTTCTGGCAGCAGTATATGCCGCGGCGCTATGCCGAAATCCACCGTCGCGACGCAGAGGAAAGCCGGGCGCAGGTGAACAGCCAGATCAACCGCAGCCGCGGCACCCTGGCCTGGTACTGCGTAGACCACTGGTCGGAGCAGCTCAAGCTGGATATCCCCGCGCTGAAGCGCGAGGTGGCCCACATGATACGCATGCGGCCCTTCGTGGAGGATTTCCTCAAGCGCCTGCACCACTCCGACAAGCACCTGGTGCTGGTGACCAACGCCCATCGCAAAGTGCTGGACCTGAAGCTGGATCACACCGGCATCGGCCGCTGGTTTGACGAGATGGTGGTGTCCCACGACTACCAGATGCCAAAGGAGGACCTGCAGTTCTGGCACCGCTTCCATGCCACTCACCCCTTCACCCCGGCCCGCACCCTGTTGATCGACGACAACGAGGCAGTGCTGGAGGCTGCCCGGCGCTATGGCGTCGGCCACCTGCTGACCCTGCTGCAGCCCGACAGCCAGCGCGACAAGCGCCTGGACACCCGCTTTCCCGGCATTCATCACTTCGATGAAATCATGCCCGACGGGCAGCTTTGATACACTGACCGGCATGGACAAGGTGCGACTGGACAAGTGGCTGTGGGCCGCCCGTTTCTTCAAGACCCGCAGCCTCGCCAAGCAGGCCATTGAGGGCGGCAAGGTGCAGCTCGCCGGTCAGCGGGTCAAGGTGAGCAAGGAAATCGCCGCTGGTGACCGGCTGCGCATCCGCCAGGGCTGGGACGAAAAAGAAGTTACCGTGCTGGCCCTGTCCGACCAGCGCCGCGGCGCTCCGGAGGCGCAACAGCTCTACGAGGAAACCGCCGACAGCCTGCGCAAGCGCGAGGAGCATGCGGCGGCCCGCAAGGCGGCGGGTGGCATGTTCGACCGCCCGGTATCGCGCCCCACCAAAAAACAGCGCCGCCAGATTCACCGATTCAAGCAGGACGTATGAGTATCGAACGCAACCTGACGCGGAAATTCATTTTTGAGCGGGCGGATATCCGCGGTGAGATTGTGCACCTGGACAGCGCCTACCGCGACATTCTCGCCATCCACGCCTACCCACCCGGAGTGGCGCGCCAGCTGGGCGAATTCCTGGCGGCGGCGGTGCTGCTCAGCACCACGATCAAGTTCGAAGGCAGGCTGATCCTGCAGGCCCAGGGCGGTGGTGAAGTGCCGCTGCTCATGGCCGAGTGCAGCAACAAGCTGGAGGTGCGAGCCATTGCGCGCGGTGCTGAGACCGCCACCGCCAGTGAGTTCAGCGGCCTGTTTGGCTCCGGCCACCTGGCAATCACCATCGAGCCCGACGAGGGCCAGCGCTACCAGGGCATTGTGTCGCTGGACAGCGGCAGCCTGGCGGGCTGCATCGAGAGCTATTTTGAGAATTCCGAGCAGCTGGCCACCCGCCTGTGGTTGGCCAGCGACGGCCGGGTAGCCGCCGGCCTGCTGCTGCAGCAGCTACCCGAGCAGGTCACTCGCGAGGCCGCGCTGCGGGCCGAGCAGTGGGAGCACGCCTGCACCCTGGCGGAGACCGTGCAGCGCGAAGAGGTGCTGGAACTGGAACAGGAGGCCCTGCTCTATCGGCTGTTCCACGAGGACAAGGTGCGGCTGTTTGCCGGCGAGCTGGTGCGCTTTGCCTGTAGCTGCTCCCGGGAGCGCTGCCACAACGCGCTGCTGTCGATCGGGCCCACGGAACTGCTGAAGCTGCTGGACGAAGAGCCCGAGGTGAAGATGGACTGCGAGTTCTGCAACGCCCAGTACCGTTTCAAACGTTCCGATTTCACCGCCCAGCTGGGCGACGCGCGGTCAGGCGCCCTGCACTGACTCTCCGGACACTTCAGACCGAGACAGCACCGGCTCGCGGCGCAGGAATCGATCCTGGAACTGCTCGCCGAACAGATACAGGGCCGGCACCAGCACCAGCGTCACGGCGGTCGCAAACAGCACACCGAAGGCCAGCGATATCACCATCGGGATCAGGAACTGCGCCTGCACGCTGGTTTCCGCCATGATCGGCAGCAGGCCGATAAAGGTGGTCAGCGAAGTCAGAATAATGGGCCGGAAGCGGTCCTGGCCGCCCTGTAACAGGGACTCCATCACCGACAGACCCTGATCTCGCAACTGGTTGATGCGGTCGATCAACACCAGGTTGTCGTTAACCACCACACCGGCGCAGGCCAGCACCCCCATCAGGGAGAACATGCTGATCTCACGACCCATGATGATATGGCCCCAGATCGCCCCCATGACGCCAAACGGTATGGCTGTGAGGATCAGCACCGGCTGCCAGTAGGACCGGAAGGGAATCGCCATCAGGCCGTAGATAATCAGCATCGACAGGCCCATGTATTTAAGCATCGCGGCCTGGAATTCCTGCTGCTCCTGCAACTCGCCGTCCAGCGCCATGGAGAGCCCCGGATACAGGTTGCGCCAGCGGGGCAGGTCCTTGCTCAGTATCTCGTTGACGACCGCCCGCGGGCTGGCCTTGCCCTCCTGGACTTCTGCAGTCACCTCCAGCGTGCGTTTTCGATCCAGACGCTCTATCGTCTGGTAGCCACTGACAAAGCGCACCTCGGCGACGGCCTCAAACGGCACCTCGCGGCCGTCCGGTGTGCGGATTCGCATCTGGTTGAGGTTGTCGACCGATACCCGCTCCTGCTCCGGGTAGCGCACCATCACCTTCACATCTTCCCGGGTGCGGGGAATACGCTGGGCCTCGGCACCGTAAAAGGCGCGCCGCACCTGTTGGGCGAGATCCGAGAGCGTGATGCCGAGGTTTTCAGCGGCGGGCTTCAGGTCCAGTTCGATCTCTTCACGAGGCGCCTGCAGGCTGTCGTTGACGTTGTACACTCCCGGGTAGCTGAGAAGGCTGGCGCGAAGTTCGTCCGCAACGCTGCTCAGATCTGCCACAGAGGGCGATGCCAGCACCAGGCGTATGGGCTTATCGTTCTCCCGAATCGTGTAATCAATCGAGAAATCCTCGACTTCGCCGAGGTCTCCAATCTGCGCTCGCCAGTAGTCACTGACCCTGGCTATGTCGACCTCGTCGTTTTCCAGCGCCATCCAAACATCAACTTCATTGTCTCTGCCCACCGAGTTGATCAAGCCTATGACCGGGCCGTCGGCTTTGTACTCCTCGCGGCTGTTGAACTCACTCTTGGTGCGCAGCGCGGCCGCCTCGACTTGCTGCAGCCGGTCAAGGGTGTCCTGGAAGGCGGCGCCTTCCTGCAACTCGATGCGCGCTCTCACGGTGTCTGCGCTGACACTGGGAAAGAAGCCTGAAGCTATCCACCCCCCTGCGTAGATACTCAAGGTAATCAGCAGGAACATGAAGAACAGGCTCAGCGTTAGCAGGTTACGGCGCAGGCTGCGCTCCAGGAAAGGCCGGAACCGGTTGGCCGCGAAGGCCACCATGGCGTCGGCACAACGTTCTCTGGCCTGTTCCAGCCCCGCCAGCCAGCCGGTCCTGGCGGGCTGCACCGGTCGCATGTGCGCCAGGTGTGCCGGCAGAATCAGCAGGCATTCGATCAGTGAAAAGGCCAACGCCAGCGTCACGACCGTCGGAATGGCCATCGCGACTTCAGCCATTTCACCCGGCATAAACCACATCGGAGCAAAAAAGATCATGGTCGATATCACTGCAAACATGACAGGCTTGACCACGCCCTGAGCACCGAGAATGGCACCGTGATCACCCAGGTCGCCGCTGCTCTGCCGCGAGTGGATCGCCTCACCAACAATAATGGCGTCGTCCACCACGATGCCGAGAATCAGCAGGAAGGCAAACAGTGAAATCATGTGTAGGGGCACGCCGGTGTAAGGCAGGATGAAAAACGTGCCAAGAAAGGCCACGGCTATCCCCACACACACCCAGACCGCCAGCATCGGCCTGAGGAACAGGACCAGTACCGCAAACACCAGAATCAGACCGCCGATGCCATTCTTTACCAGCGTCTCTACACGGCTATTAAAGGGGTCTGATTGGTCGCGCCAAATTGTGAGCGACACTCCCTCCGGAAGCCGCGGCCGGGTGCGCGCCACCCAGTCCGACACGCTCTCACTGGTCAACAGCACATTGGGCCTGGACGTCACGAATACCTGCATGTCGTGAGAGGGCGTGTCATTGAATCGATGGCGTACATCGACGTCCTCAAAGCCGTCGATGACTGTGGCCACATCGCCCAATAGAACCCGCGTGCCATCCCTTTTGCTGACCAGCACAATATTCTCGAAATCTGCGCGCTCGTATGCCTGGCCGCGGGTTTGCAGGCGGATGTCGCCGGTCTCTGACTTGATGGACCCCGCCGGCAGGTTGAGAGAGGACGTTTGGATGGCCCGCACCACGTCATCGAAGCGCAGGCCGTACCGCCGAAGTGTGTACTCAGACACCTCAACAGACACCTCATAAGGCCGGGGAGACTGAATTTCGACAACGGATACGTAAGGCTGTGCCGCCAGGTCATCCCGCAGGCTTTCGGCCAGCGCCTTCAGATTGCCCTCGCCGATATCGCCCGCCACGGTCACAGTCATCATGCGTTCACGGTAGGCCAACTCGGTAACGATGGGCTTCTCCGCTTCGGCGGGGAAGGTAGTGATGGCGTCAACCCGCGTTTTTACCTCCGCCGTGAGCCGCTGCATGTCGTAGCCGCGCTCGGCTTCGATCAGCACCGTGCCGGTGCCCTCCCGGGCCGTGGAACGGATTTCCTTGACCCCATTGAGATCGTGCACGGCCTCCTCGATTCGCACGCAGATCTGCTCTTCCACCTCGGTGGGGCCAGCTCCGAGATAGGACATGGTGACATTGACCGTGTTGATCTCGATGTCGGGAAAGAACTGCTTTTCGAGGGAAGGCAGGCCGGTAAAGCCGCCGACGATGATCAGCACCATCAGCAGGTTGGCGGCAATGGGGTTGCGGACGAACCACGCAATCATGCGACTAGTTCCCCAGGCTGCCTAGCAGGCCGTCTACGTGGCGCACGGTCACCGCCATGCCCTCCACGGCCACCGCCGGCTGGGAGACTACTACGCTGTCATTTCGCGTGAGCCCCTGCACCCAGACCTGGCGGCGGGCGCTTTTCAGCACCCGCACCGGGCGGGTGGCCAGCCTGTCTTCTTCATCGACAAGCAGCACCGTGCCATCATTGCGCAGGGCGTTGCGCGGCAGCGTTACCACCTGGCTGAGTTGGCGGCCCTGGATTTCGGCTTCGACAAACAGGCCGATGGACAGGGGCGGTCGATCGCTGTTCGACGCGGGCTCAAAGGGCTTGTCGACTTCCACCACCGCGTAGATCACCCGGCTGTCGACATCGATGCTGCCCTCGGTGCGCACGACACGGCCAGGCCACTGCCACTCGCGGTCGGCAAAGCGCGCGGTCAGCAAGACTGCCGCGGCCTCCGGTGCCGAGTCTCCAGCACGGAAATTGAGCGGCAGGTCCAACAGCGCCACCTGGCGGTCGGTCAGCGGCAGCCGCACCTCGGCCACGTCGGTGTCGTAGACCCGGGCTACCGAGGTTCCCCGCGTCACGTACTGCCCCACATCCACCATTTTCTCCCGCACCCGGCCGTTGAAGGGCACTGAGATAGCGGTGCGCGCCAGGTCCAGCTTTGCCTGTTCGACATTAGCCCTGGCGGCCGCCAGCGCGGCCTCGGCACCGGCCAGCTGCGGCTTGCGCAGGAACAGCTCGTTGGCCTCGCTGTTACCCAGATCGCGCCATTCGCGTGCGGCCTGGCGGGCCCGGCCCTTCTCCTGGGCAACCAGCTGGGCGGCATCTGCCACCTGGGCCTCGGCGCGAATCAGTTCCAGCCGGTAGTCGGCATCTTCCAACTGCACCAGCGCGGTATCGGCGTCAAAGAAGCCGCCGTCGGCAAAGTGTTGATCCACCGCGACCACGATGCCGTCCGCCTGGCTGACAATGTTGATCTCCCGCCGCGGCCGCACTGTACCCTGGCTGGTCGCCGTCAGGGTGACATCGCTGGGCTGGGCCACGATCACTTCCACCGCCGGCGGTGGCGGGGCCTCCTGAGGTACGGGCGCCGGCCGCGGCTTGCCGGTAACAATGAGCACCGACAGCGCGATGCCGATCACCACCACCAGACCTGGCAGAAAAAATCTGTGTTTGAACATGCAGGACCGCCCGCGCGTGACTGAATCGATTTCAAGTATACGCGCTCGCCGCCGGGCGGGATTAAGGCTTTGCTTTTCTTAACGCTGCAGCAGCATGAGAAAAATTACCAGTGCGCGGCTGGTTTTTAGTATGCCCTTTCTAAAAATTCTCCGTAGCTTGTGGATATAGCGCTGAACGACGGCGCCTCACTCATCGACAGGAGATGAAACATGGCAACCCAAGCAACTGCTGCCAAGGCAAAAGCAAAGAAGGCGCCGGCCCGCAAGGCCGCCGCCAAGAAGACCACTGCGAAAAAGACGACTGCTAAGAAGACTGCACCGAAGAAGCCGGTACAGGTGAGCTTCGCAGAAAAGGCCCAGGAAAATGCACGCAACGTATTCCTGGCCGGCCTCGGCGTTTATGGCAAGGCTTTCGAAGAAGCCCAGAACCAGATCGAAGCAGCTGAAAAGCGCATGAACGATCGCCGCAAGAAAGCCGAAGACCTGTTCAACGAACTGGTCAAGCGCGGCGAAAAGGTTGAAACCGAAGCCAAGAAGCGCATCAAGGACATCGAGCTGCCCGAACTCAAGCTGACCGATCGCGAAGAGTTCCGCATGGAAATCCGCGCTCGCCTGGACAAGGCTCGCGAGAGCTTTGAAACCCTGCGTGAGTCGGTAACCGCCAAGGCCGCCTAACGGCCTGTTCGGATCAACGTCAGAGATTAGCTGTCCGCGACTAGCTGTCTGCGTTCTACTGTGCGCCCAGAGCGCATGTTTTCGGGGGGTCCAAGCGACCCCCCTTTTTTTTGTATGATCGACCCCCCCGCCACGAGGTTTCGATCATGAGTAACGACAGCAGCGACAAACCCTCCGACATCGCCCGCAATATCTGGCTCGCCGGACTCGGCGCCTATGGCAAGGCCATACGCGACGCCCAGGGCAAACTGGAGGAGGCCGCCAAGGAACCGCCCCGGCTGTTCCGCGAGCTGGTGGAGAAAGGCAGTCGGCTGGAAGACGAGGTGCGCGACTCCTTCTCCAGCATCCGCAAGACCAGCAGCCTCAGCGTTGAGGAGCGTATCGGCCGCGTGCGCGACACCTTCCACCTGAACCTGGTGCGCAACGACGAGATCGAGGCGATCAATGCCCGGCTCGATGCCCTGGAAAAGAAGCTGGATGCGCTTACCGCCGGCAAGCCGAAACGCAAGGCCGGCACGGCTGCCAGGAAGAAGCCCACTGCGAAGAAAAAAGCCGCGGCTGGCCAAAAGGCGCCCGCCAAAAAGAAGACGACCGCCAAGACCCCGGTGAAGCGCAAAGCTGCCGCAAAAAAAGCCGCACCCGCCCGCAAGCGCCGCTAGGCCAGACACCCACGCGCCATGAAAACCCGGGATCGCATCCTGCACAGCAGCCTTGAACTCTTCAACCGGGAGGGCGAGCCCAATACCACCACCGTGGATATTGCCAACGAGCTGGATATCAGCCCGGGCAACCTCTACTACCACTTCAAAGGCAAGGACGTGATCATCGCCGAGCTGTTCGACCAGTACGAACACGGCATTACCGAGATCCTCAACGCCCCCATCGATCGCCCGCTCAGCGTGGAAGACAACTGGTTTTATCTCTACGTGGTGTTCGAGGAGATGTATAACCATCGCTTCCTGTACCGCAACCTCAGCGATCTGCTGGACCGCTACCCGGAACTGCGGCGGCGCTTTCGCCGTATCGTGGACCTGAAGCATGAAGCCATTAGCGCGGTGTGGCGCACCCTCAGCGACGCCGCGGTGGTGACCACCAGTGACGAAGAGGCCGAGGCCCTGGTCGACAATATGGTGCTGCTACTGAACTACTGGCTCAACTACGACCACCTGCTGCACGAGGACCGACCGCCGGCGCTGATCATCCACAAAGGCGTCTACCAGCTGATGAGCATGATCGCGCCCTACCTGGGCGAGCAGCAGCGGGAGTTCTACGATCAGGTGCGCAATATCTACCGCACCATCATCGCGCCCGCCGCAGCAAAATAACATCATTGCCCAAAAACTCGGGTGGCGACTGCTGACACTCACCCCACCAGCACCAGGTGTCAGTGGAGAAGAAGCTGACGTGAGTCAGGTCGTTTTTATAGTGCCAGTTCGCAAAAGCCTGGGCATCGATGACCAGCTTGGTCATGACGGCCAGCCAGCCCCCGGGCCGCAGCAGGGCCCACAGCCGCTCCAGCTCCTCGCCCGGTCGGTGCAGGTGTTCCACGACCTCGGTGGCGGTGATGAAATCGTAGCGCCGCGACAGCGGCGTCCGGTCGGGGAAGAAGAAGGGGTCGTACTGGGCCACCTCGTGACCCGCCTCCCGCAGCATGGCCACCAGGGCCGGGCCCGGGCCGCACCCGAAGTCCAGCCCTCGTGAACCCGGAGCCAGGCGCGAAAGCAAGGGCGTGGCCAGGCGCGACAGGAACTCCCGGTAGCCGGCGTCCGCGGGGTCGTTTTCATGCAGCAGGTATTCGGCCCGCTCGGCTTCCAGATCAAGGAAATAGCGCGGCGGCACGTAGACCAGCCGACAGGCCCCACAGCGCAAGTACTCGCGATGCTCATCGCGATGGAAGAACTCGGCATCCGGCGCTCCGCAGAGGGGACATTGCATCATCGGCGCGGTTCAGGGTCTATAATCATTCGCAGTGGGCCTCGGCCCGAAATCCTCGCCCCGCAAGGGCGCCTCACTGCATGGAGATTAGCATGACCATCCAAGTCGGCGACAAAGTACCCAGCGCCACCCTCAAAGTTATGGGCCCCCAGGGTCCGCAAGACATCACCACGGACGAGGTGTTCTCGGGCAAGAAAGTGGTGATGTTCGCCGTACCGGGCGCCTTCACCCCGGGTTGCTCCATGACCCACCTGCCCGGTTTCGTGGTGAATGCCGACAAGATCAAAGCCGCCGGTGTCGACACCATCGCCTGCCTGTCCGTTAACGACGCCTTCGTCATGGGCGCCTGGGGCGAGGCGCAGAATGCCTCTGAAATCCTCATGTTGGCCGACGGCAACGGTGAGCTTACCGAGGCCCTGGGCCTGGTGCTGGACGGCAGCGGCTTCGGCATGGGCCAACGCAGCCAGCGCTACGCCATGGTCGTCGACGACAGCACGGTGACCCATCTGAATGTTGAGCCGGGTGCGGGCATCGAAGTGAGCTCCGCGGACGCGATTATGGAGCTGCTGTAACCCTGCAGCCAACACAGTGCCGCCCCGGCCTCGCCGGGGCGGCACTAAACTAACCCCGAGAGAACAATAACAGCGAGCCACGATGAGCGACCGCGCCAACTTTGGACACGACACCACCACCGACCAGGTATTGGAGGGCATCGACCTTACCGAGGCCCGCGCCCTTGTCAGCGGGGGCACCGCCGGTCTCGGTGTGGAGACGGCCCGCAGCCTGGCTGCGCACGGCGCTGCCGTGACCCTGACCGCCCGCGACATGGACCGCGGCGAGACTGTGGCCGCCGGCATTCGCGAGTCCACTGGCAATCAGGCCGTGGATGCAATGGAACTGGATCTGGCCTCCCTGGCCAGCGTGCGCGCCTTCACTGATGCCTACCTGGCGCGCCACGATACGCTGAATATCCTGATCAACAATGCCGGCGTCATGGGCTGCCCTGAACTCAAGACCGAGGACGGTTTCGAGCTGCAGTTCGGCACCAACCACCTGGGGCATTTCCTGATGACCAGCCGCCTGGTGCCGGCGCTGCTCAAAGGCGCGCCCTCGCGGGTCGTGGCGCTCAGCTCCAGGGCCCACCACATGGCGCCGGTGAATTTCGATGATCTTGACTTCAGCGCGCGCGGTTACAACAAGTGGGTCGCCTACGGCCAGTCCAAGACTGCCAACATCCTGTTCGCTGTGGCACTGGACGCGCGGCTCAAGGAGCGCGGAGTGCGCGCCTACGCGGTGCACCCCGGGGTCATCGAAACCGAACTGAGCCGCCATATGGACGAGGCAGACCAGGCTCTCCTCAATGCCCGCGCAGAGCAAATCGGTAACTGGCGGCTAAAGCCGGTGGCCGCCGGTGCCGCCACCTCGGTCTACGCCGCCACCGCGCCGGAACTGGAAAACCAGGGTGGTATATACCTGGAAGACTGCGGCGTAGCACCCATCGAGAATGAATCGACCAGCCACGGCGTGCGCGACTACGCGCTTGAACTGTCCACCGCGGAGCATCTCTGGCAGGTCTCTGAGGACCTGGTCGGGGAAAGCTTCAGCTTCTGAGGGCGGAGACCACACCATGAAAACCATGCTGCTGACCTGGCTCACGAGTGGGGCCTTCCTGGGCAGCGCCATCGGCCTCATCGTTTACGTCATCGGCCGGGATGCGCCCAAGGCGGTTTTGATCGGCGCCTTTGGTGGCTTTATCACCGGCGCCGCAGCGGCAGCCTTGAGCGGCTACGTGGACCAGCGTATGCGCAAGGAAGACTCCGCCACCGGGGATAACGACGCCTAGCGGCGGGAGCCACTAAACCGAGCGCTGCACATGGGTCGCCTAACGCAAGTTTATTGCGGGCGCTATAGGCGAGTTGCTGAATTTCAAAAACTTCTCTTTCCATCTCCCGATTAACCCAAATATGATCGGTGTGCGGGGTACATGCCCCTTTGCAAAAAAATAAACAGGGACAGTTCTTATGAAAACTCCTCTTATTCTCGTTGCGACCATGAGCGTCGTAGGCTGCGCCACGCTTACCAACGATGCGATGGACCCCATAGCACTCTCGTTCAGCGACGGTTCGTCGGGATCCTGTAAACTCGAAAACAAGCGTGGAATTTGGAGTACCGATATTCCGATCACCATACCTGTGAGACGCTCAGACGATGACCTCCGGTATGAATGCAAGACCAAAGACGGCCGCGAAGCGCTGGGCATGATTCCAAGTACGCTTGGCGCCAAAATTGTTGCGAGCGCCGTTTTCATCGATTTCGGCATCACCGACGCCATTACAGACAAGCACCGCGATTATCCCGCTAGCTATGTCATTCCGATGGCAGCAAAAATCGAACAAGAATAACCGGGGAGAGAAACCATGCGATCGACCTTAGCGGGACTTACCGTTGCATTTGCGTTGCTTGCCGGCTGCGCGTCCGTCCCGACGGCAACCGTCGAAGAAGACAGCGCACGCAAGAGATTTGATCCGCCACCGGAGCAGATGGCGGGCATTTACATCTACAGGAACTCCAACTTTGGTGCTGCGCTGAAAAAGTCCGTTACTGTAAATGGGAGAGCATTGGGACAAACAGCCCCGATGACGTATTTCTACACGGTTGTCCCTCCCGGTGAGCATACCCTGGCAACCGAATCCGAGTTTGGGGATAACAGCCTGGTGTTGGACGCTGAAGCGGGCAAGAATTATTTCGTGCGTCAGTACATAAAGATGGGGGTCTTCGTTGGAGGCTCCAAGCTGGAGATGGTCGACGAGGCTACCGGCAAAGAAGGGGTTCTGGAGTGCACGTTGGCTGCTTCTCCCTACGAACCCGGGATCGAGGAATCCGGCTCCTTAGACCCTGGCGAATGAGATTCGGCTTCTCTACCAATAGGGTCAGAGCAAAGCTTCGAGGCCGGAAGCTCGGCAATACAAGCCAGAGGTGTCTGGGAAACAGTGGGAAGTCCACTCAGCCCCATACATCTTTGGTTCGTCAATAATCGGTGAGAGATTCCTGTGCGCTACTGCGAGAAACAGTGGCGCCTGGCTTATCGATGCGCTTATGTATCTCATTTCGCGCCCGTAGCTCGGCGAGTCGTGCGTTCAACGATGGATATACCTGTTGAGCGACGGCGGCACCGATATTGAACAGCTCAGGCCCATAGCCTTTCACGTTGGAGTCTTCTGGGTAGCCCGACGGATTATCTCTAAGGGAGTCGGCGATCTTTAGCAGCTCGTCAACGGTGTATCTGGATTTCATTTCGTTGCGAAAAAGCGGTTCCACACCTGCCCAGGAGAGTTCGTTTTGCAACCAGCCATCCAACTCTTCCTGGTAGAGTTCCGGGTACACCATAGCTTCGCGTTTTTGTCGCACGGAATCCGCAGCGTATTGATTCCATCGCGATTCCGCATCGTGAAGAAAGAAAATCTCATTGATGACCATGTCAAGCTCGTCCGCTGCTGAGACTAGAGAACAAACAAGCGCGAGGGGCAGCAAACAAGTCCTGAGCATCACCTTTCTTCGATTCATGCGTAACTCCTGCGCGGCTGTGCGCACATATCAAGGGAATACATTGGAAGAATAGCAAGCGATCTAGGCCTCGGGGTACGGACAGGTCCGACAGTGGCTTTGAGTTAGGCGAGTGGTGACTGCTTTCAGAGAATCGGCAAGCATCACTAGCAGAGGAAGGGGCCGCTCCCGCGCTGCCGTATCAGACCAGCCGCCAGTAACAGATACTGGCCACCACCAACACGCCGAGCATATTGAGCACAAAGCCCTCCCGCACCATGCGTTGCACGGTGATCTTACCGCTGCCGTAGACCACGGTGTTGGGCGCGGTAGCCACCGGTAGCATGAAGGCGCAGCTGGCGGTCATGGCGGCGGGCACCATGAGTACTTCGGGGGCGATATCGGCAGCGACGCCGGCGGCGGCCAGTATCGGCATCAGCAGTGTGGTGGTGGCGACATTGCTGGTAGTTTCTGTCATGAAGGTCACTACGAGGCAGGTGATGCCCATCAGCAGCCAGATCGGCAGGTAGTTGAGCGAGGCGAGCCACTCACCCAGCACGCCGGACAGGCCCGAGGCCACAAAACCCTTGGCCAGGCAGATGCCGCCGGAGAACAGGATCAGCACGCCCCAGGGAATGCTCACCGCCTGCTCCCAGCTCAACAGCCGCTCACCCTTGCCGTTGGGTACCACAAACATCAGCACCACCGCCAACAGAGCCACCGAGGCGTCGTTGGCCTGGGGCAGGTTCAGCCAGGCGCGCCAGCCGCCGAAGGGCTCGGTGCGGGTTACCCAGGCCAGCGCGGTCAGTGCGAACACGATCATCACGCGCTTCTCTTCAATGCGCCAGGCGCCGGACTCCGGCAGGTCCACATCGCTGGAACCGCGCAGGCTGCGGGTCAACCACAGTCCCATCAGCGGCACCATCACCAGCACCACTGGCAGGCCCCAGCTGATCCACCGGCCAAAGCTGATCTCACCGCCGGTCGTCTCGCTGTAGATCTGCATAAAGATCAGGTTGGGGGGTGTGCCGATGGGTGTGGCAATCCCACCCACGCTGGCAGCGTAGGCCATGCCCAGCAACAGCGGTACCGCCAGCGCCTCGCCGCGGGCGCGCTCGATAATGGCCATGGCCACCGGCAGCAGCATCAGGGTGGTGGCGGTATTGGAAATCCACATGCTGAGGCCGGCGGCCGCCGCCATGAAACCAAACACGAGGCGCCGGTCGCTGTCGGCACCGAACAGGCGCATCATGTTGAGCGCCACCCGGCGATGGGCGCCGCTGGTTTCCATAGCGCGGGACAGGATGAAGCCACCCAGTAAAAGAAGAATCAGCGGGCTGCCGTAGGCGGCGCCGACTTCCGCCGGGGTCAACACGCCCAGCAGCGGCAGGACGGCCAGCGGCAACAACGAGGTCACCGGGATCGGCACCGGTTCGAATATCCACCACACCACACACCAGCTGGCGACCAGCGCGGTCACGGCAATCTCCCGCGAGTAGCCCGCCTGCAGCATGCCGGCCAGCACCAGCAGCGCCAGCAGCGGCCCGGCAAACAATGCTATCGCGCGAACCGGGCCGGCAGTCACGGCGAAATCGTCAGCGGGAACTTTATGATGCGGTCGCCGGCGTAGGAACCGATGTAAACGTGGTCCGCGGCATCCACCGCCACGGTGCCTCCACCCATCGGGGCGCCTTCACGCTCCAGCACGGTCTCGGTTTCCAATGTGTCCGGGTCGATAGCGACTATCTTGAAGCGCAGGTCCACCGGGCCGCCGTCGCTGCGCGGCAGGCCGTCGACGATGGCGCCCAGGCTGTCGTCGTGGCTCGCCACCAGCAGCCGCCCGCGGCTGTCCCAGGCGGAATTATCGGGCCGCGAGATGGGCAGAATCGCCAGCGGCTCGCCGCCCTCCAGTGCATACTTGCGCACTTCACTGCCCAGGTAGGCATTGAGGAAGAAGTGACGCTCGTCCGGGGCGATGGCAATACCGTTGGCCATACGCACCCCGGTGCCGGGGACGGCCTCAAAGCCGCTTGCGGGTCGCCAGCGGTAGACGCGGCCGGTTTCCGATCCCGCCAGAGCCTTAATGGCGCCCCAGGTCTGGGCATTGCGAGAGAACATATGAGTGGCAAGGAAGCCTCCATCAGACAGGCTCACCACATCATTAAAGAACAGCGGCTCGGGGGTGATCACACAGCCGCGCCAGATGGCGACCGGCAAGTCCTGGCGGGGCTCGAGAATTTCGAAAAACTCCACCGACTCACGGCCGCCGTGGTTTACCGCCAGCACCTGCAGGCGCCCGTCGCCGCGCCGGGCCAGGTGAATCCCGTGTAACAACATCTGCTCGGGGTTGGGCGCTGCGCAGTCGGCCTCACCCCAGCCCGGCTCCACCTGGCTCGCGCCCGGCGGGTAGAGCGGGCGCACGCTGTCGTCACGGGTGTCCAGCAGCGACAGGCCCAGCCCCTCGTGCATCTGGCTGAATACCAGGTAGCGGCCGTCGGGCAGCACCTCGATGTCTTCCGGCGCCGACAAGCCACAGATCGAGGTGATGCCATCGACCGGGTCGCAGGGTCCTCGCTGCGTATCGGCCCAGCCGGACTGCGCCAGCAACCAGGCCAGCGCCAGGGCAAGGCGCATCATTGTGCCCAGCCTCCGGAAAATGGGATCGCCTGCCCTACGAAGAAATCGGATTCGTTGGAGGCCAGGAACACGGCCAGGGCGGCGTCCTCCTCAGGCCGCGCCAGGCGGCCGGCGGGCACCTCCGTTATCAGCTGCTTGAAGGCGTCGGTCTGCTGGAACTCCTCCGAGAAGTAGTCGGGGTTTTCCACGAAATGCTGGGCGATCAGGTTGATCTGTACGTTGAAGCGGGCCGCCTCCACACCCACGCTGCGCACATAGCCCACCTGGGCACTGCGCGCGGCGCTGTAGGGCGCGGTACCCGGCGCCGCCTTGAGGCCGGTGGCACTGCCCACCACGATGATCTTGCCCGCCTTGCGCCCCATCATGTCGGGCAGCGCGGCGCGCACCAGCCGGTGCAGAGGGTGCACCATCGCGTCGAACAGGCGGTTCCAGCGTTCGTCTGAGACCTTGACGGCGTAGGCCGCATCCGAGGGTGCGGCCAGGTTGGCCACCAGCACGTTGATTTCCCCCGCAGCGGCCACCGCCTCGGCGGCCGCCTCTGGCACCGTCAGGTCGCTGCGGTCTTCAATCACCTCGGCACCTTCCGCCCGAAAGGCGGCGCTGAAAGTGGGACCCATGAAATCGTCGGCCTGGGTAATGAGAATGCGCTTGCCGTCGAGACGCCCTGTCATTGTTATTCTCCCTGTGGCGAGGTTGTTAAGTGTAACTAGAGGACCGGAATTATTCACAGTAGAATCGGTGGGCTATGCAGAATCCACCCGCACTGGTAGACCGCTTCGGCCGCACGGTAGATTACATCCGCCTGTCGGTGACTGACCGCTGTGATTTCCGCTGCGTGTACTGCATGGCGGAAGACATGACCTTTGTGCCACGGGCCGAGGTGCTAAGCCTCGAAGAGCTATACCGGGTGGGCGCCGCCTTCGCCGCCCTCGGCGTGAAGAAGATACGCCTCACCGGCGGTGAGCCGCTGGTGCGCCACAACGTCATGCATCTGGTGGAGCAGCTGGGCGCCCTCGACAGCCTCGACGAACTGGTGATCACCACCAACGGCTCCCAACTCGACCGCTTTGCCGGGCCGCTGCGGGCAGCAGGCGTCAAGCGCATCAATATCAGCCTCGACAGCCTGGATGCGGACAAATTCCGCCGCATCACCCGCACCGGCGACCTGGCGCAGGTGTTGAAGGGCGTCGACGCCGCTCGGGCCGCGGGCTTTGAGCGCATCAAGCTCAACACTGTGATCATGAAGGGCCGCAACGAGGAAGAGATTCTCGACCTGGTGGACTTCGCCTTGGACAAGGGCCTGGATATCTCCTTTATCGAGGAAATGCCGCTGGGGCTGATCGACGATCACGACCGGGCGCTCACCTTCTGCTCCAGCGACGAGGTGCGGGAGGTGATCAGCAGCCGCTATTCACTCACCCCCACCACCGAACAGACCGGCGGGCCCTCGCGTTACTGGGCGGTGGCCGGCAGCGACAGCCGGGTGGGGTTCATTTCCCCCCACAGCCACAATTTCTGTCACCTCTGTAACCGGGTACGGGTTACCGTGGAAGGCCGCCTGCTGCTTTGCCTGGGCAACGAGCACAGCATGGACCTGCGCGCCCTGCTGCGCGACCCCGCGATAGACGATGAGACCCTGCAGCAAGCGCTGGTCGCGGCCATGGACCTGAAACCCGAGAAACACCACTTCGACCTGGACGAAGCACCCGACATCGTCCGCTTCATGAACACCACCGGGGGTTGAACCCCGCCCCCGTCTACAAGGAATCTACAAACCCCAATGAACCGTGTACTTGCGCACCTGGGCAGCCGCTATCCCATCATGCAGTCGCCCATGGGCTGGATCGCCCGCTCCCAACTCGCCTCTGCCGTCTGCAACGCCGGTGGCTTCGGCATTATCGAAACTTCTTCCGGCGAAACCGAGAACTGCCAGCGGGAAATCCGCGCCATGGCAGAGCTCACCGACCAGCCCTTCGGCGTGAACCTCCCGCTGCTGTTCCTGCGCGACGACAGCATGGTGCGCTTCGTGGTGGAAAACGGTGTTAGATTCGTTACCACCTCCGCAGGCAACCCCGCCAAGTTCATCGGCATGCTGAAAGACGCCGACATCACCGTGTACCACTCGGTGGCCACCCTGAAGAGCGCCATGAAGGCGGTGGAGTGCGGCGTGGACGGGCTGATCGTCGAGGGGACGGAAGGCGGCGGCTTCAAGAACCCGGACCCGGTGGGCCTGCTGCCGCTGCTGCAGGGCATTCGCCGGCGTTGCGATGTTCCCATGGTGGCCGCCGGCGGCATCAGCGACGGCATCGGCATGGCGGCGGCCTTTGCCGCCGGCGCTGAGGGCATACAGATGGGTACCCGCTTCGTGTCCGCCGCCGAAAGCCCGGTGCACGCAAACTTCAAAAGCGCCATTGTCGAGGCCGGCGACACCGATACCTGGCTGGTCAACACCGCCGGCATGCCCCCGGTGCGGGCCCGCAAGAGCGACACCACCGCCAAACTGCGCGAGGGGGCCGACGGCTCCAAGATCCTCTCCAATATCCTCGACCTGTATTTCGGCGGCGACATGGAGGCCAGCGTGGCGCTGATCGGCCAGTCCGCCAGCCTGATCGACGAGGTAGAGCCAGCCGCCGCCATCATCGAGCGCACCGTAGCGCAGTTTTTCGAGGTGCAGGACCAGGCGGCGCAGCGGGCGGCCGGGCGCAGCTTCGGCTGAGGCCCGGTACCAGCGCGATCCGCTACAATAGGCGACCGACTCTGAAGGACAGCCCGTGAATACCCTGGATTTTCCCCAGCTCGCCTCGGCGGCTGACATCAAGGCCGGCTTCGAGCAACACGGCTATATCTGCAGCGACGAGATCGCCACCGCCGTGTTCCTGGCCTGCCAGCTGCGCAAACCCATCCTGGTGGAGGGACCGCCCGGCGTGGGCAAGACCGAGCTGGCCAAGACCACCGCCAAGCTGCTGGAGCTGCCGCTGATTCGCCTGCAGTGCTATGAGGGCCTGGACGAAGCCAAGGCGCTGTACGAGTGGAAATACGGCAAGCAGCTACTGTACACGCAGGTGCTGAAGGAGAAGCTCGGTGACCTGCTGCAGGGCGCCAAGGGCCTGGCGGAGTCCGTCGACCGCCTGCACCACTTCGGCGATATTTTCTACTCGGAGGATTTCCTCGAGCCGCGGCCGCTGCTGAAGGCCATGCACGAATCCGAGGGTTCGATCCTGCTGATCGACGAGGTGGACAAGTCCGACTACGAATTCGAGTCGCTGCTGCTGGAGATTCTCTCCGACTACCAGGTGTCGATTCCCGAGATCGGCACGGTGAAGGCCAAGAGCTCGCCGGTGGTATTCCTCACCAGCAATAATACCCGCGACATTTCCGATGCCCTGAAGCGCCGCTGCCTGCACCTGTATATCCCATTCCCCACCACCGAACTGGAGGAGCGCATCGTGCGCAGCCGGGTACCGGACGTAGACGAGGATCTGCGCCAACAGATCGTCGGCTTCGTGCACTCCCTGCGCCAGCTCGACCTGAAGAAGGCGCCCGCCATTAGCGAGACTATCGACTGGGCCCGCAGCCTGCTGTTGCTGCACGCGGAACAGCTCGACGAATCCGTGGTGCGCAGCACCCTCAATGTGCTGCTCAAGTTCCAGGACGACATCGAGGCCACCGAACCGGAGCTGAGAAGCCTGCTCAACCCACCCAAGGCCGGCGCCGCCGGCCGCGCCTGAGCCGGCCGCGCCTGAGCCCATGCCTTCCCGGCTGGTCAGTTTCATCAATGTGCTGCGCAGCCACGACGTGCGCATCTCGCCGGCGGAAACGCTGGACGCGGTGCAGGTGATCACCACCCTGGGCTACGAAGACAGAAACCAGCTACGCAGCGGTCTGTCGCTGGTGCTGGCGAAAACGGCTGAAGAAAAAGTCACCTTCAACCGCTGCTTCGACCAGTTCTTTTCTTACCAGCTACCCGAGGCGGCGCGGCAGGCAGCCGCCAACAGTGAGGACGCCCAGGAAAGCATCCCCGGCGCGGATCCCGCCGACCTGGAAGCCGCCGAGGCAGCGCTCAACGAACTCGACGGCGATGGCGGCGATGGCGGCGATGGCGGCGAGACACGCCTCGACCTCGAAGGCGAGCTGGCCGCCGACCCGGACCTGGCAGGCCAGCTCGACCTGCCGATCATGGACATGCTGCGCAACGACGATCGCAACGCACTGGCGCTGGCTATTGCCCGCGCCGGCGACGCGGCGGGCCTGCCGGACATCCAGATGTTTACCCAGAAGGGCCAGTTCACCCGCCGCATTCTCGACGAACTGGGTGAGGCCCACATCCGCAGCGCCATCGTCGATCTCGAGAACCGCGGCAGCGATGCCCTGGGGGAACTGCAGAACTATCGCGACCGGCTGCGAGAGCTGGTGCGCGACCATGTCGAGCGCGAGTATTTGCTGCACGCCCAGGGCCGCAACCAGCAGTTCATGGACGACGTGCTGGCCAAGGCACGCCTCAGCCATATCGAGCACCACTATCAGCTCCGGGTGCAGGACCTGGTGCGGCGCATGGCCAAGAAGCTGGCCGCCCGCCATTCGCGGCGCCGCAAGGTCACCAAGCGCGGCCAGCTCAACATGGCCAAAACCCTGCGCCGCGGCATCGCCCACGAGGGCGTGCTGTTCAACCTGTACTGGAAGTCAGTCAAGAAACAACGCCCACAGATCCTGGCGGTCTGTGACGTCTCTGGCTCGGTATCGGCCTACGCCAAGTTTCTGCTGATGTTCCTCTACAGCCTGTACGATGTGCTGCCGCGGGTGCGCAGCTTTGCTTTTTCCAACCGACTGGGAGAGGTGAGCGAGCTGTTCGACCAGCACCCGGTGGAAAAGGCAGTGGAACTGGTGAACTGGCAGTACGGCGGCGCCACCGACTACGGCTCGAGCCTGATGGATTTCGCGCAGCTGGCGCTGGACGATATCGACAGCCAGACCACGGTGATCATCCTCGGTGACGCCCGCAACAACAACGGCGACCCTCGACTGGACATCATGCAGAGCATCTATGCACGCGCCAAACAGGTCATCTGGCTCAACCCGGAGTCGCGCCCGATGTGGGGCAGCGGAGATTCAGAGATGCCGCGCTACCTGAGCTGCTGCCACTTCGCGGCGGAGTGCTCAAGCCTCGCCCACCTGGAACGCATCGTCGACCGCCTACTGCGCTCCTCCAGCTAGCTCATTGCCCGAACACGGTTCCCTGTTCTTCCTGCTCTTCGTCGTCCGTGGGCTCGAGGCTGAGGCTCAGGCCCTCTTCCTCGGCGGCGTCATCATCGGCGAACTTAATCTTCAGGCGTACGTTGTTCTGGGAGTCGGCATTCTTGAGCGCCTCCTCCTCGCTGATCTTGCCGTCCTGGTAGAGCTGAAACAGGGCCTGGTCAAACGTCTGCATACCGATCTCCACCGACTTCTCCATGATCTCCTTGATGCCCTCGAACTCGCCCTTGAGGATCAGCTCGGCGATGGTGGGCGTGCCCAGCAATATCTCGATGGCGGCACAGCGCTTGCCGTCGGTGGTAGGTACCAGGCGCTGTGAGACGAAGGCGCGCAGGTTCGAAGACAGATCCATCAGCAGCTGCGGCCGGCGCTCCTCCGGGAAGAAGTTGATGATGCGATCCAGGGCCTGGTTGGCGTTGTTGGCGTGCAGGGTAGAGATGGCCAGGTGGCCGGTGTCGGCGAAGGCCAGCGCATGTTCCATGGTCTCTCGGTCACGAATCTCGCCGATGAGGATCACGTCCGGCGCCTGGCGCAGGGTGTTCTTCAGCGCAGCGTGCCAGTTGCGGGTATCCACCCCCACCTCGCGCTGGTTGACGATGCACTTCTTGTGCTTGTGCACGTACTCCACGGGGTCCTCGATGGTGATGATATGCCCGCCGGAGTTGCTGTTGCGGTAGTCGATGAGTGCGGCCAGGGAAGTGGACTTGCCGGAGCCGGTGGCGCCCACGAACAGGATCAGCCCACGCTTGGCCATCACCACGTCCAGCAACACCGGCGGCAGGTTCAGGTCCTGCCAGTTGGGAATGGTGGTGACGATGTTGCGGGCGACAATACCCACCTCATTGCGCTGCACAAAAATGTTGATGCGGAAGCGGCCCACCTGGGGAATAGAGATGGCGATGTTCTGTTCCAGCTCGCTCTCGAACTCCGCCTGCTGGGTCGGGTCCATGATCTCGTAGGCGATGTCCTTGATCTCACCTGGTTTGAGCACGTCCTTGGACAGAGGCTTCAGCTTGCCCTGGAACTTGGCACAGGGCGGCGCCCCGGTGGAAAGGTAGAGATCCGACCCGTCATTGCGGGCCAGGGTTTCCAGCCATGAAGTAATACGCATACCAGCCCCGTTCGCTACTCGGCAACTATTCGCTTATTTAAAAAGGTAGCAGTTGTCCCGAGCCCGGCAAGTCAACGGACGGCATAGGCCAGGTGGCTGCGGAGCTATCAATCCCCGTCCGCGCGCGTCACTGGCTCAGCTCCGGGCGTTGCCTGCTCGGCGGGCACCGCCTGCGGCCTGCGCAGGTAGAAGCGGTAGTAACCCACCAGGTTGCTGCCCAGGAAGAAGGTCTCCAGCGCAACCGCTCCGGGCGAGCCCACCAGCGTGTTGTGGACGATCCAGATCACAATGCCGAAAGCCATCAGCTCGCGAAAACGCCGGTCGGAGGCCAGGAACGAGGCGGTTGTGGTCACCGTAGCACCCAGGGTGGCCAGGAGGGTGGTGAGCCCGGCGAAACTGATTACTGCGTTGCAGAATACCAGGCCCAGGAACAGGGCCAGCAGCCAGCGCGAAGTGGTAAACATGGCAGTGAGAAAGCGCGCCGCTGCGATAAAGCCCAGCACCGCCGCGGTGTACGCCTCGACCAGGTAGAAGTGGATGCCCATCAGCAGCGCCGAGAACACCAGGCAGCCCAACACCTTGCGCTTCTCCCGGAACTGGAAAGACGCCAGGTCGAAGAAGAACACCACCCCAACCAGGAGCTGCGAGAGCAGGAATGCCGACACCGGTCAGGCCACCTGGCTGATTACCTCACTGTGCAGCTTGTCCAGGCCGTCCGCCGGGTTGGCCTCGCGCATGGCCGCCAGCGGCACGTTGAGGCGCGCCACACCCAGGTCTTCATAGGCTTTCAGCTCATCCAGGCCGCCGCGCAGGGTCCACATGGCGGTGATTTCGATATCGTCGTAGTCGCGGCCCTCCTGCTCACACACGGCCTTCAGCTCTGCGAGGCGCGGCGCCAGGTCCTCGGGGCTGCGGGTGGGGGCGTACCAGCCGTTGCCGTGTTTGGCGATGCGCTGGTAGACCTTGCCCTTGTCGCCGCCGATGATCACCGGCAGCGGGTCCTGCACCGGCAGCGGATAGCTCTTGAAGTTGGTCCACTGGATGAAATCACTCTGGTGTTCCACCACCTCGCCGGACCAGACCTTGCGCATGGCCTGTACGTAGTCGTCGAAGCGCGCGCCGCGGCGGGCAAAGGGCACGCCCACCGCATTGAACTCTTCCTCAAGCCAGCCGATGCCGACACCGAGCATAAAGCGGCCGTTACTCAAAAAATCCAGGCCCGCCGCCTGCTTGGCCATATAGAGCGGATTGGCCTGAGAGAGGATATTTACTCCGGTGCCGAGCCGCACCGAGCGGGTAGCCGCCGCCACCGCCGACAGACAAATCAGCGGATCGACGAAATTGGTCTCCGGGGTGATCGCCATCTTGCCGGACTTGTCGTAGGGGTATTTCGACGCGTAGTCCATCGGCACGATCACGTGTTCGAAGGTCCACAGGGATTCTACGCCGGCGGCCTCCGCCTGCTGCGCGAAGCCAATCATGGCCTCGATGTTGGGAAAGCCAATATTGACGGGGATCAGTCCGATTTTCATACCAGGGCTCCTGTTTTTTTACTCCACTATAGCCCAGCTCTGGCGAGGGCGTCGGCGCTGGCCTAGGCTATCCCGACACTATAACGCCGGCCGCCAGGCAGCTCAGGAGTCAACGTGGAAGAACAACGCCCCACACCCCTGGTAGAAGATCTTGAAGGCACCCGCGCCAAACTCGCGGCCTGGCTGAGCCAACGCCAGGGCTGCTCAGTGGCGGTGTCTGACCTGCAAATACCGGAAGCCACCGGCATGTCTAACGTCACCCTGCTGTTCGACGCGAGCTGGGACGCCGAGGGCCAGCGCGTGCAGGAGGCCTGCGTGGGCCGTCTGCAGCCGCAGATTGAGCGCCCGGTATTCCGTGACTACGACCTGAGCCTGCAATACCGCATTATGGAACTCCTCGGCCGAGAGACCGATATCCCGGTGCCGGTGTTACGGGGCCTGGAAACCGACCCCGCGGTGCTGGGTGTGCCCTTTTACGTCATGAAAAAAACCGAGGGGCGCATTCCCACGGATATGCCGCCCTACAATATGGACGGCTGGCTGATGCACGAGACCAGCCTGACCCAGCGGGAGCAATTGTGGAATGCAGGGCTCGATGTGCTGGCGCGCTTTCACCAGCTAGATCACCAGGCGCTGGGCATCGACTTCCTCGACGGCAACGGCCGCGGCACGCCGCTGCAGCGCCAGCTAAAACACTGGCGCAGCTACCACGACTGGGCACTGGAGGGCCGCCGGCACGCGATCTGCAGCCGCGCCCTGGACTGGCTGGACGCCCACCAGCCCAAGGGCGAGATGACCCGCCTGTGCTGGGGTGACGCCCGCATCGGCAACATTATCTTCAGTGAAGACTGCAGCGACGTGGCCGCAGTGCTGGACTGGGAAATGGCAGTACTCGGTAACCCGTTGCAGGACCTGGCCTGGTACTGCTTCATCGACAACACCTTTGCCGACGGCCTGGGCCTGCCGCGGTTGGAGGGCCTGCCCAGCTACGAGGACAGCATCACCCGCTGGCAGGCGGCCACGGGCTTCAGCGCCGATGACTTCCAGTACTACTGGATCTTCGCCGGCATGCGCTACGGCCTGATCCTGTCGCGCATCATGATGGCCACCGGCCAGGAGCAGGAGATCCAGCAGAACTTTGTCTGCAAGCTGCTGGAGCGCTATCTGGACGAAGCCTGAGCCGGCGCGGGAGTCTTGTTTTACAACCTATGCACCCCTAAACTCGCAGGCCACATCAACTCCACCGCCCGAAAACCTGAGGAGCCTGTTTGTCTTCTACCTACGAGCAGCGCCTGGCTGAGCTCGCCGGCCCCCAGCAGGGGCCTTTGCTGACCGGCATCCAGCGCGGACTGGAAAAGGAAAGCCTGCGCATCGCCCCGGACGGACGACTCGCGCAAACACCCCATCCCGCGGGCCTGGGCTCCGCACTGACCCACGACTTCATCACCACCGACTACTCGGAAGCCCTGCTGGAGTTCATCACACCGGTGTCCACCAGCATCGGTGAAAGCCTCGCCACCCTGGAAGACATCCACCGCTTTACCTACCGTGAAATCGGTGACGAGCTGCTGTGGGCCGCCAGCATGCCCTGCGTGCTGGGAGATGACGGCCAGATCCCGGTGGCACGCTACGGTGACTCCAACGTGGGCCGCATGAAAACCGTGTACCGCTACGGCCTGGGCCATCGCTACGGCCGGCTGATGCAGACTATCGCCGGCATTCACTACAACTTCAGCATGCCCCGCGAATGGTGGGAAGCCGCCCAGGCGGCCGACGGCGACGGCCGGCCGCTGCAGGACTACATCACCGAGCGCTACCTGGGCCTGATCCGCAACTTCCGGCGCTGGTCCTGGCTGCTGATCTACCTGTACGGCGCCTCGCCGGCGGTGTGCGCGAGCTTCCTGCGCGGCGGCGACTATCACGGGCTGAAGCCTTTCGATGAGCACGTGCGCAGCCTGCATGCGCCGCTGGGCACCTCGCTGCGCATGGGCGACCTCGGCTATCAGAGCAATGCCCAAAAGAACTTGACGGTCTGCTACAACTCCCTGGACAGCTACATCGCCACCCTCAAGGAGGCGATCGTGCAGCCGCACGCAGACTACGCCGCCATCGGCATTGGCGAGAACGGCCACGAAAAGCAGCTCAACACCAGCCTGCTGCAGATCGAGAACGAGTTCTACAGCCCGATCCGCCCCAAGCGCGTGGCCCGCTCTGGCGAAACCCCGCTCTGCGCCCTGCGGCGCGACGGCATCGAATACGTGGAAGTGCGCTGCATCGATGTAAACCCCTACCTGCCGGTGGGTATCGACGGCGCCCAGATTCGCTTCCTGGACACCTTCCTGCTGCACTGCCTGCTGGCCGACAGCCCGCTCTGCGACGACGCCGAGCGCGCCCGTATCAGTGCCAACCAGTTGTTGGTGGTCAACCGCGGCCGCGAGCCCAGGCTGCAGCTCGCCACCCGCGAGGGGCAAAAGACCCTGGAGGAGTACGGCCGCGAACTGCTGCACCACATGCTGCCGATTGCCAGGGCGCTGGATGAAGCCCACGGCGGCGAGGATTACCAGGGCGTGCTGGCGCTGCAGGGCTATAAGCTCACCGACCCCGCGCTCACGCCGTCGGCCAAGATTCTCGCCGACATGGCCGAGCGCGACCTGCCGTTTTTTACCCTGGCTATGCAGGCCAGCCGCGACTGGGCAGAGAAACTCACCACCCAGCCCCTCGACGAGACCCGGCTGGCCGAGTTCCGTGCGGCCAGCGCCGCCTCTCTGGACGCCCAACGGCAGGTGGAAGCGGCGGACGCCGTCGACTTCGAAACTTATCTGGCGAACTACTACCGGCAGTACGACGCGCTGTAGGTCGCTTCTTACGCGGTATCCGGCAGCATGAACTACCTCGCCCACTTCCACCTGGCCTGGCCGGACGATGCGCTGCTGGCAGGAGCCCTAGAGGGGGATTACTTCAAAGGGCTCCTGCCCGGGGCGCTGCCGGATGTCCTGCACCCGGGCGTGGATTTGCACCGCGCTATCGACGGCTTCACCGATCGTCACCCCACCCTGGACGGGCTGCGCGCGGCGTTCCCCGACGGCACCCGACGCTACGCGGGCATCCTGTTCGACCTTGGGTTCGACTACCTGCTGAGCCGTCACTGGGAGCGCTTTGCCGAGGTGGAACTGAGCCATTTCAGCCAGCGCGTGTATCGGGTGCTGGATGCCTACAGCGACACCCTCAGTCACCCTGCCCGGCGCATGGCGGGGCGCCTCGCACAGTACGACCTCTTGATGCAGTACCGACACTGGGATACGGTAATCTCCGCCGCTTCACGCATCGGCGAGCGGATGCGCAAGCCCAACCCGCTGCACCGGGCCGACAGCCTGCTGAAGCCGCTGCTGCCGGAACTGGAACAGGCTTTCCTGGTCTTTTACCCTGAACTACAGGAATTTTGCCGCCAGCATGCGGCCCGCAACAAGGAATAGATAATGCTGCTTTCCCCGCGCCTGACCAACGGCCTGATTGCCGGCCTGTGCGCCGTGGCCTTGATGTTTGCCTACTACCTGGACGGCGTACTGGGCCTCGAGCCCTGCCCCCTGTGCATGACCCAGCGGGTATTCGTGCTGGGCTGCGGCCTGTTTGCGCTGGTCGCCTTCGCCCACGGGCCAGGGTTGCCGGGTCGCCGGGTGTACGCCATCATCGCCGGGCTGTTCGCCCTGGGTGGCGGCGCGGTAGCGGCCCGCCACGTCTGGCTGCAGCATCTGCCTGACGAACTGGTGCCAGCCTGCGGGCCGGCTCTGTCCTACATGCTGGAAACCTTCCCCCTGTCCGAAACCCTCGAGCTGATTCTGATGGGAGACGGTAACTGCGCCGAAGTGGTGTGGACCTTCATGGGCCTGAGCATACCCGAGCAGACTCTGATATTATTTTCAGCCCTTGTGGTCGCCAATCTCTGGCAGCTCCTGCGAGGCAATACTGACACAGCCGGCCGTGCTGATGAGATCAAGCCGGCCTAGCCCCACCCGCCGTTATCGGCATACTGACAGGCAGAAACAGGCACGCGTGCATGCTCGATGACTGCAAGAATTCACGGGAAACCTGGCAAGCGGTAGAAACCATGCTGCAGGGCTGGCTCAAGGAGCGCCGTGAGGTGCTGGTAAAGTACACCGCCATCGCCGCCACCCTGGATCGCGATGCGCCGCTGGAGCGGGTCAATGAGGGTATCGAACGGCTCTGCCAGATCCTCGTCGATTACGTGTCCGCGGGACACTTCGAGGTGTTCCTCGCCCTTCAGAAAGAAGCGGAAATCTTTGCCGACGGCAGTGGCGAGGTGGCCGGCGAGCTGATACCCAACATCGGTGACACCACCGAAGTCATTCTTGGCTTTGACGAGAAGTACCCTGCCGACAGTCTCGACGATCTCGATGCCGATCTGTCGCTGCTGGGAGAAATGCTGGAAACCCGCTTCGCGCTGGAAGACCGGCTGATTGCCATCTTACACGGTAGCCACGCCGCTCAGCTCGCGGCGGATTGAGCGCAGCGAGAGCTCTAAGAGAACTCTCAGTGAGGAGGCGCGGGCCGCCAGCGTGCGGCCCGCGACCACTTAGCCCTCGTCAGACTCGGCCGACTCGATACCCACCAGCTCTACCTGAAACACCAGGGTCGCATTGGGGCCAATCTGCTGGCCGGCGCCACCGGCGCCGTAGGCCAGTTCCGGCGGAATCACGAACTCGTACTTGGAACCCACCGGCATCAACTGCAGGCCTTCGGTCCAGCCGGGAATCACCTGATTGAGCGCGAAGGACACGGTGCTGCCGCGCGCGTAGGAGCTGTCGAACTCGGTGCCATCGATCAGGGTGCCGCGGTAGTGCACTTCAACCGTGTCCTCGGCGTTGGGCATGGGGCCATCACCGGTTTCCAGCACCTTGTACTGCAGGCCGCTCTCCGTGCTCATGACACCCTCGGCCTTGGCGTAGTCCGCCCGGAAGGCATCGCCCTCGGCCGCATTGCTGGTGGCAGCCTGTTCGGCCTCTGCCTGGCGCTCCGCCATACGTGCCTGCTGGTACGCCTGCATCTCCTGGCCGATCTCTTCCTGGGTCAGCAGCTGCTCCTCACCGTCAAAGGCGTGGCGCAGGCCGGCACTGAACGCGTCCAGGTCAAGCGGCACCCCGTCGGCCTTAAGCCGCTCACCGAGACCGTAGGCAATGCCGTAACTGAGGCGCTGCTCGGTGGTTTCCAGGGTCACCGGTTGTTCGGCGGGCGTGTTGTCCTGCTGGCTGCAGGCCGTGGTCAGCAGCGCTACCGTGAGCGCCAGCCCGATGCGAGAAATCTTCATAATGCGTTCCAGGTTCTGGGATAAAGAGAGTTATGCGAATGGAGGTGCCGCTTGCGCGCACCTGCGTAGTGCCCGGAAAGTTTCACGGTCGCGCCGCGCCGGGGGTTGAAAGTCTACTACCCTTGCCCGCCACGGTGCCAGTCGAGTTGGACCGCGGGCCGCCTGGCCTGGGATTCTGTGATCCAGGTCGCCGGCAGCGGCGAACACAAATCAAAGCAATATTTCACTTTTTCGAGCCTGTGCTACATTTCTTAGCACGCTGCAACGATGGTGCACCGGCCATGCACGGCAATGGTTCACGGGGACACGACCCCCGGCAGTACAGGGATTTTGGTGAGCTTCGGGTTATACCCCGGGCCCAGCCTCGTACTGTACTGGTGGCCAATGCCAAGGGCGGCTGCGGTAAAACCACGCTGGCCACCAACCTGGCGGCCTGGTTTGCCTCCCGCGAGAAAGCCACCGCGCTGATGGATTTCGACCCGCAGGGGTCCAGCGCCCACTGGCTTAAGCTGCGGCCGACGGCCGCGGCGCCGATTTCCGGTATTGCCGCCTACGGGCGCCTCAGTAGCAATGAAACTCGCAGTTTCCGTAACCGTTTGCCGCGCCATGTGGAGCGGGTGGTGGTGGATTCACCCGCCGGCCTTACCGGCACCGATCTCTACGATCGCATCAGCGATTCCGACCTGATCCTGGTGCCGATCCTGCCCTCGCCGATCGACATTCACTCGGCCGCCAACTTCATCCGCGAGATCGAGATGACCGGCGCCCTGCGAGAGCAGAACAAGCAGCTACTGGTGATCGCCAACCGCGTAAGGCGCAACACCATCATGTTTTCCAAGCTCAACGCGTTTCTCGCCGAACTGGGCCTGCCCCGGGTCACCTATACCCGCGACAGCCAGCTTTACACCCGCGCCGCCGCCCGGGGCATGGGCATCATCGATTTGTCAGGCAGCCAGGTTGAGGACGAGAAAACCCACTGGAACCGCATCGGCGGCTGGATCGAGCATCAACTACAGCTCCGTCACCAACATCGGCAACAAATGCTCCAGCGCTGAGGCCAGCGCCTCCAGTTCCCGTTCATCAATATCGGCATGCCGTGCAAGGGCGGCCAGATTGCTGCGCAGGGGCAACTCGCCTGCGCCTGTGGGCCAGTCTCCCGCCGGGCGCCGCGCCAGCCACATTCGGTGCTGCTGCACACGCTCCAGGGCCAGCTCCGCTTCGAGCATGGCCTGACGGGCGGCGCGCTCGTCGCCATCGTCTTGCAGTTGGCGGCGCAAGTCTCGCAGCGGCCGCAACCGCTGGTCGCGCCAGTCAGCGATGCCTCCCTCTACCGCGGCCAGGTCGCCGCGGCTCACCTGCACTCCCCTGGCGGCGGCGAACGCGGCGTACAGTACCAGGTTCACATCCAGCCCAAGGCGGTCCTGGAGGTCCAGGCACAGGTCCGCCACGCCCTCTCGGGCGTAAAGCGCCAGCGAGAAGGTCCACAATGGATTCGCGGGAACCCCGTCGGTAAAATCCGCGCCGATGATCATACTGCGCAATATTAGTCTACGGCGCGGCGCCAAGGTATTGCTGCGGGAGGTGGACCTGACTATCCAGCCCCGTCAGCACTTGGCCCTGACCGGCGCCAATGGCTGTGGCAAGTCCAGCCTGTTCGCATTGCTGCTGGGTGAACTGGGGGCGGACGGCGGCGATATCGATGGTCTGGAAGGTATGCGCATTGCCAACATGGCCCAGGAAATTGCCCCCTCCAGTGCCACGGCCCTGGAGTTCCTGATCGAGGGGAACCCCGAGATCGCCCGCCTGCGCCGCGACCTCGACGCTGCCGACGAGGCGGGCGATTTCGAACGCAGCGCGGCCCTGCACCAGGCCCTGGATGCCGCCGGCGGCTACGATATCGAGCGCCGCGCCCAACGCATGCTGGACGGCCTGGGCTTTGCGCCGGGCGACGGAGAGCGCGGGGTGAACAGCTTCTCCGGTGGCTGGCGCATTCGCCTCAACCTGGGCCGGGCGCTGATGGCGTCCTCGGACCTGTTGCTGCTGGACGAGCCGACCAACCACCTGGACCTGGATGCCACCCTGTGGCTGGAACAGTGGCTCAAGGCCTACCCGGGCACCCTGATCCTGATCTCCCACGATCGCGAGTTCATCGATGCCACCTGCGACCAGGTGCTGCACGTCGAACACCAGCGAGTGCAGGCCTACCGCGGCAACTATTCCGCCTTCGAGCAGCAGCGCGCGGAACGGCTCGCCAACCAGCAGGCTGCCTTCGAAAAACAGCAGCGCCGCATTGCTGAGATCGACGCCTTTGTGCGCCGCTTCCGCTACAAGGCCACCAAGGCGCGCCAGGCCCAGAGCCGGCTCAAGGAACTGGAGCGCATGCAGGCCATTGCCCCGGCCCACGTAGACTCGCCGTTCTCTTTCACTTTCCTGGCGCCGGATCGCGCCAGCGACCCGATCCTGTCACTGGACCGGGCCAGCCTGGGCTATGACAAGCCGGTGCTGAAGGCGGTGGAACTCACATTGCGGCCGGGCAGCCGGATTGGCCTGCTGGGCCGCAACGGCGCCGGCAAATCCACCCTTTTGAAAAGCCTGACCGGAGAATTGCCGCTACTGGCAGGCGATCGCAGCGAAGGCGCCCACTGCGCGGTGGGCTACTTCGACCAGCACCAGCTCGAGGCTCTAGACCTGGATGCCAGCGCCTTTACCCACCTCCAGCGCCTGCGCCCGGATGCCCGGGAGCAGGAAGTGCTGGATTTCCTGGGTGGCTTCGATTTTCGCGGCGATGATGCCAATGTGCCCATCGCGCCGTTCTCCGGTGGGGAAAAAACCCGCCTGGCCCTGGCCATGGTGGTGTGGCAGCGCCCCAATCTGCTGGTCATGGACGAACCGACCAACCACCTGGATATGGAGATGCGGCACGCCCTGACCCTTTCGCTGCAGGGCTTTGATGGCGCCATGATCCTGGTCACCCACGACCGGCACCTGCTGCGGAACACCGTGGATGAGCTATGGCTGGTACACGACGGCCGGGTCAGTGAATACCGGGATGATGTCAGCAGCTACGAACAATGGGTGATGAAGCAGCAGCGCGAGACGCCGGCGGCGGCGCCCACCGAGACCGGCAACCGCAAGGCCCAGCGCCAGGCAGCAGCGCGCCAGCGGGAGCAGCTTCGCCCCCTTAAGCAGGACATCGAACGCACCGAAAGCGCCATGGAAGCCGCCGAATCCGCCCTCGCCGCCATCAATGAACGGCTTGCCGACAGCGGGCTATACGATGGCGGGCGCAAGGCTGAGCTGGATGAGCTGCTGCGCGAGCAGGGCCGGCTGCGCCAGGAAACCAGCGAACTCGAAAACCGCTGGCTGACCCTGCAACAGGAGCTGGAAACGCTGGAGGCTGAGCTGGCTGCCGGCTGACTCCCCCTCCTGAAAAGCGTCGACTAATTCACAGTTCCGCCTGTTCCCAGCCCCAAACAGGCTCAGTTGTCATAGGTCTGTAAGAATTCGCAGCGTAGCATTCACCGTGGAGCAATAGAGCCAGACGAAACCTACAGGGCATGTCAGCACAGGGAACCCGGGAACAGCTGCTGGCCATCATCAATGGCCCCGCGCTGAGCAGCGTCTTCCAGCCGGTGGTGAATATCCAGCACCAGCGGCTGTACGGCTTTGAGGCGCTGACCCGCGGCCCCGCCAATAGCACGCTGCACAACCCGTTGACCCTGTTCGATGCCGCCAACCGCTACGGACTGATGGGCGAACTGGAATTTGCCTGTTCGCGGGTGGCTTGTGAAACCTTCGCCTACTTCAAGAGCAACGGCCGCCTGTTCCTGAACATCTCCCCACTGAGCTTGCTGGAACGTCACTACCGGCTGGGTATGCTGACCCAGGTGCTGGACTACGCTCGCCTGTCGCCGGAGAACGTGGTGATCGAGCTGTCTGAGCAGTATCCGATGGACGACTACGACGCCCTGCGCAAAGCCACCGACCAGTGCCGCGCCGAGGGTTTCTCGATAGCCATCGACGACCTGGGGGCCGGCTACGCCGGCCTGCGCACCTGGTCGGAATTGCGACCCCAGTTCGTGAAAATCGATCGACACTTCGTGGAGAACATCCACAACGACCCGGTTAAACGCGAGTTCGTGCGCTCCATCGTGGAGATCGCCGGCGAACTGGATTGCCAGGTCATCGCCGAGGGCATCGAAACGCCGGAAGACCTCAATACCGTGCAGGAGATGGGCATTCCTTTCGGTCAGGGATTTCTGATCGGCCGCCCTGAGGCCAACCCGGAACAGGACATGGTGGTGCTGAGCCGGATTCGCAGCCCGGAAAACTCCGCCCGCCAGCGCCATCGCGCCACAATGCGCGCCCGCGAGCTGGCCAGCAACCCACGCACCGCCACGCCGGACTCCAGCGTGGAAGAGGTCTGCGATATCTTCCATAACAACCGCAGCATGACCTGCCTGCCGATTCTCAGCGGCACACGGCCGGTAGGCCTGGTCGACCGCCACGACATACTGGAACTGCTGTCGCAGCAGTACGCACGCTCGCTGCACGGTCGCAAGCCTATCAGCCACTTCATGAACACCCGGCCCATCGTGGTCGACGTGGACACCCGGCTGGAGGACGTCAGCCGTCAGCTCACCACCGACCCCGCTGGACGCCTGAGTCAGGACTTCCTGGTGACCCACCAGGACAAATACTTCGGCGTCGGCAGCACCGCCACGCTGCTGCGACGCATTACCGAGCAGCAGATTCGCAACGCCCGCTACGCCAACCCGCTGACCCTGTTACCCGGCAACGTACCGCTGCACGAGCAGATCGAGTCACTGCTACAGGAGCGCGATGACTTCCGCATCGCCTACTTCGACGTCAACCACTTCAAGCCCTATAACGACCACTACGGCTACAGTTGGGGAGACGACGTGATCATCGCCCTGTCGCAAATCCTGCTGGAGGAGGCTGATCCCGAAAAGGATTTCGTCGGCCACGTGGGAGGCGACGACTTCGTGGCCGTCATGCAGTCCGAGGACTGGGAAGCGCGCTGCTACCGCGTACTCAAGAAATTCGATGTCGCCTGCGCCGCCTTCTACACGCCGGAAGATTTTGACCAGGGCGGTATCTGGAACCTGGATCGCGCTGGAGAACGCCAGTTCTTCAAGCTGCTGAGCCTGTCGGTGGGTGTCGCCCACCCGGATCCGGCCCACTGCCGCTCACTGCACGAGGTATCCGCGCTGGCGGTGGACGCAAAAATGCAGGCCAAGCAACAGGGCGGCAATGCCGTATTCGTATCGCGCCGGCGCCGCCCGCCGGAGCAGCTGGTCGAAGACCAGGCCCTGGCAAGATAGCCGGAAACTCCCTAACCCGCTTTCACCAGCCTGAGCTTCTCAGCTCTCGACAGCTTGCGCACCTGTGCCTCCCGGGCCTGGGCGGCACCGCGATCGGCGCAGGCTTCCGACCACACCAGCTCCACCGGGCGCCGCCCGCGGGTGTAACGGGCGCCGCCCGCCAGCTCACCGTTATGCTGCCGCAGGCGGCGTTCCAGGTCGCGGGCGACACCGGTATAGAAACTGCCGTCCCGGCAGCGCAGGAGATAAACGTACCAGTCAGCCACTGACGCTTGGACAGCCGGAAATCAGCAGCAGCCACTACCGCCGGGCTTTACCGCTACCGCGGTGGCGGAATGGAAGTTGATAGCTTCCACACTCTGCCAGGGCTGCTCCTCGAAGCTGTCGTAGGCCACCTGTTCGAAGCCGGCGGTGCGGAAGGCCTCGAGGAAGGCCTGTTTTTCAAAGGCGCCGGAAATACAGCCGCTCCATAGATCCGGGTCCTGCTTGAGGTGGGCCGGCACCACTGCATCGCTGACGATGTCGGAAATCGCCACGCGACCGCCGGGCTTGAGCGCCGAGAACACACCCGAAATCAGCCGCTCGCGGTCCTGCTCCGCCACAAGGTTCAACACGCAGTTGGAGATCACCAGATCCGCACTGTCCGGAGCGACGATCTCACCTACGTCCTGGATGAACCCCTTGCGGAACTCGACCACGCTGTAGCCCAGCTTCTCCGCCATCGGCTCACGGTAGCGTTCCGCCAGGGCAAGCATATCGTCGGTCATATCGATACCGATCACCTGCCCCTCGGCGCCGACAATCTGCGCGGCAATGTAGCAAATCTTACCGCCGCCGCTGCCCAGGTCGACCACCGTGTCGCCGCGACGGGCATAGCGGGAGGGGTCGCCGCAGCCGTAGTCTTTCTCGATGATTTCCGCGGGCAGCAGCTCGAGCATTTCTGGCCGGTACTGCACCGGGCAACACAGGCTTTCCTGGCGTTCATTGGCACCTTCGGCGTAACGCTCCTGGACGATGGATTCAACAGTCATTGGGCTTCCTTGTATAGCGGTATTGGGAGAGTTAGTCAGTGGTCTGCACCGCGGCGCCAGTCGTGCAGCTTCTCGATCCAGTTCAGCAGGCCCTCGGGCTTGCGCGCCTTGCGCCACTCGCCGGCCACGAACTTGTTGCTTTCCGACAGAGTCGGGTACACGTGGATGGTGCCGAGAATCTTGTTCAGACCAATGCCGTGCTTCATGGCCAGCACGTATTCGGCCAGCAACTCGGCGGCGTGGTAGCCGACGATGGTGACGCCGAGAATGCGGTCTTTACCGGGCTCGGTCAGCACCTTGATAAAGCCGTGGGCCTCGCTGTCGGCGATGGCGCGGTCCAGGTCGTCGATGTCGTAACGGGTGACCTCGTAGTCGATCTCCTGCTCTTTAGCCTCCAGTTCGTTAAGGCCCACCCGCGCCACTTCCGGATCGGTAAACGTGGTCCAGGGCACCACCGAGTAGTCGACCCGGAACTTGCGGGCAAAGCCGAACAGCGCATTCACCGCCGTGTACCAGGCCTGGTGGCTGGCCATGTGGGTGAACTGATAGGGTCCGACGATATCGCCGCAGGCGAGCACCGTGGGCACACTGGTGCGCAGAAACTCGTCCACCACCAGGGTGCCGTTGGGGTTGGTCTCGATGCCCAGCTCCTCAAGGCCCAGACCCTCGGAGTTGGCCTTGCGGCCCACCGCCACCAGCACCCGGTCGAATTCCAGGGTCTTGCTGTCGCCGTCGGCGTCGAATTCCGCCAACTTGCGCTCGCCCTCGCGGCGGAAGCCCACCGCCTTGTGTCCGGTCAGTACTTGGATGCCCGCGGCCCGGAACACGTCGGTGACATGGGCTGCCACCTCGGCGTCTTCCCGGGGCATGATCTGCGGCGCCATATCCACCAGGGTGACCCGGCTGCCGAGCCTTGAGAAGGCCTGCGCCAATTCACAGCCGATGGGGCCGGCTCCCATTACCAGCAGCCGGGGCGGCAGCTCGCGCAACTCCCACAGACTGTCGGAGGTGAGGTAATCCTGCTCCGCGAGGCCTGGCACCGGCGGCACGAAGGGCCGTGCACCGGAGGCAATCACGATATTGCGGGCACTGCGGCGCACGCCATTGATCTCCACTTCCCAGGGAGATACCAGCTTTGCCTCACCGCTTAAGCAATTCACACCCAGGGAGGTGAAGCGCTCTACGGAATCGTGGGGCTCAATCCTGGCAATCACCGACTGCACCCGCTCCATCACCGCCGGGAAATCCACCTGCGCGTCGACCGCCCCCAGGCCAAACTCCGGAGCGCGCCGCAGGTACTCGGCGATGCGCCCGGAGCGGATCAGCGCCTTGCTGGGGACGCAGCCGGTATTGAGACAGTCGCCACCCATCTTGTGCCGCTCCACCAGGCTCACTTTGGCGCGCACCGTGGCGGCAATCAGGGCGGCTACCAGGCCCGC
>JANQGK010000068.1 GCA_028277365.1 Halieaceae bacterium | reverse complement strand
ACACGCCGCTGTGCCCTGCCCCGGTTTACCGATGCAGCCGTGACGCTGTTGCAATCGCTGGGTTACCTGCTGCTAGCTGTTCTGATCATCGTGTCTGTGCTGCTCTGGGGCGGTGAGCGCGGTGTTCCCAGCGCGCTGGCTGCCCTATGCCTGGCAGCGCCCTTGAGCCTGCTGCTGGCTTCGCGCTGGCCCCGCGCGCATTTGTACAGTGCACCCGTGGTGCTCGCGATCGGCATCGTTGGGCTGGCCCTGTGAGCTGGCGCGGCCTGGCCATGAGCGTGCTCGCCTTCCTGTTCACCGCTGTGTTAAGCGCGGCGGTCATCGCCATCGGGCCGGGAGAGTTTGCCAGCCGCACTCTGCTGACAGTGCTTGTCAGCCCGTTTGTCTGGGGGCTTGCGATGTTCTATTGCTACTGGGACGAAATCGCCTGGCGACCAGCACTGGCACTGGGTATGGTGACCGGTGTCTGTGCCGTCGTCATCACCGTTTTTGAGGTAAGGTTGTAATGTTGCGCGATCGACTGAAACGCATGAATCACCTGCATACGGTGATCGGTGTTGTACTGGGATGGCTTCTCTTTACCGTCTGCTTTTCCGGCTCGGTGGCCATGTTCTACGACGAGATGGTTGACTGGGAAGACCCCGGCGCCAGGCGCCTGTCCACGGACGTTCCCAGAATTGCTATCAACCCGATGATTGATGACTTCATCCATCGCTACGAGGGCGAAGTGACCAATCTCTTTTTGTCTCTGCCAGGCAGTGAGGCTCCCTACTACCGCTTGTTCGGTTCTTTCAAGACAGAAGATGGCACATCGGAGCGTGAGACTCAGCGCTATGACCTGGTCACCGGCGAGGCAATAGGCGCCAAGCTGGATGGCCCCGCCACCTGGTTGCTGCGCTTTCATCAGAATCTGCAAATCGAACGCCGGCTGGGGCGCTCCCTGGTCGGTATTGCCGGCGTGTTCATGTTGGTGTCATTGCTGACCGGCGTCATCATCCACCGCAAGATTCTCAAGGATTTGTACAAGCTGCGCTGGCATCGATCCATGCACCTGAAATGGAAGGACCTGCACACGGGCCTGGGCGTGTGGACGCTGCCGTTCAGCATTACGATTTCATTTACCGGCGCCATCCTCGGGCTGGTCGTGCTGTTTCTGCCGATTCTTGCGTTGCTCGCATTTAAGGGCGACCAGGAGGCGGCCATACAGGCAATTACCGGCCCGCCCATTGAAGCCTCGGGCGTGGCTGCGCCCATGGCGCCACTGGAAGACCTGCTCAATCGAATTGACAGCGAGACTCCGTACCGGGCCGACGGCGTTGCTCTCGAGCACTATGGTGATAGCAACGCCCGCTACAAAGTGTTCGCAGATGCTGACAGCGAATTGGTGCGCTTCGTGCAAGTCGATGCGAATGCTGTTACCGGCGAGTACGACCCACCCTCACTGCTGTTTGGTGGCCTGCCGCAGTCACCCGTCGGTCGCGTTTACGCGGCAATTACGCCGCTGCACTATGGGACCTATGGCGGCATGCTGCTCAAAGTCGTGTATTACTTCGTGGGCATGGTCGTGACGCTTTCCATCGCCATCGGCACGCTGATTTACCTCGAACGGCGTCTGGATGGCCCGATTGGGCATCGCAGCCGCGGTTTTTATGTTGCCATCAGCCGTATCAATGCAGGTCTGACCGCAGGCCTGGCGCTGGCATCCATAGCCATTTTTTACACTGACCGCCTGTGGGGGATGCTGTCCGCAGACCGCAGCTACGCATCAGCGTTGGCGTTTCTGTCTATCTGGGCTGCCGCTATCGTCTGGGCGCTGGTCGTGAGGCATCCTCGCAACACTGCCCGCCAGCTTTTGGCCGGCACCGCGCTTTTTTGTCTGGGATTGCCCGTACTTGATATGGCCACCGCCCCCGGCGCACCACAGACGCATGCCGCACTGGTAGTGAACGCAGTTATCTTTGTCAGCGGCGCCCTTCTGGGCGCCTATCTGCTTGTCAGCCGCCAGGCCGAGCGCCGCACCCAGCAGGCACCGACCAGTGCACTGGTGGCGACGCAACAACACCCCGTCGCTCAAAACAGGTAACGAAGTCTGCCCACCACCGTCCGCTCCTTGCCAACGAAGCAGTCGCCTCGCGCCAGGCAAGTGGACAGGTATTCCTCGTTAGTCAAATTGCGCAGGTTCAGGGCGAGATCCCATGAGCGGTAGCTGTAGCCCAGCATCAGATCGTAGAGTGTGAACGACGGCGTTTTGAGCTGGTCGATACCGTCATAGCTCGAACCCACGTAGCGCACGCCCACACCGCTGCGCAGGCCAGGTAGGAAGGCAGGTGTGTATCCAACCCAACCGGAAGCCTGCGTTTCAGGCACGCTGGCAATATCAAAGCCATCAGCATTCTCGGTGTCCAGTTCGCTGGCATTAACTTCGACGGTGAAATCACGCCAGGCAAACTGGGCCTCCAGTTCCACGCCGGTAACGGTGGCACTACCGCTCTGTTGTTCGAACTCGCCGGGAAACGCGAGTGGGTCCGGCAGGTTTGTCTGCTCGATGTCGAAATAGGCCAGCGTGATAAAGCCCGGCCAGCCCGCGGGCTGATACTTGATGCCAAGTTCCCACTGCTCACCCTCCTGTGGATTTAGCGGCCGGCCGTTGCCGTTGTCGCCGATGACTGGCTCAAAAGACTCGGCGTAGCTCACATAGGGGGCAAGACCATTGTCGAACTGGTAGAGCAAGCCTGTCGCGAAAGACAGCTCGTCATCCTCCTGCCTGCCCGCGCCGGCATCCGTTTCCGTTTCGTCGTAGCGCAGCCCGAGAGTGAGGCGCCAGCGATCAATGCTGATTTCGTCATTGACGTAGATACCAATGTCTTCGGTGGTGGCTGAAGGGCTGTCTGTGTACAACGCATCCAGAAACTCCGCCGGCGGCACGTTGCCGTACTGAGGATCAAACAGGTTGATCCAATAAGCATCGCCAAAGGGCGTAGCGGGCTCACCCGGCTGGAATGCATAGCCCACCGCATAGGCGTAGTAGCCATCGTCGTCGACTTCGACATCCTGGTACTGAACGCCTGACAGCAGCCGGTGAGAGAACGGCCCGGTATCAAAACTCGCGCGCAGGCGAGCATCTACCGCCGCCTGCTCGGAAGTGCCGTCACTCCGAAAAAAGCTCCGCGGCACCGTGCCATCCTCGTACAAGCTTCCATCCGGAGTTCGAATATAGCGGTCGGCGCTGGTGTCAAACGAGGGCCAGGCCTGCTGATAGTCCGCCTCGGCATTGGTGTAGCGCGCCGTCAGCTCGCCGCTGAACACCTCATTGAACTGGTGGTCAGCCAGCAGGGTGATGGAGAGTGTCTCTGCGTTGTAGCGGTTAAAGGACGGCTCGCCGAAGAAATCATCAAAGTCGATGCGACGGCCGTTCTGCGCCGGTTCCAGGGTGCCAACCACCGGCAGAAACTGCGCCGCCGTGTCGCTCTCTGTGTCGGTGTAATTGACCAGCACTGTGACGTTGGTGTCGATCGTCGGGCGCCAGGTAACGGAGGGCGCGATCACCAGGGACTCGTCATCTACCTCGCTTATCTGCGTCTCTGTGTCGCGGTATAGTGCAACCATCCGGTAGAGCCACTGGCCGCCACCGCCGAGGCTGCCTGTGGAGTCTACCGCCAGCTGGGTGCGCTCGAAATTCCCGAGCTCCAGGGAGATTTCATGGCGTGCCTCTTGCCGGGGCCGCTTGCTGACCACGTTGACCAAACCACCCGGGGAGCCCTTCCCGAACAACACTGACGCCGGACCCTTGAGAATCTCCACCTGCTCCAGCGTATAAATGTCCGGCCGCACGTTGTTGTAGTTTCCAAACAGGGACTGCAGGCTGTCCTGGAACTGGGGCACATCCAAACCCCGCACCCGAACCCAGTCACCTCGCGTGGCAAAGCCAAAGGTCTCGCCGGTAACGCCGGCCGAATAGGTATAGGTCTCGTCCAGCCGCAGAGCGCCCTTGTCGATAATCTGCTGCTGCGTTTCGATGCTGACCGAGCGCGCCGATTCCAGAATCGGGATGTCGGACTTGAGTGCAGAGTAGCGCGACAGACTGCCGTAGACGATGACCTCCTCCAACTCCTCCTGCTGTGCGCACAGAGACTGAGGAACACAGAGATGTGCGGCCACACACAGCGCCGCCGACGTTCGCTTCGACATGGATAACCCCTTGAATGAGTGTCAGCACGACATTCCGCCGCGCCGAAGATGTGCCAGCCGATGCTGTCGCACCGGGGGAAAACCAGCTAGTGCAGCTGAGATCTGTTTCGATCGTGCCGGGCTTCGGCGTGCTTTTTCTCCTGCTGCAGCTTGCGCAGCACGAGGGTGAAAAGGCTCAATGAGGCCGACCCGCGTCGGCGCCAGGATGCCAGGCAGGCCCCCTCTATACCGAGACTGATATCGACAAGCTGTGAGGCCTCGGAAACCCGCTCCAGCGCCGCCGCCCAATCCCTGCAGATGATCGCTGCTTCCGCGCTGCCCATGGCATGCCGCCACAGCTCCTCGACTTCAGCCAGGTTTGATGGCGCGAATTGCAGCTCGTCAAAAATACCAGCCCGACTACCCATAACACCCCCAATGCAAATGATAAGCATTCTCATTATTGGCATGGACGCAGGCGGCGTCAAGGCCCGCGCCTGTGTTGACGACAAAAATCTGCCGCCGGGCGTAAAACTGCTTGCAGGTTTAATGAGAATGATTATTATTAGCGTTAAAACGTAACGCCGTTTTTTTAACTTTCTGGATGTTCATGACCTCGACTCTGTTATCTGCCCGCTTCTGGATATGCGGTCCGGTCTGCTTCCTGCTGGCCGTGATCGTTATGCTGGGCATGGCGCTCTGGTTCCCTGTTGGGGCCGCGGATATTAATAACATCGTCATACCGCTGGTCCTTTTCCCCGCTCTCTGGGCGGGGATTTTCTTCTTCGCCTACCTGGAGCCACGCCTGATGCGAGTGTGCTTTGTGTACGCCTTGCTGGGATTCCCAAACACTGCGCTTATCGCCGCGCGGTTCTGGTTCTGACGCCATGGCTCTCGACCAGCGCAAAACCAAGGCACTCGTGGCACTACATGGCTGGAGTGCGGTATTCCTCGGCTTGCTGCTTTACGCGGTCGTCATCACCGGGGCAGCAGCAGTTTTTGAGGAAGAGATTCGTCACTGGTCGATTGGCACAGTGGCTAACCAGTCCCCCTTCTCGCTCCCCATAGACAAAATGCTGCGTGCGGAAGCTGCAGGGGTCAATCCCGAACACCTTGAGGAAGTCACCCTGAGTACTTCAGCGTCAGGCTACCTCGGTGCGTTTTTTCACACCCATGTGAAGGCGGCGGACGGGCAGATCGAAGAGTACGGTGAGCGCGTAGTACTCGACCCCGCGACGGCGCAAGTGGTTGAGCGTCGGACTGGCACGGTCACGGAGCTGTTCCAGCAGGACAACCCGGGGGCCCTTGCGCAGTTCATTGTCAGCATCCACACCGAGTTGCACCTGCCGCGGCCCTGGGGGCTCATGCTCACTGGCATTCTCGGACTGGTGCTGCTGGTCTCGGCGATATCCGGCTTTCTTATCCACGGTCATCTATTCAAAGAGGCCTTTACGCTGCGACGCGGTCAGAACACTCTGGTCAACAAACGCGACCTGCACAGCCTGGCCGGTAGCTGGGGATTACCGTTTGCTTTTGTGCTGGCCTTTACCGGCAGCTTTTTCAGCTTTGCGGGCGCTTTTGGCATTCCAGCGATGGCGATAGTCGCCTTCGGCGGCGACCAGGAAGCCATGATTCGCACGCTGATTGACCAACCGGCGGTAGAATCCGCAACGCCCGGGCCTGCCGCCAACCTCGACACGGTGATAGCCGACGCCACCCGTCGCAGCGGTGCTGCACCGGTGTTTGCCAGCATCAGCGCCTGGGGTGAGCAAGGCTCCAGAATTACCGTGTTCACTCCTGCCAGCGGCCACCGACTTACCGGCCAGCAATTCGAGTACAGCGGTAACACTGGCACCTTCCAGCGCGAGAAGCCGGCGCTGGGCAAAGCACCCTCTGCCGGGGCCACCGCCGTATCCTTGATGGGACCGCTGCACTTCGGCAATTTCGCAGGCCTGCTGTCAAAACTGGTATGGGGCGCGCTCGCCTTTGCCCTGTGTTACGTGGTGATCACCGGGTTTAACCTGTGGTTGCAGCGCCGCGCTGGAGAGGCGGGCTGGGACTGGTTGCACCGCAGCCTGCTCGGTGTCGGCTACGGTATTCCCATCGCCATGCTGGCCAGCTCGCTGGCCTACTTCACGGCGCCGGTACTCGGCCTACAGTCCCATGTAGCCGTGCCGTGGAGCTTTGTGATTGTCGGTATCGCTGTGCTGGCCTGGAGCTTCACGTCACCTGAGCTTGTCCGGCTCAATCAACAACTCTTCTACTTGTGCGCCCTATTCTGCCTGCTGAGCCCAGCCGCGCGGCTGGCGACAGGCGGCATCGGATGGCTGGGGGCAATCCAGCAGGGGAATCTCGCCGTGCCCATGCTGGACACCAGCCTGCTTATGATGGCGACATTCCTGGTCTTTCGCGCCGCACGCCAGTCCCGGCATGCCGATCGTTCCGGCGGGCAAGATGGCCAGGAGCTGGTTATGGCAGCAGCCAGAGCAGGCCAGCAGCGATGACGACTCTCACGCTAGCGCTATGCGCCACGTTGTTTTCGGGTTGCCTTTTTAGCATCCTCTGTTTGAGTGACGACAAGCGCTATAGACGCACAACTCGCCCACTGGTTCTCAGCCCGGCCAGCCGGGCAAAGCTGGCATGGCTTAGCGTTGCAGCTCCTCTCCTCACCCTATGCGCGCTGGGCGCCTACGCGGCAACGGTTTGCTGGCTGGGTATGCTCGGCCTGCTGGGGTGGGCCATCGCCGCACGGCCCGTTGTGGGGCGGGGAGAAGCGCTATAAGGCATCCGCACTCGAGACCACTGCGCACAGCCCTGACCTGGGCGGCAAGCCTCACGGTTATCGGTGCGCTGTATGCCTGGAGCTGGCTACTGATTCTCTAGATTTTAACAAGGTGATCTCATGAAACTGCTGAAATCACTGGGGCCGGTGGCCGTCCTGCTGGCCGCCTTTCCCCAGACCCTGACCGCCTATGACGGTGCTTCCGACACGCCCGCTGCATCCGGCACGCGCCAGTACACCTTCGCCTGGCAGTTCCTCGAAGGGGACGATATGGCGCCGCGCGGTGGCACCACGAAAGGGCCCGGTATCGAGCTGGTCAAAACGCCTGGCGACTGCTGCAGGAACCCGGCATTAGCAAGTTTGAGCGCGATCGCCGCGCCATCCTGGCTATGGCGGGCCCCTACCGTACCAGTTTCGACTTTATCGAAACCGTAGGGTTTACCGAAGGCTACGAGCCTGGCAAACCCTATCAGTCCTGGGGCACCGAATACGTTTATGTTGTCACTGATGAGCCAGCGTTTATCAGCTTGCAGCATGTACTGGTGATGCGTATCGAGATGGAGGACGGCAGCATCAGCGAACCCATGGTGGTCAAGCACTGGCGGCAGGACTGGCGCTATGAACAGCGCGAGCTGCATACCTACAGCGGGTACCAGACCTGGGAGAGGGACCGACGCAGCCGGCGCGATGTACGTCGTCAGTGGACCCAGTCCGTCTACCAGGTAGACGACTCACCGCGCTACATGGCAAGCGGCAGCTGGGAGCACTATGCCAATTACTCGAGCTGGACCAGCGAAGAAACCTGGCGCCCGCTGCCCCGGCGCGAGTTCAGCGTGCGTGACGACTATCACGCTCTGGTGGGCACCAACCGGCACACCATCTCTCCCACCGGCTGGGTGCAGGAAGAACACAACCTTAAAGTCGTGCTGAACGATAAAGGTGAACGCACTGCGGTGCTGGCGCGGGAAAACGGATTGGCGCGCTATGAGCGCATCGCCAACTATGACTGGAAGGCCGGTGACGAATACTGGAGCCGCACGGGGCCTTTCTGGGCCGAAGTGCGCAACTACTGGGATCAGCTGTTTGAGGAAGAAAAGCGGGTAGCGCTTAGCAAGACAGCAGACGGCAAGCCGCTGTTCGTTGCCATGTTTGAACTCGCGGACAGCACCACGGTCTCCGGGTTTGACAGTGAGGCCGCGCGTGCTCAGCTGGAAGCCGCAATGGCACCCTACCTGGACGCTTCAGAGGACTAGTTGCAGCCTTTGTGTCGCGATTAAAACAGGTAGCTGAGCCCTACCCGAAACTGCCTGAGGATATTTGGCCGCGCTCCGAACGGGCGTCTGGACACAATTTCCTGCTCATCCGTCAGATTCTCTCCGATAAGTCGCAGAGTCAGCCCATCCGCCAGCAGTAGCGAGCCTGCCAGGTCGAGAAGACGAGAAGGATAGCCTGCAGTGTGTTAGCACCTCGGCAGCCATCCCCGCTTTGCTGCCGTTAAACTCTGCACCGACGAACGCTATGAGCCTCTGATACCTGACGACGGACTGGTTTGCGAATAACTCTCCACATCGCCCGTTGAGGCTGTCTCCGCAATAAACCCGCCTGACTGCCGCCGCCATAGGTCGGCGTAGAGCCCGCCGGCGGCCACCAGTTCGTCATGACTGCCCTGCTCAATGATCCTGCCCTGGTCCATGACCACCAGCCGGTCCAGCGCCGAAATCGTGGACAGGCGGTGAGCGATGGCCAGCACCGTCTTGCCCTCCATCAGTTCCAGCAGGTTTTCCTGAATGGCGGCCTCCACTTCGGAATCCAGCGCCGACGTGGCTTCGTCCAGCACCAGGATAGGGGCGTCCTTCAGAAACATGCGGGCGATGGCGATGCGCTGGCGCTGCCCCCCGGACAGCTTGGCCCCCCGCTCGCCCACCTGGGCGTCGTAGCCGCTGCGGCCGTCGAGGTCGCTCAGCTCGCTGATAAAGTCGTGGGCGTTGGCGCGCCGGGCGGCGCTGATCACCTGGTCCTCGGTGGCATGCTGGCTGCCGTAGGCGATGTTCTCGCGAATGCTGCGGTGCAGCAGGGCCGTGTCCTGGCTGACCACCCCGATCTGCGCGCGCAGACTTTCCTGGCTCACCCGGGCAATGTCCTGGCCGTCGATCAGAATGCGCCCGCCCTCCAGGTCAAACAGTCGCAGCAGCACGTTCATCAAGGTGGTCTTGCCGGCACCGGAGCGACCGACAATACCCACCTTCTCACCCGGCTGGATGTGCAGCGAGAACTCATCGATCACGCCGCTGCCTTTGCCGTAATGGAAGGACACCCGCTCGAAGTCGATGCGGCCCTCGTGCACCTGCATCGGCGGCGCATCGGGTGGGTCCGTCACCATCTGCACCCGCGAGATGGTGTTCATGCCGTCGTGGGCGGTGCCCAGGTTCTCAAACAAACCGGAGAGCTCCCACATGATCCAGTGGGACATGCCGTGCAGGCGCAGCACCAGCCCGATCGCCACCGCAATGCCACCAACGCTGGCGCCGCCCTGCAGCCAGGACCAGATCGACACCGCGCCCACCGCAAACAGCAGCACCGCGTTGATGAAGTCGATAGAGACTTCCAGACGGGTGGCCAGCCGCATCATGTCGTAAACGGTGCCCAGGAAGCCGCGCATGCTGTCGCGGGCGTAGTTCTCTTCCTGTCGAGTGTGTGCAAACAGCTTTACCGTCATAATGTTGGTATAGCTGTCCACCACCCGCCCGGTCATGGTGGAGCGCGCATGGGCCTGCTCCTCGGCCACCTGGTGCATACGCGGCAAGAGCTGCCTGAGAATCAGACCGTAGATGACCAGCCACACCAGGAACGGCAGCATCAGCCAGAAATCGAAGGTGGCCACCAGCAGCATCGCCCCCAGAAAATAGACCGACACGTACACCATCACGTCGGCCAGCTTCATCACCGCATCGCGCACTGCCAGGGCCGACTGCATGACCTTGGTGGCCACTCGTCCCGCGAACTCGTCCTGATAGAAGCCGAAGCTCTGACGCAGCAGGTACTGGTGCGCCATCCAACGGATGCGCATGGGGTAGTTGCCCATCAGGCTCTGGTGCATCACCAGCGAGGCCGACAGGTTCAGCAGTGGTAGTGCCAGCAGCACCAGCAGCCCGATCCACAGCAAGGTATCGCCCTCCTCCTCGAGAAAGGTGTCCCGGTCGGCCGCAGAGAGCCAGTCGACGATGTTGCCCAGGAAGCCGAACAGGCTGACCTCGATGACTGCCACCACCGCCACCAGCACCGACATCACGGCCAGCCACGGCCAAACGCCGCGGGTGTAGTGCCAGCAGAAGGCCCACAGAGAGGACGGCGGCCGTGCCGGCGGATCCGGCGGGAAAGGCTCTACCAGTTTTTCAAATAACGCGAACATGCTACAGACCCTAGTGCGTGGGGACTATACAGGAGTATCCGAGAAAACCAATTTGCGCAGGTCAGATTGTCGCGGCGCGGGGCCGCGAACAGTGCCGCGCACTCATTCAGACAGCATTGCCTCAACGCCGGTATCCACCAGCAGGTCATCCACGCGTGCCCGGTCGGCGGCCGCAAGCGCCCGGTAGCGCTCCCTGGTCCACTGCAGGCACTTGGCCTGGTAAGGGAAGGTCCGCTGGGTCCAGGTCGTGTCTTCGATGGTGCATTCCCAGGACTTGTCCCCCGCCTCAACGGCCCGGGCATTGGCCAGCTGGGCCGGTGCATAGACACGGCCTATCTCGTCGAGCAGGCCCCTGAGTGTTGCGGCTTGTTCTTCCAGCGGCAGCCAGTCCTGCGCGGACGGTTCCAAACCGCACTGATCGGCGAGTCGGTCGACCCAGGCCACGGTGCGCGGCGATACCTCGTGGGCAATAGCCCGCGGGGTCGGATCGAAACCCACGAGCTGGGTAAGCTGGCCGTACAGCGCAAAGTCCCCTGCCCCGGGGCGCCCGCCAAGCATAAAATGCTGGCAGGCCAGGTGCGCTTCCATAGCCGCGAGGAAGCGGCGATAGCTGGCATCGATGACGGGAGCCGTGGTGTCGTTGGAGCCAACGACATAGAGCCTGCCGATCTGGCGCTCCGCGAAGCTGGCCTTGACCTGGGCCAACTGGTCCTCCGGCATGCTCACGTCCATGGTCAGCGGCAGCCTGGTGCCTGCGTTGTCGGCGTCGGCCTCGGCGTACCAGCGATAGTGGAACATGAACTTGGTGCACCACTCGTCGCCGAAGTCCTCGATCAGGTAATCGATAAACGCCAGCGCAGGATCATCGGGCAGCACAGAGCGTCCTTCGTAGTCCTCTTCCAGGCGGCGGATGATGGGCGTGGAGTCGACGCTCGTCTGGAGCCCACCCTCTTCCTCGAAGAAAAAGGTGGGCATCAACACCGGACGCGGCCTGGGCACGCCCAGGGCGTCGCAGGCGGTCTCAACGGGGCCCCAGGTAATCGCATAGGGAATGCGCCGATAGCGCAGTAGCGCGACCATCTTCTGGGTATAGGGCGAGCCGGTCGCACCGACCAGTCGAATGGGTTGAGGTGGGTTCATACTGCCGGCTCCTTGCCTTGTCCTGAAATGCGCAACTGCGGGTACTCAGTCGTTCGCCGCGGCCAGTTGACGCTTGATTTCCCGGGCCACCAGCCATAGGCGGTCCTGGCCCCAAATTGCCAGCAGCGGCTGCCCCGCCGCGTCCAGCAGGCGGAAGCTGGGCACCCCCCACAGGCCTGCTTCGTACATGCCCAACCGGTTCTGCTCCAGCAGCGCTTCCCAGGCGGGGTCACCCAGGTGCTGCCGGGCCTCTTGCCAGTCCAGGCCTGCCGCCTCGACCACGCGCCGCAAGCCCGACAGCCGGTTGGTATTTACACCTTTGGCAAAAGCGTTCCGTAAAAAGCTGCCTAGTAACTCAACGCCTTTGCCCTGCCTCGCCGCCCAGGGGTAGAGAGAATAACAGCGCCGTACCGGGTCGCCGATCGGGTCGTAGAAGTCGCCAAACGGCACGCCCGCCGCACGGGCTTCCCGGGCGGCGTCGGTGAACACGTAAAAGCCCTTCTCGCGCGTGGCGGGCACGCCGCGCATCACCATGGGCAGCACCGGCCGCAATACCAGCCTGACACCGGAGTCCGCCGCCAGCTGCACGGCCCGATCAAACGCCACCGCCGTATACGGGCTGCGCAGGGAGGGGAAAAGCTCCAGCGTCAGGCTGCCGGTATCCTTGATGGTGCCCGGGTCCACCTCGGGCCGAGGCGCCAGTAGTGGCGCTCCCGGCTGCCGGTCTGCTCCGAGGTCCGCCAGGCGCTGTTCCAGGTGGTAGAGTCGGTCCACCCCCCAGTACCACTCACCGCCGTAGTAAAACATGGCACCCGAGTAGTGCTTAAGCTCATTGCGTCGCGCCTCGCCGGCATTGATCGCGGCGCCCACCTCCTCGGCCGCCGCCGCGCCGTGGGCTTGCGCGAGCGCCGCCATTCCGGCGCTGTCATCGTTCCACAAAGCCGCGCCTACCGCTGCCGCGCAGCGTGCAAAGCCGGTCGCGTCCTGGGCTGCGAGAATGGCTTCCGCCTGCTTGAGAAGTTCGGTATCCGGCGCCGCGTCGTGCCGCGGGAAGGCCAGACCGTATCCCGGCGCAATATGAAAAGCGTCGTAGCGCGACAGTCGCGACAGCAAGCCAGGCTCCGGTGCGTTTGCGCCCGTGGGGCCGCGCACCAGGTGGCATTCCAGCTCAATGTCATAGCGGACCGCCAGCGCCGCCAGCAGCTGGGCCGCCAGATGGCTGTAGCCGTCGTCGGTCTGGTGAAAGTAATGTACCCGGTGGGGCGCCTTGTCAGCGAGGCGTTGCCGCTCGGCCCGAGCGCGCTTCTTTTCCTGGGTGGAGACCTGCACCGCGCGGGTCATGATTCTGGAGGTCATCCAGCGACGGAACCGGGAAGGATCCATCGTGGCGACACCGCCTTGTTCTTTGAATTGTTCTGCCATGGTTGGCGTTTACGCCCGCTTGTTTTTGCTGTGGGCGCATTGTGCCAGATTCTGGCGAGGCGGGAGAGAAGACTCGAGATGCGCCGCCCGCGTCACTACGCAGGCGGCACGGGGCTGACGCCTAGTTGACGATAGCGTCCATGAGCCAGATGCCGGTCACCACGACGCCGAACAGACTGATGGTCGTGACGGAGGCAAAGATCGCCTGCCACATGGGCTCTTCGAGCATGCGCACAAAGCGGCTGGTCTCACCTTCAATTGCGGCACTCACATCGTTCTTTACTACTGCTGATTGTTGCTGGGTCATGGGACGGGTTCCTTGATCACTCACTCTAATGGCTGCAGAAAATTGCCCGCGTACTGTAGAGTCGTGCCCGATCGAAACAAGTCGGTAATTCCTGTGCCAGGCATCGAATAAATCGCAGTGTTGTATTGGAACCCGTACGCGCCAGACGCTGACTAAACCGTACGACAGGCGGCGCTTGCTTCGTCACATCGGTGTGATAGCGTAGCCGCTGATCAAAACCTGGACAGATCCCGAGTACCCGCCCCCATGCGCCTGCTCATCACCATCCTGCTGACAGTGCACGCCTCCCTGGCCCTGGGCCAGCAGGATATGAGCGAGATTGATCCCTGGGAGTCCACCAACCGCAAGATTTTCGCCTTCAATCGCTTCTTCGACCGCACCCTGCTGCGGCCGGTGGCCAGCGGCTACGCGAAGCTGATGCCCGACGCGGCAGAGCGCAGCGTGGCCAATGCGGTGGCCAATGTCTACGAAGTCAATCGCTTCATCAACTCCCTCCTGCAGGGTCGCCCCGATGCCGCCGCGGTGAGCACCGGGCGGTTTATGGTGAATACCACGGTCGGTGTGTTTGGCCTGTTTGATGTGGCCACCAGAATGGGCATCGAGGTGCAGCGCGCCGACTTCGGGCAGACCCTCATGGTGTGGGGTTTTGGCAGCGGGCCCTATGTGATCCTGCCGTTCTTCGGGCCGCGCACAGTGCGCAGCGCTACCGGTTACGTTGTCGATACCTATGCATCGATACCGGCCGTCGCCTGGGATACCACATCGGCCTATGCGTTCTGGTCTGCGGAGGCCATCAGCTTCCGCGCCGGCCTGCTGGAGTTCGACGAACTGGTCACCGGAGACGAGTATGTGTTCATGCGCAGCGCCTACCTGCAGGCGCGCGCCACCTTCCTGAACAACGGCATCCCGCCGCTGGAAGACTTCGCCGACGATGAGTACGATCTGGACTGGGATGACGAACTTTAAGAAACCTCAGCACAAGCTATCCGCCAACAAAGGAGTGCCAGGCAAGCAATGAGCCTATTAGATAGAAAATCCATTCTCGTACCCATCGATTTTTCGGAAGCTTCCCTGGCGGCATTGCATGAGGCCCTGTCCCTGGCGGAGTCTCCCGCCCAGGTGCACGCCGTGCATGTGCTGGCCGACCTCAAGTCCGAGGCGGAATACATTCGTGAAGCCATGAGCCTGAACGAGCGCGAGGAGCGCGCCAGGGCGCTGCTCACCGACAAGCTCGCCGCCGCTGGAGCCGACGCGGTGGACGCCATCATCTGCGTGGGATCTGCCGGCGAGGAAATTACCAGGGTGGGGCGGGAGCTGGGATGCGACCTGATTGTCATGCCCACCCACGGTCGCCAGGGTGTATCGCGACTGCTCCTGGGTTCCGTGGCGGAGCGGGTGTTACGCCTTGCCCACTGCCCGGTGTTGGTGACCCGGGGGCCGGCGGAAGCCGGGTAGGCGCCGCAGCGCCGGAGGGCGGAGAGTAGGCAGCGCGGGCGCTACAGCATCCAGCTAACGGCCACCCGGACCTGCCTGGGTTCGAAGACGTGAAAATGGACATCCTCAACACCGGCCTGCGGCTCGCCGGGTAATCGCGACGCGTAGAAGTAGTCGATGTCGTGGTCATCGGAGTCCAGCAGGTTCAGCACGTCCGCCTGCAGCCTCCAGCTTTCTCCAACCCACCCCAAGGCCAGGTTGACCATCGTCGACCCGTCGGATTCCACGCTGCCGTCCTCGATCAGCGGCGCGCCGTCGAAGTACCTGACGCGCAGCGAGCCAAACCAACCGGACGGGTACTGGGCGGAGATCGCAGCGCTGGCCACGGTTTCCATGGCGCCGGGAATCTCGTTACCTTCCGGGGCATCGTTGCTGAACTCGGCATCGGTCCAGGCAACGTCTGCCTCCAGTGACCAGATATCATCCAGCATCCAGTAGTTGTTAAACTCCACGCCCCAGCGCTCGCTGGCGCGGCTGGCCTCGGTGGCCCCGGCATCGCCGACAAACAGGAGTTCTGAGTCCAGCTCCAGGTACCACAGGGCCAGGGATGTATTCCATTTCTCGCGCCACTGGGTCTTGAAACCGAGCTCCGCGCCCAGCGACTCTACCAGCGGGTCCACGGCAGCCACCGGCTCACCCGTTGCCGGGTCTACCGATTGCACGACCCCGCGCGCATCGTTGGAGTGAAATCCATAGCCGGCACTCAGGTAGGCTTCCGTGGTGGCGGAGAAGGCGTAAACGAGGCTGGCCTTGGGACTGAATATCTCATCCGTGTCGTCGCCGCTATTGGCGGGGTTGTCGGCGTCCACATCAAACCAGTAGAAGTCGCCGCGCAGGCCCAATACCGCGCGCCAGTTTTCGGTGAGGCGCCAGGCGAGTTCGTAGTAGAGACCTACACTGCCCTCTTCCACGCCGTCCTCTCGGACCGTATCGAGCAGGTTGCGACGCTGGGTGCGGTACAGACCCACCGTGTCGATATCGTCGTAGCGGAACTCCACACCGAAGCGGTGGTGAAAATGCTCTTGCAGGCCGCCCACCCAGGCGCGCTGGTAGCTGCCGCCGTAGACCAGGCGATCGTCCCGCTGTCGGAACTGGTCGCCGTTGACCGGGTCGTCCAGCAGGTAGGTAAAGTTAGACCACAGGTTCAGGTCGTAGGCGATCAGGTAGCCGTTCCACTGGCTGCGGTGGGACTCGTGTTGGTGCGTGTACTGGCCCGACAGACTGGCCCGGCTTGAGTCTCCACCCAGGGTGGGGTCGATGGAACCGAGCTCGTCGATCAGTCCCTGCCGCACCGCCCGGCGGGGGATCTGATCCGCGGAGTTCCATTCGTTGTCATAGAACATGCCCGTGACCGACCAGTTGCGCACCTCGTCACCGCCGGCAAGTTTCAAAAGGCCGTTGATTTTCTCAACATCTTCCTCGATATCGCGCCAGGGCCCATCGTACACCTGGCCCTCAAATGCGCCGGACAGCGTCATCTCCCCCAGCGACGCGCCGCCCATGGCCAGCAGGCGGGCGAAGCCGTTCTGTCCTGCCGCCGCCGTCACCCGGTTCTCCGGCATCTGTCGGAAGGTTTCAATGCGAACGCCACCCGCCGAGGAAAAATCACCCAGTTCAGCGTGATAAGGCCCTTTGACGAATGACATACGCTCAACCGTTTCCGGGATCAGAAAATTGATATCTGTATATCCCTGGCCGTGGCCGTGGGAACGCATGTTGACGGGCATGCCGTCGATCCAGGTGGCGAAGTCGGTGCCGTGATCAAGATTGAAGCCGCGCAGGAACATCTGGTTGGATTTGCCCGAGCCGCTGTGCTGGGTAACGATCAGGCCGGGAATGGCCTCCAGCACGTCGCCGGGCCGCAGCAGCGGCCGTATAGCCAGATCCATCTGGCCGATGACCCCCTCAGACGCCGTGCGGGCCTCACCGACAAGCACCTGGCGGCGCCCCGTCACCACAGTTTCTTCGATGACATGGGTTTCCTGGTGGGCATGGAGCGGCACCGGCAGCAGCAGGAGCAGACATATCCGGCGCAGGCCGCAGCGGGACATCAGTGAATGCTTGGGACTGTCTTTACACAACACAATCTCGCTCCCTTTGTCGTTTCCAGGCGCCGGCTATAAGCCCCTATGGACGCAACAGGCTACCCGAAATCCCGGCGCATTTGTGTAACCGGCGTCCGACGGTTTCGGGGCGGCCACGCCCACGGCCCACGGCACCACGGTCCTCGTAGTGCCGCGCTGACAAATTATGATATAACATATCGTTTTTTGGTTCCCTCAGACGGGATTGCTATGAGTACGGCTGCTACCCTTCCACAAGCCCGGGCGTCGTCACCCCACGTGCAGGGGGACCAGCCCGATGTTCTCGGTTGTATTCTCGACCCCGCCGTCAACCTGTGCCTGTGGCAACGACCGCCGCAGGCGGCGATTACCGACGAACTCACTGCTCTGCAGTCATCCCGATTTCCTGACAGACGCCATCCGACAACGCGGGCGACGTTCAAAGACGATATGGCCGCACTGCTGCATGGCCAGGCGCTGAATCCTGCGGATTTCAAACACCTGCTGGCGGACCTGTGCACTCTCGCAGACTACTTTTTTTCCGTCAGCGGCGACCTGGACGTTCGGTTTCGGTTTGCTACCATCGACAACGACGACTGTCGGCGCTTTCATGTCGACACGAGAGTCTTCAGACTGCTGTGCACCTATTGCGGGCCCGGAACCGAGTGGCTGGCCGATACACAGGTAGATCGCTGCGCTCTCGCTCATGGTGCTCCGAATGAAGCAGTCGTTCGTTCCGGCGAACCTTCGCAGTTTGAGCCCTTCTGGGTCGGTATCATGAGAGGTGACCCCAATCGCAAGGGCTCTGGACTCGTGCATCGCTCTCCTCCTGTTTTGGGCACAGGCCAAACGCGTGTTGTATTCTGCCTGGACGCAGACCCCCTGCACAGCGTACCGCGCGCCCCGGGGCTCACTACACCTTAACCATGGAGTGACTTATGGCTCTGGCTGATTTTGTGAATATACGACAGATTTTCGGTGGGCAAGGCAGCGAACCTGGCCCCGACGTTCATCGGGAACTGCTGATCATGGTGTTGTCCCGCGCCACTGACGTGGACGCCTACACCGACGCAGCAGAAGTGGAGACCGTGCAAAAAGTGCTGCTTGAGTACCTGGGGGAAGAGATCAGCGGCGCAGATGTGCGGATTGCGGCCAAGTCCGCCCTGTACGAGACCGCGCCACTGGAGAAGTATGTCTCCCGCATCGGCCCCAAGTTGCCCAAAGCGCAGCGCATGAAACTGATTCACGCTCTGGTCGATGTGCTTCGTGCTGACGAAAAGGTGGCCAGCGCAGAAACAGAGTACTTCAACATGATCTGCAAAGCGCTGAAGCTGAGCTATGCCGATGTCGCAGGCGTCGGGTCCGACTGACCCTGCACACCGCCGTCTGTGTTTCGTTCGCGCGCCGCAGTGCCAGCCATCAACTACAAACTATTCACCGCCGGGAGACAACCATGAGTAGAGGCCTGCCCCCCATTACGCTGACCGCTTGCCTTTTATGGCTCACCGCCGGTACCGCATTTGCTGACCATCACGAGGGCGACCACCACCGGCAGCACGATGCCCACGTCCATGGCCACTCCGAGCTCACGCTGGCCATTGAGGGAGACCGCCTCGAACTGGGCCTGGAATCACCCTCAGGCAACCTCCTGGGTTTCGAGCATCGGGCGACTACCCCGGAGCAGCTTCGCGCGGTGGAGGCCGCAAGAGCGGTCCTGGAATCGCCACAATCCCTGTTTGTCTTTGTCGGGAGCCGCTGCACGCTGGAGTATGCCGAGATCGACACCACGGCGCTGTCGGGTCCCGCGGAGCAGCATCACGATGAGCACGGCGGCGAGGAGCACCATCACGACGATGATCACGACCGCGGCCATGATAACGACCATGACCAGCACCATGATCAAGACCATAACGAGCACCATGAAGAATCGTCCGGTGACGGGGAGACACACAGCGAAATTTCCGCAAGCTATCGCTATCGCTGCGGGGACACGTCGCAGCTCAAGTCCGTCTCCGTAGAGTTGTTCGACCGCTTCGAGGGCATTGAGCAGATCAACGCGATGTGGATCACCGACAGCGGCCAGGGCGCCGCCCAGCTGCGCCCCGGAGCGAAGGTGATCGAGCTGCGTTGAGCCCGGTGGTGCAGATACGGAGCTATCAGGTAGTGCGCAGGAGAGCGAGGCTTAGGCTTACTCCTCGTAAATCTCGAATGCCTGCATCTCCATGGTATAGGCGGATGTTGCGACAACATTCTCGGTCACTGCGGTCTTCAGCACACCCGATATCCAGAATGGCGTGTAGAGTGCGTCCAGCTTGAACCCCGGCGGAAAATCCACGAGCACGATCTGGTTGGGCGGTGGCGGCGGCATGTGCAGACAGGCGCCAAAATACGGCACCAGGAAGAATTGGGTAATCGTCTGGTCGTCATCGAACTCCAGGGGCACGACAAAGCCAGGGATACGCACTGCTTCCCCGTTTAGCTCCGGTACAACCCGGGTGGACACCAGGGCCTGTTGATAGCGGTCGTCACTCGCGGCGCCGATCGCATTCTGCAATTGGCCGCTGATCTGGTCTTCCAGGGAGCCATCCTCGATACCGACTATATACTCGGGCGGATTGAGGAGCGCATCCAGGTCATCAGCCGGCATCAGCTCCGTCCACTCAACGGTTCTGAACGGGCTTGGCGAGTCGGCTGCATTGGCGGCAGTGGACGACATCAACAGGAGCAGGACGGCGGCCACCGTGGGAGCCAGGAGAACAGATTTCATATTCGATTCACCGCACAACATTAGATAGGGCTACGTTATATCATTTTTGCGTGACATTCTTCCCCCAGAGCCCCCGCAAGGACTGTGATGGCAATAGAACTACGTGATGTGCGCTTCGCCTATGCCGAGGCGCCCGACAAGCCGGTGCTCGACATCCCGCACTGGTCGGTACCGAGAGGAGAACAGGTATTCCTGCACGGGCCCTCCGGCACCGGTAAATCGACCCTGCTGAACGTAATCAGCGGTTTGCTGCCGGCTACCCAGGGCGAGGTGCTGGTCATGGGTCAGGCTCTCAATGCACTGAGCACCCGCCAGCGGGATCGCTTCCGCGCCAACCACATCGGCTATGTTTTCCAGCAGTTCAATCTCATCCCCTACCTGGATGCGGTGGACAATGTGCAACTGGCCAGCCACTTTTCGAACCAGAGGCAGTCCGCGCCATCGCGTGAAGAGATCACCGGGCTGTTGTCCACCCTCAAGTTGACAGCGGCCGACTGGGAAATGCCCACTGGCCGGCTCAGTATCGGGCAACAGCAGCGGGTGGCCATCGCCCGGGCCCTGATCAATCAGCCGGAGCTGCTCATCGCCGACGAACCCACGTCATCGTTGGACCAGGTAAACCGGGACAATTTCATGGCCGTGCTGCTGTCGATGGCGGAGCAAAGCGGCATCACCCTGCTTTTTGTCAGCCACGACATGTCGCTGTCGGGATTTTTCAAACGGGTGGATGCGATGACTGAACTCGGCGCCCGGGAGGCTGCACACTGATGTTTCTGAAACTGGCCACCCAAAGTCTGCTGAATCGCCGGGGCTCGGTGCTGCTGACCGTTGTCGCCATGACGGTAGGCATCTTTGTACTGCTGGGAGTGGAACAAATTCGCCACCAGGCGAAGGACAGCTTTGCCAACACGGTGTCCGGAGTGGACCTGATTGTGGGCGCCCGGACCGGCAGCCTCAACCTGCTCCTGTACTCGGTGTTTCGCATCGGCGCCCCCACCAATAACATCAGTTGGCAGTCCTACCAGGAAATTGCAGGCAGCCCGAACGTGGCCTGGGCGATTCCTATCTCGCTGGGAGACTCACACAAAGGCTACCGGGTAGTGGGCACCACAGGGGAATTTTTCGAGCACTTCAGCTACGGTCGCCAGCGCAAACTCGGATTCACCAGCGGAAAGCCGTTTGCGAGCATGTTTGACGTGGTGCTCGGTGCCGAGGTGGCAGCAAAGCTGGGCTACGGCATCGGTGATAGCCTGGTACTGGCTCACGGCCTCGCCAGCACCAGCTTCAGCCTGCATGAGGACTCACCGTTCACCGTATCAGGGGTGCTGGCCCCCACCGGCACCCCGGTTGACCAGACCCTGCACGTGCGCCTGGCGGGGATCGAGGCGATACATGCAGGCTGGCCGCAAGGCGGCACGGCGCGGCGCGAAACAGGCAAAGCTGATGAGCTCGCCGAGCGCGATCCTGAAAGCATTACCGCGGCCATGCTGGGACTGGAATCCCGGATGGCCACCTTCCAGGTGCAAAGAGCCATCAACAACTATCCGAAAGAACCCCTGCTGGCGATTCTGCCCGGCGTGGCACTGTCTGAACTCTGGCAGATGATGGGGCTACTGGAAGACACACTGCGGCTGATTTCCGTGCTGGTGCTGGCCGCGGCGGTGGCGGGCTTGAGTGCCATGCTGCTGGCCTCGATCAGGGAGCGTGGCAACGAGATTCAGCTGCTGCGGGTGATCGGCGCGCCGCCGGCTTTCCTGTTTCTGCTGATTCAGTTGGAGGCACTGCTGATCAGTACGATCAGCATGGTGCTGGGGGCGGCCCTGCTCGCGCTATGCACCGCCAATGTCGCAGACTTTATCGCCTATCGATTTGGCCTGCAGCTGACGCCGTTTACCCTGTCTCAGAGCACGCTTTACATGCTGGTGTTCGTGGTTCTGTTGACGGTGATTGCCGCGGCTATTCCGTCGCTACACGCATACCGGAATGCGAAGCTCAGCGCACGGCACTAAAAACGCTTGTGGTGTATCCCTAGCGGCTGCTGACTTTCGATTCAGCGGAGGGCAGCTTGCTGGCGCGCACGTAGATACGCGCGACCTGCCGAACCGTCTCGCCGTCGTGCTCACCAATAATCTCGACGGTAATCGAATCGTAGCCGGAACCCGCCAGGGTGTAGGCGATTGACACAGTACCGCTCTGATCGTCCAGCGAGATCACATCCTCTGCGAGCTCGATATTGCGCGTGCCGGCCAGCTTGAGCCTGACGTTGCGGGCCATGGCGGGCGCTGAGTAATTAACCAGGATTTCATTGGTCTCACCGATCGCGCCGAGAGCCATGGCCGGATGTTTGAGCTTGAAGAGGGGCTCACGCGGCGTCAGGCCACCCATGCGGGCCAGGGCGCCGCTCACGAAGCCCATATCGTTGGGGTTAAACCCCATGTGAAAGCCGCAGGCGGACGCGTTGAGGGTCACCAGAGGTAGGTAACCGCAGGTCAACGCCAGTATGAAAGCTTTTTTCATGTTTTGCCCCGGGTGCTCGCCCGCCACCCTGAATCAGCGCCGAAGGGCGACAGTATAGCCGAATCGTCGCCTTTTCGCTCAGCCGCCCGGGTCAGGCTCCGGCGCGCCCGCCCGGGCAGATTCTCAGGACATCAGAAATTGCCGCTGATGGTGAGGCGCGCATTAATCGGCTCACCGACGGTCACCTGGTGGGTGCTGTGTGAGGTGGGGTAGTACTCTTCGTCCAGCAGGTTCTCCACATTGAGCTGCATGCGCAGCTTGTTGGAGAACTCGTAGTACACCGCCGCGTCGACCCGCGTGTAGCTGGGCAGGGTTGCCGTTCCGCCATCGGTGACCAGGGATTCATCCTGGTAGGTGGCGCCCAAGCCGAAGCCCCACTGGGAATTGAGCTGGTAAACGCTCCAGATGGACGCCATGTTTTCCGGTAGCTCCCGGGGCGTCTCACCGTCGCCGGTTTCGCCGTCAAGGTAGCTGTAACCACCGCGGATATACAGGTTGTCGCCTACCTGGCCTTCGAGCTGCACTTCAAAGCCATCGACCTCCAGACCCCGTATTTCAAAGTTCTCGCCGGTTTCGTTATCGATATCGGCGCGGGTTTGCTCATTCTCGAAGTAGGCCATGGTCAAACTCAAGCCGGTGTCGAAGTCCCACTTCATGCCAATTTCCCGGCTCTCGAACTCATCGGGATCCAGATCGTCCGCATCGCCGTTGATATTGGCAAACTGCTCACCGCTGCGTGGCAGGAAGGTTTCGCTGTAGCTGGCGTACAGGGAGATATTCTCCCGCGGCTTGAAGATCAGGCCGCCCCGGGGTGTGATCTCGTTGTCGTTGCGGCGGCGGGTTTCGTTGGCCGGCACGTTGAATACCTCGATGTCGAAGTTGTCGTACCGGGCGCCGAGCACCAGAGAGAACTGTTCCGAGAGCGCGATCTCGTCCTGCAGGTAGAACGAGTACACCTCGATATCGACCCGGGTGTCGTCATTCAGGTCCACGGTGAAATCGTTGGTGGCCAGCTGGCCGGCGGCATTCACCCCCACCCCGCCCCGCAGGTTCAGCGGGCGAGAAATGGAGAAAACCTCGTTGTCGTCCTGGGTGGTGTCCCAGAAGGCGTTGTAGCGGTCCTGGTCCGACGATGTGTCGATGTATTCCCCGCCGAACAGCACCGTGTGGCCGATGCTGCCGGTATCAAACTGCCCCACCAGGTTCCCCGTCAGGATCAGGTTCTGCCGGTCGGTGGTGTCCAGGTATCCGTCGAGCGTAACTTCATCAGGCGAGTTTTCTTCGTCGTAACCGGAGGCGTAGAAATTTTCGTAGACCTTGTCGTAATCACCGTAGAAGGCGGTGACATTCCCTTTCAGCGCGTCTGAGAACTCGTGCTGCAGGATCGCACGCAGCAGGTGTGCCTCCAGCTCTGCCTCGTTGAGATCCCGGTCACCGAAGACGATGTCATCGAAGTTGTCGATGGGCTCACCGTCCGACCCCGTCACGATACCGCGATCGATAAACTGACTGTGATCGAGATATTCATAAGACAGGTCGAGCACGGTGGAGTCACCCAGCACGAACTTGGCCGTGGGATTGACGCCCCAGCGGTCACCGTCGGCAAAATCACGTTCGCTGTCGAGGCCCTCATAATAGGCATTGAAGCGGACTGCGGTGGTGTCGTTTACCGTGTAGTTGCTGTCGAACTGCAAGTTGTGCTCGCCAAAGGAATCCACGGCCACGCGGTAGTCGTTGAAGTTGCTGTCTATCACAGCCTTCTTGGTCACGCGGTTGAGGATGCCACCCGCGCCGCCGCGGCCGAACAGCAGTGCATTCGGGCCTCTGAGAATCTCGATCTGCTCCAGATTGTAGAGCGGACGAAAGTACTGCACATCATCCCGGGTGCCGTCGATATAGAAGTCCGCCGTTGAGCGGATGCCCCTGAAAACAATCGCGTCGCGGTGCGCCTCACCCTGGGAGTTGTTCACGCCCGGTGTGTAGTTGATCAGGTCGCCAACGGTCACGAAGGCCTGACGCTGCATCTGCTCCAGCGTGACAATAGAAAGGCTCTGGGGCACATCGAGGATCGGGGTGGGTGTTTTCAGGGAATTGACCCGCTCTGACTGCAGGTACTCCCCCCGAACGATCACCTCTTCGCGGTTCCCGGCCGAATCTGTCCCAGGGGTTTGGGCGCTGGCGAAAGACGAGAGCGCGGCAGTGCCCAGGGCACCCAGATAAAGGATATGACGTTTCATTGCTGGTAGGACTCCGGAGCCATCAGAAAGACGCGAACGGTAGTCCAAGCGCGAATGAAAATCAATCTTATTTGCGGCTATTCCTTCGCTATTCCCCTGAGGTAGCGACTTTCGTTATGGGGAAGTCAGTGGCTTATCACGTCGAGCGTCAGCAGCAACCGGCTCTCTCCCGCTGGCACCGCGGGTGAACGATGAACCAAACCGGCGTTTTCATTGCCCTCCCAGAGCTCACCCTTGAGCAGGGCAACATCACCGGCGTTCAGCCGTTGAACATCATCCGCTCGCCGGTACAAGCCGGAATCACAGTCCGGCAAGCCATGGCTGCCCCGGCCCAGCTTGGAGCGATCGATTGCATGGTGGGGCAGCCATTCGGTGCCGAGGCCGTGATAGGTCGTTACAAACCGACAGGGGACGTTATCGACATGAAACCTGGGGCACATTGCCCGCTTCAGCACGGTTAGTCGCAAGCCAGCCTGTTCAAAGCCGAGCAGGGAGCAAAACATATCCACCAGGTAAGCAATATCCTTACAGAGTGCTGGAGCTGCTTCACCGCCCAGCGCCTGACTGGTGGCGACTTCCGCATTGCCCGGCGAAATTGTGCCGGTGAATTCCGCCCCATGGGGCAGCGCCAACACGGCGCTAACAGCTTCTCCGAGTTCAGCGGACAGTTCGCGTCGCCAGACCGCCATATTGACGATGTCCTGGTACACATCAGCCAAGGTGGTGGGGTCCCCACCCTGGGAGGCGACGCGGTATTTACCCGCATCGGCTTGTGCATCATTGAGACCTGCTGCGGGGCTTGCGCTCGAGGATTTCATCAACCCTGCCCCCAGGCCGGGAAGGGATCTTCCAGGCTACTCCAATACTCTTTGCCACGGAGGACTTCTTCGTTGCTCAGCAAGCAGTCATCCAGCGCGCGGGTTATCTTCGCCTGATCCAGCCCCTGGCCGATAAACACCAGTTCCTGGCGCATATCACCGAAGGGCTCCTCCCACTTCTCCCTGATTTGTTGCAGGTACTCCTCGTCCGTGGGCCACTGTTTGCGCGGGACTGCCATCCAGAACATTCCCGCGAAACCATAGTGCGCCATGCCGCCCGCCTGGCTCCATTGGCCGGCAAATTCCGGGCGCGTTGCCAGCCAGAAAAAGCCCTTGGAGCGAATCACCTTGCCGTAGCCTTCAATGCTGTGCAGAAAGTCGTGGAACTTTTTCGGGTGAAACGGGCGACGGGCGAGATAGCTGAAGCTGCCTATGCCGTACTCTTCGGTTTCCGGCACATGCTCACCACGCATTTCCTTGAGCCAGCCCGGCGCCTGCTGCGCGCGCTCGAAATTGAACAGTCCGGTGCCCATCACTTCCTCGAGATCCACCTGGCCATTGCTGATCGGGATAATCCGGGCGTGGGTGTTAAGCGTTTTCAGGATGGCCGTCAGCCGCTCGATGTCGGCAGCCTCCACCAGGTCCGTCTTGCTGACGAGGATGACATCGGCGAATTCCACCTGGTCCACCAGCAAATCCGCCACGTTTCGCGTGTCGTCCTCGCCCAGGGACTCGCCGGTCTCCTGCAGATACTTGGCTTGATCGTAATCCCTGAGGAAATTGAGCGCGTCGACCACGGTCACCATGGTGTCCAGGTTGGCTACATCAGACAGTGACACGCCGTTCTCGTCGGCAAAGGTAAAGGTCTCGGCCACTGGCAGCGGCTCGGAGATGCCGGTGGATTCGATCAACAGGTAGTCAAATCGCCCATCTCTGGCGAGGTTGGTCACCTCCTCCAACAGGTCTTCCCGCAGGGTGCAGCAAATGCAGCCATTGCTCATCTCGACGAGCTTCTCTTCACTGCGGTTAAGGCTGATTTCATTCTGAACGATTGCGGAGTCGATATTGATTTCACTCATATCGTTGACGATCACAGCGACCTTCTTGCCCTGCCTGTTGTTGAGAACATGGCTAAGAACGGTGGTTTTCCCGGCGCCGAGAAAGCCCGAAAGTACGGTGACGGGGAGCGTTTCTCCGGAATGTGTTTGCATGGAATAAAGACCCTCGTATCCAGCTAATCCAAATCAAAAATGATATAACATATCTTTTTTACGGCAAACACGACTGTGCGGCGCAATGCGCAGGTCAACTGAGCAGCACAGCAAAGCGCCGGACGGGCACCGCAACTCGGTTCCAACTATCTTGACCGGGAAGCTGTTAACGTCGTCAGACCCAGGGCCTCACGACACCGATGCCCTGGTCTGCGCCGCAGCCGTCGCCAGGCAATGGTCAGAGCCGTTGCCGAGAAGGTAAAACCCGCGAGGCACAGTGTAATAACCACCAGGTCCCACGCGGGGCGATGGTCGATAAGAAACCCGAAGTCCAAGCTGTGCAGACCGTAGTACAGCCAGCGTTGCCAACGCCCTTTGATCGTGAGCCGGTTAAGCAGTTCACCGCTCTCAAGGTCCAGGTGAAACCAGGTGCCTGCCGGGTCGTCGAACTGCACCCGCAGTACAGGCAGCGGTCGCCAGCGCTGATGGTGGGAGTAGTAGTAGCTGTCGTAGGCATCAAGCTGTTCGATAGAGCTAATGCCGTTTCCGGTCATTAGGTCGCGCAACTGCGCAACGGCGAGCTGCTCCCAGTCGGTATGCAATAAGCGATCATCGTCCTGGCGCGGCCCCGACAGTAGCCGGCGTTCGCCCTCGCCGGAAACGACATAGTGATAAGGCCTGCCATCAAGCCACTGCCAGATAATCTGCCGACTCTCGGGATGGATTTGCAGCGTGTCACGCAGTACCGCGGGCGATTCGATCTGGCGCAACGCACTTGCGACCGTCGGGCTGCCCCGATAGGCAGCGCGGTGCTCCGAGAACGGAACCTCGTCGCTAAAGATACTCCAGGGATTCATGGACATAAGGCCGCTGAACATATAAGTCGCCAGCGGTATCAGACAGCACAAGCCCAGCAGATGATGCAGTTTCATGCTGCCCCGGTAAGGAGTGATATCCCGGCCGCGATAGGGCCTGCGGAGCCGTATACGCATGAGGCCTATCACCGCACCGGTAACAATAGACACCAATCCGGCCAATGAAAGCACCACAACTACCCAGTGCCACACAGTAGGGTGCCGGCGCAGTTGCACCGGATAGATCCAATGCAGGTTGGCGCCCAGCCAATTCCATGCCCGCTCACTGGCAGTGGCATCTCGAACCACTTCTCCGGTCAACGAGGAAACGTAAAGCCGCGTGTCGGACGCGTCATTCAGCGCCAGCAGGTGGAGTGGTCGATGCGCATGCAAGCTGCCGGAAACCGACCACTGATCCATATCCAGCCGGCGCAGGTAAGTCGCTCCCGAAGACTCGATAGCAGCCGCTTTTGCGTATGCTGCCGCTGCCTGCAAAGCGTCAGCCGCATCAAAACTCGAAAAGCGCCGACCAGTGTCCGCAAACGTGCCCCGCCACACTCCGTCTCCGGTGCGCAGAACATAGGCGGGCCGCCCCAGCACCGGGGTCAGCCGAAGTTCCTCGATGACCGATTCGCCCGGCACCTCGCGCAGCAACCACTCCGGCCCGTAGCGCAGCGATTCCGCCTCCAGAGCCGGCAGGCCGGCAAACCGTTCGCTGCGGGTCAGCTCTGGAAACCCGACATACATCATCACCACGCCTGAGAAAAACCAAATGGTGATCAGCAGGCATATCCCTATGCCCAACCAGCGGTGAATCAAATAGAGCCAACGCCGCAGTTTCATCTAGCGGCGCGTATCCAGACATTCTGACTGAAATCAGAGGCCAAAGCGGACACCGACTTCCACGCTACGTCCGTCGCCCAGAATCCACTGGTCACCGTACGGGGACAAAACGAAATCGTCAGTGTCGCTGAGGTTTTTGCCGCGCAGGGCAAACACCAGGTTTTCATTGGCCTGCCACTGCAGCGTGGCGTCGTAAACTGTGTAGTCGGGCAGCGCGACCGTATTGGCGTCATCGAGATAACGCTCACCCACATAGCGCGCTCCACCTGAGACATTCCAGCCGGGCAGCGCCTGCCAGGTCAGCCAGAGATTACCGGTTTCTTCCGGTACCCCTCGCGGCGTGTTGCCACTGAAGTCATCACCACCCCTGGCAAACTGGTCGTACTCCGGGTCGCTAAACGCCATATTCAGCTCGACGCTGAAAACACTCAGCGGCCGCCAGTACAGCTCGAATTCGATGCCCTGGGAAGATTGCTGACCGATCTGACGCTGCACCCCACCGGGGTCAGAGGTAATCAGGTTGTTCTTGGTGATATCGTACAAAGCCACCGTGTACTGCAGCTGGCCGTCGAGGAGCTGCTGCTTAAAGCCCAGCTCCCACTGTTCGCCGTCCGCCAGGTCGAGATCAGGATTGGTAGCTGTGAGTAGGGACTGAATCCCATCCAGTGCCTTGCTGTACTGAGCGTAGATGCTGGTGTCTTCATTAGGCTTGTACACACCGCCCAGCCGCCAGCTGGTACCGGTAAAATCCGTATCGATTTCCCCGGCTTGCTGACCGTTACTGCGCGCGAAATCCTCTCGCTCGTAATCGATATCGTCGTATCGAACCCCTGCCGCCACCTGCCAGTTATCATTGACCTCCAAAACGCCATCAAAGAACACTGCATACTGCAGCGTGTCGGTGTCGTAATCGGGGGTTGTCTCGTTGACGACGCCTTCATCCCAGGTACCGGGATTCGGGTTTGTCAGGTCCACACTGGTCAGGCCGTCGTAAGGCGAATTGTTGGTGTGAGCAAAATCAATCTGGTTGACCTCCATGCCAACACTCACTCGGCTGCCCATGCCGGCAAAGTCGAAATCAAACAACAGGTCATTGCGCGTGCCCAGCTGTTCCTGGTCGTGCAGAATCTCGAGATAAAACTCGCGATCTACCAGGCCCGTTTCCTCCACATAGGCGTAGGACTCAGCGTTGCGCCAGTGTCGATCGGCTTCCAGGTAGTAGACATCGCTACGCAGTCGCACACTGTCATTGATTTGCCAGGCTACGTGGACTCTGGGCCAGGTATCCTCATACTCCACCAGCCCGTCGGCAACGTTGTAGTTGTTTCTGCGAATGTCGTTGGGAATGTCGCCGTCTACAAGCGGTGTACCCCAATAGGGTGCAGCTTCCGTATCCGCCCAGTCCACACTCAATCTCACCTGAAGGTCTTCGGATAACTTCCACAAGAGCGCGCCTGCGACTGCCCGGCGTTCTTCATCCGCGCGATCGATATAACCATCCGTAGAGTGGTAGACGGCGTCGAGTCGATAGGCAAAGTTTTCGTCGATCTGGCCACCGGACCCCAAAGCATAGCGCTGAAGGTCAAAGCTCCCGGCGGTCACCGCCACTTCGCTGCGAATCGGTTCAAAGGTCGGTTTCTTCGGAACGAAGTTCACGGTGGCACCAATGGCTCCAATACCATTAATAACGGATCCCGGGCCCCGCAGTACTTCGATACGCTCCACCGTCCAGGTATCCGCTGGAAAACTGACGGTGCCCGCACCCACGTACAAACGCGTACCGTCATAGGTGTTCACCACCGAACTGTGGCCGTTAAACCCGCGCACCGACGTCGAAGTGCCACCGTTTCCGGGACTGGCGCTGGCTGCAAATCCGGGGGCACGAGTGACCGCGGACAGGCCCGAAAAATCGCCCTTTACCTGAAGGGCTTCCTTGCTGATCACGGAAACGCTGGCCGGGAGATCTAACATCCGGGTGCCGAGCCTGCTACCCGCGCTGTTCTCAGACTCCAGAGAGAGACCTCGCTTGGGGACGGCTTGCCCGGTGACCTCGACCACTTCCATGTCGGGCTGATTGGTCTGGCTGTTGGCGTGGGCCGCTGCGAGGAGCAGGCAGGAAGCCGTGATCACCCTCGTACGGCTCCCGCAGGAGATCGGTGCCTTCATAGTCGTTTCTCACCTCATGCGAATATCGGAGCTGACCGAGGGTGCATTAGACCCCGCTTAAAATGATATGTTATACCATATCATCTACTTAAGCATATCCTTGCTGTGTTACCGGGTGATTAACTATCGCAGGCACTGGGGTTGGCAGCGTTGGCTCGGCTGCCCTGACGTTCAGTTACTCTGTGGGGCTATTCGAGATTTTCAACATCCGTTTTTGTAGATCTTTCAGCAGGATGTTTCTGGCATAGGGCTTCATAGCCTTCCACTTGTCGCATTCCTGCCGAGTACGACCGCAGCCCAGACACCATCCATTGGGTCCGGAGAAGTCACAGACATCAATACAAGGGCTTTTGAGCCGTTTCACTCTGCGAGCCTCTGGCGAGATCTACTCTGTATCTTGTTATTGGGCTACTGAAGTGCACGCAGCGCTTGCTCAACGCCCGTTTCAAGCTGCTTGAGGCGGCAAAATTCTTCAAAGAGTCGCTGTTCCAGATTCTTAAAGTTGAGCGGCATGGTTCGTTGGCAAATACTGTATCCCGTTCCCATCGTTTGATACCCCTTCCAACTCCTAATCCGTTCGCCCTCAGTTTCGAGAAATCGCTGGATAAACGCATCCTGCGACGGGCAGTCCTCCTCCGCATGCATACAAATTGGAAACGCTTTCTGTTTGATCTGCGGCGGCTCTATGTACGTTTCAAAATGTATTCCGCCCTGATTCTGATTATGCCAATCAGACTTGTAGAGCTGCAGGTAGCTGCCCCGGTTGTATATCTCCCAGTCATCCTCAAACCAGGTTGACTGTCGCAACTTTCTTTCAAGATTACGGAACACGTTCTTTACATCTTTCATACAGTAGCGTCACTCTCCCTGCGTCACCCGATAGAGGGGCAAGCACCGGCTCTCATTCAGTTTGCTGAGCAAAGCGTTGCCGCGGGCCAGGTATACGGCTCTTCTCGGGTTTTCACGCGGCACGCCATACTGTCACACCACCACTCGCATCGAGCGCCGCAAGCGCGCGCCCGTCTGGCCGCCAGTACAGATCCGCCACCTTG
>JANQGK010000060.1 GCA_028277365.1 Halieaceae bacterium | reverse complement strand
CTGGAAAAACACCAGGGCCACCTGGTACGCGCCGCGGTGGAGCTGGCCAAGGCCTGGCGCACCGAGCGCGCGCTGCGCCGTCTGGAAGCCTTGCTGGCGGTGGCCGACAAGGAAACCTCGCTCATCATTACCGGCAACGGCGACGTGATCGAGCCGGAAGACAACCTGATTGCCATCGGCTCCGGCGGCCCCTTCGCCCAGGCCGCGGCGCGGGCCATGCTGGATACCACAGAGCTGCCGGCCCGGGAGATCGTCGAGAAGGGCCTGGGCATTGCCGCCGACATCTGCATCTACACCAACCACAACCGTGTTATCGAAGAGCTGGACTGCGACTGACCCCATGTCGAATATGACCCCCCGCGAGATTGTCCACGAGTTGGACTGCCACATTATCGGCCAGGACGAGGCCAAGCGCGCCGTCGCCAACGCCCTGCGCAACCGCTGGCGCCGGCTGCAGCTGGACGAGGCGCTGCAGACGGAAATCACCCCGAAAAATATCCTGATGATCGGCCCCACCGGCGTCGGCAAGACCGAGATCGCCCGGCGCCTGGCCAGGCTCGCCAATGCGCCCTTTATCAAGGTCGAGGCCACCAAGTTTACCGAGGTGGGCTACGTGGGCCGCGACGTCGAATCGATCGTGCGCGACCTGGTGGATGTATCCATCAAGATGCTGCGCGAGCAGGAAATGGAAAAGGTGCGCTTTCGCGCCGAGGAGGCCGCCGAGGAGCGCATCCTCGACCTGCTGCTGACTCCGGCCCGCGGTGAAGAGTCTGCCGACTCCTCCACCCGCCAGGTGCTGCGCAAGAAGCTGCGCGAGGGTGAGCTGGACGAGCGCGAAATCGAGGTCGAGCTGGCCGCCAGTACCGGCGTCGAGATCATGGCACCGCCAGGCATGGAGGAGATGACCAGCCAGCTGCAGAGTATGTTCTCCAACCTGTCTGGCCAGCGCACCAAGACTCGCAAGGTCACGGTGAAAACCGCGTTTGAGAGCCTGCGCGACGAGGAAGCCGCCAAGCTGGTGAATGAAGACGACCTCAAGCAGCGGGCCGTGAGTAATGCCGAGCAGACCGGCATCGTTTTCATCGACGAGCTGGACAAGGTGGCCAAGCGCGGCGAGGTGGGTGGCGCCGACGTGTCCCGGGAAGGGGTGCAGCGCGACCTGCTGCCGCTGATCGAGGGCAGCACGGTGACCACCAAGCACGGCATGATCAAGACCGATCACATCCTGTTCATTGCCTCCGGCGCCTTCCATCTGGCCAAACCCTCGGACCTGATCCCGGAACTGCAGGGCCGCCTGCCCATCCGCGTGGAGCTGAATGCCCTGTCGCCGGAAGACTTCGAACGTATCCTGCGGGAGCCCAACGCTTCCCTCACCGAGCAGTACCAGGCTCTGCTGGGCACCGAAGGGCTGGCGCTGGAATTCACCGAGGACGGCATTCGCCGCATCGCCGAGATAGCCTGGAAGGTCAACGAGAGCACCGAGAACATCGGCGCCCGCCGCCTGCACACAGTGATGGAACGGCTGCTGGAGGAGGCGTCTTTCGGCGCTACCGATGCCAGCCTGTCCGACGGCAAACTGCGCATCGATGCTGACTACGTCGACAGCCAGCTCGCCGCCCTGAGCGACGACGAAGACCTCAGCCGCTTCATTCTCTAGCGATCGGGAGCGCAAGCCGTGACCCCCAGCAAGATTCACCTGCACAAGGCTTCCCGCGAACTGGAGCTGGATTATGAGGACGGCAGCTTTCGCCTGTCCTGCGAATTCCTGCGAGTGCACTCCCCCTCCGCCGAGGTGAAGGGCCACGGCCCGGGCCAGGAAGTGTTGCAGGTCGGCAAGAAAAACGTCGCTATCACCGACATCAAACCGGCAGGCAACTACGCCCTGCAACTCATTTTCGACGACGGCCACAACAGCGGCATCTACAGCTGGACCTACCTGCGGGAACTGGTCGACAACCAGGACTCCCTCTGGCAAACCTACCTCGACCGTCTCCACGCCGCCGGCGCCACCCGCGACCCGGACACCCAGGTACTCCATTTCGATCCCTGACGCTTGCTCCGTAGGGCGGGCGCAAATTACCGCTGAAGCAGGGCGTGGCATCGCGGTACAATGGTGGGCTCAGTACGGCGGGCGCAGAGAATGAGCGAGTCCGATAAGACGCATTTTGGTTACCAGCAGGTCGACGAGCAGGATAAGGCGGGCCTGGTGGCCGGCGTGTTTGACTCGGTGGCGGGTCGCTACGACCTGATGAACGACCTGATGTCCGGTGGCGTCCACCGGGTGTGGAAGCGCTTTACCATCGAGGTGAGTGCGGTGCGCCCCGGCGACCGGGTGCTGGACATTGCCGGCGGCACCGGCGACCTGGCCATGAAGTTTTCCGACTTGGTTGGCGATGAAGGCGAGGTGGTCCTGGCCGACATCAACGATTCCATGCTGCGCGTCGGGCGCGACAAGCTGCTGAACAGCGGCTACGGCACCAATGTCGAGTATGTGCAGGCCGACGCCGAAGCCCTGCCTTTCCCCGAGGACCACTTTGACGTGGTCAGCATTGCCTTCGGCCTGCGCAACGTCACCCACAAGGAAGCCGCACTGGCGTCCATGCTGCGGGTGTTGAAGCCCGGTGGCCGCCTGCTGATCCTGGAGTTTTCCAAGCCCGGCAATCCGCTGCTGAGCCGCGCCTATGACACCTACTCCTTCAACGTGCTGCCGACTCTCGGCCGGCTGGTAGCCGGCGACAGCGACAGCTACCGCTACCTGGCGGAATCGATCCGCATGCACCCCGACCAGGACACGCTCAAGGGCATGATGGAAGACGCGGGCTTCAGCCGCTGTGAGTACTACAACATGACTGGCGGCATTGTCGCGCTGCACCGCGGGTTCAAGCCGTGACAGTCGATCCCGCCCTGCACACCGCAGGCGTGGGCGCCCTGGAGGCTGCCATCAATCGCGCCCTGACCCTGGACAGACTCACCGCGGCCCAGCTCGGTGAACTGGAAGGCAAGGTGTTCCGCCTACAGTGCACACAGCCTACGGCAGACTTCTATCTCCTGCCCCAGCCCGGGCGGGTGCAGCTCAAGGGCTTTCACGATGGCGAGGTGACTACCGCCATTCGCGGCACCGCCGCCGACTTCGCCGACCTGGCCACTGCCGAGGATCCGGCGGCGGCTCTGATCAACGGCAATATCGAACTCGACGGCGACAGCGCCCCGCTGATGGAATTGCAGCGCACCCTGGCGCGTCTCGACCTGGACTGGGAAGCACCGCTGGTCAGCGCCTTTGGCGACGTGGCCGGCCACCAGCTCGCCAAGGGCCTGCGCGGCCTGTTTAGCTGGGGCCGCCTGGCCGGCGACAGCGTGCTGCGCCAGTTGGAGGAGTTTATTCACGAAGAGGCGCGGCTGGCACCGCCACGGGCCGAAGTAGAGGACTTCTACGACGACATCGACACACTTGGCCAGCGCGTCGATCGCCTGGCGGCGCGCATTGCGCAGTTGGCCGGCAAAGTGAAGCAGGCTAGCTGAACCGTGTCCCGCGTCGCCCGCCTTCTCAAGATCACCGCGGTAGTCAGCCGCTACCGGTTGGACGAGTTTATCGACGCCGACCGCCTGCCACTGCGCTACCGCGCCCTGCTGGCGCTGGGGCCCTGGCGCCTGTTCAGCGCAGCCGGCCGCAGTCGCGGCGAGCGACTGCGACTGGCGCTGGAAGACCTGGGGCCGGTATTCATCAAGTTCGGGCAGATGCTGTCGACCCGTCGCGACCTGTTGCCGGAAGATATCGCCGATGAGCTGGCACGCTTGCAGGACGATGTGCCGCCCTTCCCCGCCGATCAGGCCCGGCGCATTATCGAAACCAGCCTGAACGCGCCGATCAGCGAGCTGTTTGCCAGCTTCGATACCGAGCCGCTGGCCTCCGCCTCGGTGGCCCAGGTGCACAACGCCACCCTGCACACGGGAGAAGCGGTGGTGGTCAAGGTGATTCGCCCGGGTATCGAGCCGGTAATCCGCCAGGACATTGCTCTGATGTTCGTGCTGGCGCGGCTGCTGCGTCGCTTCTCCAACGACGGCCGTCGCCTGCGGCCGGTGGAGGTCGTCAGCGACTACGAGATCACCATCCTCGACGAGCTGGACCTGCAGCGCGAGGCCGCCAATGCCTCCCAGCTACGGCGCAACTTCGAGAACAGCAGCCTGTGTTATGTGCCCGAGGTGCACTGGGATTACACCAGGCGCGATGTGTACGTCATGGAGCGCATTCACGGGGTGCCGGTGACTGACCTGGCGCGGCTGCGCGCCGCGGGAACCGACCTCAAACTGTTGGCCGAACGCGGCGTAGAGATCTTCTTCACCCAGGTGTTTCGCGACAGTTTCTTCCACGCCGATATGCACCCGGGCAATATCTTCGTCGATATCTCAAACCCGCAGGACCCGACCTATATCGCCGTGGACTGCGCAATCATCGGCAGCCTGTCGGACTTCGACCAGTACTACCTGGCCCGCAACCTGCTGGCCATCTTCCGCCGCGACTACCGTGAATGCGCCGAGCTGCACGTAGAGTGCGGCTGGGTGCCGCCGGGTACCCGGGTGCAGGATTTCGAGTCCGCCATGCGCGCCGTGTGCGAGCCGGTCTTTGAGAAACCGCTGGCGGAGATTTCCTTCGGCCAGCTTTTGATCTACCTGTTCCAGACCGCCCGACGTTTCAATATGGAGGTGCAACCCTCCCTGGTGCTGCTGCAGAAGACCCTGCTCAACATCGAGGGGCTGGGCCGCCAGCTCTACCCGGAGCTGGACCTGTGGACCACCGCCCAGCCCTACCTCGAACGCTGGATTCAGGAACGCTATTCCCCGGAAGCCATGCTCAACCGGCTGCGTAAACAGGCACCGAGCTGGCTTGAGCAACTGCCGCAGCTACCCGAGGCGGTGTTCGAAAGCCTGCAGCAGACCCGCGAGCTGGACAACCAGGCCCGCTACCAGCGCCAGCGCCTGGACGCCCTGCAGCGGCAAATCCAGCAGGAGGACAGCCGTCGTAAAAGAGGGGTAATCGCCCTGCTGTCGTTCGGTGGCGCGGCCGCCACCGCCGTACCCGAGGGCCTCGGGCAGCTGAGCCAGTGGCCGCTGCTGAGCTGGGCACTCGTGGGCATGGGTCTGCTGCTGTTGTGGCCTCGTCCCCGGGTCTAAAAAGGTAACCAGCGAAAGGGTCCGGCGTCCTTTTCTGTGGCCCCCTCGCCTCAAACGGACGCTCGCGAAAAGGATCACGAAAAGGGCTCTGACCCCTTTTTTGACGCCTGTGAGATAATGCCCACCATGACTACCGATAACGTCAATGTCGATAGCGCCAGTATCGAGGCCGCACTGGACCAGGTGTCCTGGAACGACCAGGGGCTGGTGCCGGCGATAGCCCAGGATGCCGCCAGCGGCGACATCCTGATGATGGCGTGGATGAACCGCGAAGCGCTGGCTACCACCCTCGCCGAAGGGCGCGCGGTGTACTGGTCACGCTCCCGCAGTGCGCTGTGGCGCAAGGGCGAGTCCTCGGGCCACGTGCAGAACCTGAAGGAAATACGACTGGATTGTGACGGTGATACCGTGCTCATGCAGGTCGATCAGATCGGTGGCATCGCCTGCCATACCGGCCGCAGGCACTGCTTTATGTATCGATTCGACGACGGGGAATGGTCGGTTTGCGAGCCGGTTGTTAAGGACCCCACTGAAATCTACTGAATGCTTCGGGGTCTAAACCCTGAAAACGGTTTTTCATGAACGAAATATTGCAACAATTGGACCTGATAATCGCGCAGCGCCGATCGGCAGACCCGGATTCGTCCTATGTTGCCCAGCTGCATGGGAAAGGTCTCAATAAGATTCTGGAGAAGGTCGGCGAAGAGTGCGTGGAAACCATTCTGGCTGCCAAGGACTGCGGCGGCACTGAGTCATCCACTGAGCACCTCGTGCAGGAGACCGCAGACTTGTGGTTTCACTGCCTTGTCATGCTCTCGCATCTCGGTAGCGACAGCCAGGCGGTTCTGGACGAGCTGTCGCGCCGATTTGGACTATCGGGTCTCGCCGAGAAAGCGGCGAGACAGGGTTCGGACTAGTCCGGGCCAGTAAAGAGGAGGAACAACCATGGGTATTGGTGGAATCAGCGTTTGGCAGCTCCTGATCATCCTGTTGATCGTGATGATGCTGTTCGGCACGAAGCGACTGCGCGGCCTGGGCAGCGACCTGGGCGCGGCGATCAAGGGCTTCCGCAGTTCGGTGAGCGCCGACGGTGACAAGGAAGAGAAAGAAAGCACTGAGGCGCAGGAAGGCGACGATACAGACGCCACCGCAGATACGGCGCAGCTGAAGGAAGGCGAAAGCAAGTAGTAGGGCCTGTTCACACTCACTGAGTTGGCCCTGTTGAGACTGAACCAGCGCCAATCGAGACGCGAGGAGAGACGTTTGGTGGTTCCAAATGAACGACGA
>JANQGK010000048.1 GCA_028277365.1 Halieaceae bacterium | reverse complement strand
TCACCGCGGTCTACAACGACGCGATCTACCGCTTCGCCAGCGAGGCCAACCGCGACCTGTTCGTGGCCAACCCCGAGAAGTACGCGCCGGCCTACGGCGGCTTCTGTGCCTTTGGCGCCACCTTCGGCAAGAAGTTCTCGGTCGACGGCAAGGCCTTCAAGGTGGTAGACGGGCAGCTCTACGTCAACAAGAACCTGTCGGTCGCCAAGACCTGGAACAAGGATATCCCCGGCCATATCGTCGAGGCAGACGAGTACTGGCCCCGGATTGAAGCGGTGCCCGCCATCGAGCTGTAAGCGATCAGCCGAGCAAGCACTCTGCACGTTTGAATGCGGCCCCCGGGGCCGCATTCGCTTTTTCCAGTTTCCTTTGTCGATGGCTTCTCCAAATACAGCACTAGCAGGTAAGGAGCGGCTGCTCGCGATCAGAAACCCGGCAGCCAGCGACGACGCCATTCAAAAAACTGATCGACTTTAGCTAGACAATCCATTTTCCTGATGCCGGTTCGGCGCGTATCTTGAGCACATCGCAAACAAACACACGCACTCAACATGCAGCACCAACAGAACGATCACTCACTGCTGGACTACCCCGGCTACTGCCTCATCCTGGCACTGGTATTTGTGGGCTCGCTGGGTCTCAGCGCCTGGTTCCACGTGGTTTAGTGTTCACACCTGCACTGACGGTGGCCGGGCACGCGACCGGCAGCAGACGCGGGGGCTGACGCTCCTGTAGATTTCGGTACACTGCGCGTTCATTTCCTGAACCGCGGAAGAGCCATGCACCAACCTATACTGCTCATCACGCCCGTCGTTCGCGCAGCCATTGCGTGTGCTCTGCTTTCGCCACTGTGCTCCAACGCTGACGATCGGTTCAGCGGTGAAGTGGGTGCCACCCGGCAGGCTATCGACAGCTATCGCAGTCAGCACGAGGCGCAGATCGTGACCGACTTCGCCGACTTGTTGGCCATCCCCAACGTGGCTGTCGACCTCGACAGCATGCAGCTCAATGCCGAACACATCAGCGGGCTGCTGAAAAAACGCGGTTTCTCGACACAAACGCTGCAGGAAGGCGGCGCGCCTTACATCTACGCCGAGCTGCCGACCCCCGGCGCCACCGAAACCGTGCTGATCTACGCCCACTTTGATGGCCAGCCGGTGCAGGAAGAGAACTGGCGGTACCCCGCCTTCTCTCCCACCCTGCTGGACGGCCCGCTTCCAGATGGCAAACCGGTCGACATCAACCAGGTGCGGGGCCCCTTTGGACCTGAGTGGCGTCTGTACGCCCGATCCGCCGGCGACGACAAGATGCCGGTGATCGCACTGATTCACACCCTGGATGCCATGCAAGCGGCGGGCATCGACCGCTCGGTGAACATCAAGCTGTTCCTGGACGGCGAGGAAGAAATGGGCTCCCCCACCGTCGGCAAGGTCATCGACAAACACGGCAAGCTGCTGCAGGCCGACGTGCTGCTGTTCTGCGACGGCCCCATGCACCAGTCGCGCCGCACCCAGATCGTGTTCGGAGTGCGCGGCTCCACTACCGTCGATATCACCACCTACGGCGCCACCCGTCCTCTGCACTCTGGCCACTACGGCAACTGGTCCCCCAACCCGATCATGTCGCTGGCCTATCTGTTGACCAGCATGCGGGATGAGTCCGGGCGCATTCTCGTCAAGGGTTATTACGACAATGTCACCCCGCTCAGCGAGCTGGAGATGGAGGCCATCGAAGGCATGCCGGATGTCACCGAGACACTCAAAGACGAACTTTCGGTGAACACACCCGAGGGAGACGGCGCCCGCCTGGAAGAGCTGATCGCCCTGCCGGCGCTGAACATGCGCGGCTTCGTCGCCGGCGGGGTTGGCAATAAAGGGCGCAATATCGTCCTCTCCACCGCCACGGCCTCCATCGACCTAAGGCTGGTGCCGGACCAGACGCCGGCGAGCACCCGCAAGCTGCTCGAAAACCATGTGAAGGCACATGGCTTTCACGTGGTGTACGAGGAGCCCACTGCCGACATTCTGCGCATGCACCCGAAAGTCGCGAAGATGGAGTGGAAGGACTCCGGATACCCGGCGCTTCGCACCAAACTGGATGACCCCATGGCGCAGCGACTCACCAGACTGATGCGGGAGATTTCCCCGGACCTCATCGTCACGCCCACCATGGGCGGCAGCCTGCCCCTGCACGAGTTCGGCAGCCGGCTGAGCGCGCCGATTATCATCCTGCCGCTGGCCAACCACGACAACAACCAGCACGCCGAGAACGAAAACATTCGCCTGCAGAACCTGTGGGATGCCATGGCGGTGTACGGGGCGGTGCTGGCGCACTTCGGTGAGTAGCGCTCCTGAATCTCGGCGCTCATTCCATCCACAAGCTAAAGTGGCTCGCTGCTGCGACCCGCTGGATGCGGGACTGGTGATCCCTGCCTCGAACAGCCTGCCCGATGCCTGAAAAATCGCCACTTCATTGATTTGCAGCGCTTTAAGCGGCCTCACAGCGCTGCTACCGTCACTGGGTTCTTCACCCAACAACCCCTGGACAGTGGCGTGAAGCCCGTTTTCCTCAGACGCGCTTAACTGAGCCATACCAAGTCTCTGGACACTGGGCATCTCAACCCCACCTTCGCGGGGAGATGAGGAATCGGACAATGAAAGTGGACAGCGTTAACAGGCGAGAATTTCTTCAGAAAAGCGCCGTAACAGTTACCGTGGTATCCGCCTGTTTGTGCGGAATCAGCGGTTGCGCCATGTACACCGGAATCAGCGAAACGCCCGCCGCGGAGCCTGATGCCGTCTCCTTTGACGGCTCGATCCTGAGCGTAGACCTGGCCGCCGAGCCGACACTGCAGCAGATTGGCGGCGCAGTGAAAGTGCGTAATGCCGATACACCGGACGGACTGATCATCGCGCGGGTAGCGGAGAACGAGTACGCGGTCGCGTCCCTGCTCTGCACGCATCGAAACGTCGAGCTGGAGTACGACCATAGCGACGCGCGTTTTCGGTGTCCGAGCCTCGGCAGCTCGGTCTTCACCCTCGATGGCGTGAGGGAGAGCGGCATGGCGCGGCGACCACTCAGGTCGTACCAGGCCACCCTGGAAGCAGGCAGTCTAAAGATTCGGATCTGAGAGATCAGGCTCAGACCATAGGTCCCGTTAGGGCTACCTGAAGCTGGCCTTGATGATGCCGTGATCGGAGGTGTGCTTCTGCTTGTCGTCGATGTGGTCGTTGAGAATCACGACTTCTTCGAGCTTCCATTTCGAATCGTCGGAGGCCTCAAAGAACTCCTCTGACACCAGCACATGATCGAGGACGCCTTTGTGGTTGGCGTGCTCGTGCGTGTAGAAGACATCTCTGAAGCTCCGGAGCTGCTCAAGGAAAAGCGCGCTGTAGAGCGACTTGTCCCTGCCGCGCGACCGCCGGGTCATGGTCGGCTGCTCGGTGATCAGGGTGAGCGTGTTGCTCAACGGATCGTCATTCAAATCTCCCAGAACCACCGTTGGCGTGGACGCGCCTGTCATGTGATCCACCAACATCATTCTGAGTGCCGTCGCCTCCGCCGTGCGCCGTATGGTTGACAATGCGCTACCCACGGCCGCTTTGTACTGGCGCTGCACGCCTTGGGGCCTGGCCGGCAACTTGGACTTGAGGTGACAGACAAACACCGTAATGGCAGGGGTCCTGCTGCTGGTCGACTTGATCCTTGCCTTCAGAATACTCCGCGAGAAGCGCCTGATGTCTACCGACACTTCGTCATCCTCACCGCTACTGTCTTCCATCTTCACGAGCTGTTTAAAGGGGAAGTCTTTGATGACCTCCAGGTCGCCTTTCACGCTCCAGGGCTTGCGCACGATCAGGGCGTTGGCAATGTCGTACCAGTTGTCGCCAATGTAGTGCGCCGTATAGTCCTCAAGCCCGGGATGACTCAGCACGTCTTCCAGGCAACTCTTGCTCCAAAGCTCCTGGACGGCGATAACGTCGGCATCGAGCTCGCGCAGCTTGTTGACGGTCCAGTCGCGCTGCAGCGCATACTCCTGGTCGGAAACCGGCGTATTGCTGCGCTTGGTTTTACCGGCAGCCTGGAAGTTGTAGAGGTTGAACGAGGCGAAGCTGACTGGGGTAGGCATGGGGCGGCTCCCAATTACAAGGAATACTGTTGGAGTTTAGTCAGCAATGAACGGGGTGAAACCTAAGCTGACGGCTTAGGTCGTTTGGGGGGAACCGGCTGCGGCCGCGCCAGCCGGATTGATCAGAACACCCTTTGGGGCGGGCCGTGCAGGCTGTTCTGACCCTTCGGGCGTACCCGAAAAGCGGGGCAGGCCCTCCTCGGCCTCTGGCCTGCGGGCGTCTTGAATGCTCCTGTGGTGCCACCGAACACCAGGGACCAGGCGGATCGATGGTTACGCCCTTTGGGGCGTAACCACCCTCCGGGCGTCCTCGGCCTCTGGCCTGCGGGCGTCTAAATTGCTCCTTTGGTCGCAATCTGTCGAACCGCGCCTGACGAATATCGGTTTGAGTTTGCGTCACGACTGCGGCCTGGCGGCCGCGCCAGCCGGATTGATCAGAACACCCTTTGGGGCGTTCTGACCCTTCGGGCGTCCTCGCGCGCTTTGCGCGCTGCGGGCGTCTTGAATGCTCCTGTGGTCGCATTCAATCGAACAGCGGTTCGAATCTGGCACCTAATCCCGCCAAACAAAAAGGCCCACCCCGAATGGGGTGGGCCTTTTTGTTTGGTAGGACCAGGCGGATTCGAACCGCCGACCTCTACCATGTCAAGGTAGCGCTCTAACCAACTGAGCTATGGTCCTGTTGTTCAGGGCTGGCGATT
>JANQGK010000182.1 GCA_028277365.1 Halieaceae bacterium | reverse complement strand
TGGGAACCTGCCCCGACCTGGACAGCACCCTCGCCGACACAGTGCCACTGCAGGACGGCAATCGTTGGTGGGTCCCTGTGAGCTTTGGCGCCAATATGGGTGGCGGTGGCGCGGGCTTGCTCTACCTGGATAGCGGCGAATCGGAAAGCCGGTTGCGTCAGCAGGACCTGCTGTTAATGCAGTCGCTGGTGGCCTACCTCGGTGGGCCTGGTGCCGGCCGCAGCCAGGCGGCCCAGGTGCCGATGCAGACCGATGGTGAAGGTCGCAGTGAATTGCTGTACCAGTCCGATGTGATGAACGAGGTGGTTCAACTGATCCGGCTGGTCGCGCCCACCGATGAAACCGTGCTCATCACCGGCGAGTCAGGCACCGGCAAAGAAGTGATAGCCAGTGAAATCCACCGCCTGAGCAGCCGGGCCAAGGCGCCGTTCGTGATTGTCGACTGCGGCGCGGTAGTCAGTACGCTCATCGAGCGGGAACTGTTCGGCCATGTGCGCGGCGCCTTTACCGGCGCCACTCAGAGCGCACCCGGCAAGCTGAAGGAAGCAGACGGCGGCACCCTGCTGCTCGATGAGATCGGCGAACTGCCGCTGAATGTGCAGGTCAAGCTGTTGCGCGTGGTGCAGGACAAGCAGTTCACCGCCGTGGGCAGCACCCAGACGGAAACCGTGAACACGCGCATCATCGCCGCCACCAACGTGGATCTCCAGGAAGACATCCGCCAGGGTCGGTTTCGGGAGGACCTCTACTACCGGCTCAACGTCTTCAACGTGCATTCCCCACCGCTGCGACTACGGAATGGAGACGTAGAGTTTCTCGCGGGTCATTTCCTGCGTAGCTGTGCCGCTCAGTACGACCGCGACATTCGCGGCTTCACCCCTGCGGCGTCGGCGGCCATGCGCAGCTACCATTGGCCCGGCAATGTGCGCGAGCTACGCAATAAGCTGATACGGGCGGTGATTCTGTGCCAGGGTATGGAAATCGATGTACCTGAGCTCGACCTGCCCGCTGACCTCGCAGAACGGCCCGCGGCAGCCTCTGCCGCCACCCCGCCGCCAGCGACCCAGGAACAAGACAGCCTGGTGGAGCTTGAAACTTCCCTTAAGGAAGCGCTGGCAGAACAGCTGGCCTACTGCCTGGACAACCATGCACTACTGCCGCTGAGCCAATGGCTGGAGCAGGACCTGATCCTGGCAGCCCTGGAACTGCACGGCCAGGTCAATCTGCGGGCAGCGGCTACACTCAAGATTCCCGAGAGCACCCTGCGCCGCAAGCTGGCCCGCTACCAGGCCGACAACGAAGGCCGCCCCGCCGAGGCCCAGTCGCACTGGCAAGCGGTGGTCGCCATGCTGCCCAAATGGCTTGTGGTAACACAGCGGGAAGCGCTGGAACCAGTGAGCCACCTGCAGAACCTGCTGCTCACTCTGATCAACGAACACGCTCGCAATCAGGCCGAGGCAGCCGCCCTGGCCGGGGTCTCACCTCCCACCTACCGCCGCCAGCTCAGCCAGCTCGCTGACTGGTAAAATCTGACGAATATTTCCCCGATTCGCGCAAGAATCAGCGAATTCATTCGCCAAAGTAAATTCTGACGCCTCAGTTCGCCATTTTTTGCTTGGCCGATCTCGGCACGCCTCCCCGCAAATCCTTCAATTTAACTCTTATAAATCAATCAGTTAGAAAAATTATGATTAATTGTCTCGGTGAGTCGTGAACCAGGCACGGTAATTGCTCATAGCACTTGTAGGGAGACGTTTCCAATCTGGCAGTGTGGCTAGTGCCAAGGATTGGTGGGTTTGGTGGGTGCATAGGGTCCTATGCACCGAGCGGACTGCCGGACAACACAACAAACAACATAAACAGGGGATAAACCCAGTGAATAAGACAATTTCTTCTGAGCTCGTAAATCTGCAAACCGAAAATACTTCCGCTTCACACGTACTGCCCATGCAGAGTGCCAAGGGCGCCCTGCGCATCCTCGGCGCCATCGCCGCTACTGCCGCCCTCGCGATCCTCGCGATCACGGCCTCCATCAGTGGTGATGTGCCAGCCAACACGCTGCCCACCGTCTCTGGTCACATATGGGACGATCGAGATGACGATACTACCGGCGAGGAATCTGTCGCGGGTTATGTCTGGGAGGACCGCGATGATGACACCACGCACGACGACGCGATTGCGGGCTATGTCTGGGAAGACCGGGACGACGAGAGCGCGGGCGGTGACGACTATACCTATACCGCGGGCCTGATCTGGGAAGATGCGACTAGCTATGACGCGCAGCAAGTCGCCGGCCTCATCTGGGAAGATGCGACTAGTAGCGATGACGCGCAGCAGCTTGCCGGACTCATCTGGGAAGACGCGACTAGTAGCGAAGACGCGCAGCAGCTTGCTGGCCTCATCTGGGAAGACGCGACTAGCCATGACGCGCAGCAAGTCGCCGGACTCATCTGGGAAGACGCTACTACTAGTAGCGAAGACGCGCAGCAGCTCGCCGGCCTCATCTGGGAAGACGCGACTAGTAGCGAAGACGCGCAGCAGCTCGCCGGCCTCGTCTGGGAAGATGTGAATGCTGATGACGAGTATGTTGCGAACCGCGCAGTTGCCTAAGGCGCCAGCGAATTATTGGTAATTGGAATGACAGCCAGGAGTGGAGACAACGCTCCGGCTAACGGATAGGGGACCGGTGTTTGATCACGGAAGCGACATCGTCGGACCCCTTGTTTGCAGCACGTAGCCAACTTAGCCCCCGCAAGGGGGCCTTTTTTGTTTTTGGGCTGGCGTTCTGCCTGTTGACTTCTTCGGCTCTCGCCCAATCGACGAAAAGCATTTTCCCGCAAAACCGCGAAGTTGAGTTCTCGCGATTGACCTCTGACGACGGGCTCTCCCACTCCACTGCGCGCCGCATTATTCAGGACTCCAAGGGATTCATCTGGATCGGTACCCAGCAGGGCTTGAACCGGTTCGACGGATACAAGTTTGAAGTCTTCAACTACGACCCTGAGGACAGCAGGAGCCTCTCCAGCGGTTGGATCTACGACATCTTCGAGGATCGCGATGGCCAGATTTGGATCGCCACTGACGATGGACTGAATCTGTTCGACGAGCGCACTAAAACGTTTCAACACTTCCGTCATGATCCGAGCGACTCAGCCAGCCTTCCCCACAACAGTGTCAGAGTTATCTACCAGACGCGGGACGGAACGCTTTGGGTCGGCACGCGAGTGGGCCTGAGCAAGCTCAATGAAGACGGTAGTTTTTCCCACGTCATTACATTCAGCCTTGAAGGTGGCAACGACACCAGACCAGGCGTGCGTGACGTCGAGGAAGACGAACACGGTCATCTATGGGTCGGCACCCAGACCGAGGGCCTGATACGACTGGACCCCGTCACCCGCGAAAGACTATCTATCCCTTACCGCCCTGACGCCGATGGATCAACGGGCGATCGTGACATTCGCAGTCTCTTGATCGACAAAGATGGCCAGGTATGGGTGGGGACTCAGCGCGGCGGCCTGGCAGTAGTGAGTCATCAAGGAGACGTAAAGAGGTACTCCTTCGACGCCAACGATCCGAGGAGCTTGAGTTCAAACCGAATCCGGAGAATTTTTCAGGACCACGAGAGCAGAATATGGATTGCGACTGACCGCGGGCTGAATCTCTGGATCGCCGAGCATGAAGCATTCCACCATTACCGCCACGATCCCAGTCGACCATCCAGTCTAAGCGACGACGTTGTCTACGAGGTAATGCAAGATCGCGGCAACGTGATATGGGTTGGCACCTTTAACGGAATCAGCAAGTGGAACCCAGAGGTAAGGACGTTTGCGCATGTTAAGCGAAACACAGCCACCCGAGGAACACTTAGCAGTGACCGGGTGACCTCCTTCGCGGAGGACGGCGAAGGCAACATCTGGATAGGCACAATTGGCGGCGGTCTCAATGTATGGGACACAGCCGCCAACAGTTTCCGATCGATATCGGCAGGCGATCCTGAGAGGGGCGAACTTGTTGATGACGTCGTTATTTCGCTGCTCAACGACAGCCAGGGCCGGCTTTGGGTGGGCACCATGAGTCGCGGGATAAGCCTTCTCAACAACCTCACGGGGAAGTTCGAGCATTTTCAGTTCGACAAGGCCGATCCCAGCAGTATTAGCTCCAACGCGATTGCCAGCATGCTGCAGGACAAAAAGGGCCGCATATGGATTGCCACCTACGGCGGTGGGCTGAATCTGTACCTGGGCGAAGGACGCTTTAAACGCTTCCCAAGTGAAACATCACAGGAGTTCCCCAACTATTTCCTCATCGACATAGAGGAGGGGCTGGACGGCAAGCTCTGGCTGGCCAGCGACGGCAGTGGAGTGATCAGATTCGACCCAGACGCTGAGTCGGTCGAGGTCATGCGCGTCGCGCCTGAAGATGCGAACTCCATAAGCGGGAACCATATTATCAGCCTGCTTCAAACTGAGGATGCGCTCTGGGTGGGCACGCGTGATACAGGCCTCGACCGCTATTTCGGCGGCAAATGGGAGCACTTCAACTTTGACGAGGGTTTGCCCAGCAGCGCGATCTACGGGTTGCTGGAAGACAGCACCGGGAGAATATGGATCAGCCACAGCAAGGGCCTTTCAGACTATGACCCTGCAACCGGTGCGTTCACAAACTACGATGCCATTCATGGCCTGCAGGGCAAAGACTTCAACAATGGTGCGTATCTCAAAACGGCTGACGGCAAAATGCTGTTCGGCGGATCCAACGGCTTCAACGTTTTCTACCCAGAGGATGTGAGGATCAACACTCACGAGCCTCCGGTTCAGCTAACGCGTTTCACCAAGTTCAACAAGGAGTTCCAGCTGGAGCAGCCTCCCTACGAGCTGCAGTCCATTGACCTGAGCTATGACGACTACGTGGTCGGGTTTGAATTCTCGGCACTGGACTACACGAACCCCACCAAAAATCAGTACCGCTACATGCTCGCCGGTTTTGACCGTGAATGGGTCAGCGCCAACGGCATCCGGCAGGCGACTTACACCAACCTCGGGCCGGGCGACTACACCTTTCGAGTGCAGGGCAGTAACAATGACGGACTCTGGAACGAGAAAGGACTATCCATCGACGTGTCCGTTGCCCCGGCGCCCTGGGCAACATGGTGGGCCATGGCCCTGTATACCATGGTCGCCATTGGCGTGGTGTACGGCACCGCTCAGGCCTATAGCGTGCGCCTGCACCGGGAGGAGCAGCGCCGTTACAACGAGCAGCTTGAAGCCCTGGTAGCCGAACGCACCGCGGCGCTGGAAAGTGAGATTACCGGCCACAAGACGGCCCAGCAGGAATTGTCGCGCTCCCTACGCGAGAAGGAAGTACTGCTGAAAGAAGTCCACCATCGTGTTAAGAACAACATGCAGGTGATCTCCAGCCTGCTGAACATCCAGGCTGACTCGGTCATGGACGAACGCTTCCAGACGCTGCTCACCGAGAGCCAGCAGCGCATCAAGTCCATGGCGCTGATACACGAGAACCTCTACCGCTCGGACAGCCTGCTCGAGATCAACTTCCAAGAATACATCCAGATGTTGACCAACGGCCTGGTGCGTTTTTATCGCTTTGACCGGCTGGCCATTTCCCTGGAGCTTGACGTGGAAGATGTCTACCTGGATATCGACACCGCCGTACCCTGCGGCCTGATCATCAACGAACTGGTATCGAACTCACTCAAGCACGGTTATCACGGTCGCGAGGGCGAGGGACACATTCGCGTCGCCTTTAAGGCCGGTGAAGATGGTGATAGCTACCACTTCTCCGTCAGCGACGACGGCAATGGCATCGAAGAGGGCATGGACCTCGAAACCGCCAGCTCCATGGGGCTGGAGATTGTGCGAATTCTTACCGAGCAACTCGACGGTAGCTGGCGCTACCACAGTAACAGCGGCGCCGAGTTCGCCGTCGACTTCCCGAGGAAGAAGTAATGCCAAAAGCGAAAATAATGGTCGTGGAAGACGAAGTGCTGGTCTGCAAGGATATCGCCTCGCGGTTGCGGCAGATGGAATACGAAGTGGTGTGCACGGTGGGCAGGGGCTCGGACGCCATTAGCAGCGCCCTGGAGACCACGCCAGACCTTATCATGATGGATATCCACCTGCGCGATCACATTGACGGTATCGAGGCCGCCGAGACCATCCACCGTCGCATGGATGTGCCCATCATTTTCTGTACTGCCTATTCAAATGACGAAACGCTGCAACGCGCCAAGATTGCCGCTCCCTATGGCTACATCCTCAAGCCTTTTGACAACCGGGAGCTGGAAATCAATATCGAGATCGCCCTCTACAAGCACCGTACCGAGCGGATGCTGCTGGAGACCGAGGGTCGCCTCAACACCACCATCAGCAATATCAGCGAGGGCGTTATCGGCACCGACCGCAGCGGCCGCGTGGCGATCATGAACCCGGTGGCGGAGGTGCTTACCCGCACCAGCGCCACCGAGATCCGTGGTATGTCCATCCGCCAACTGCTGGAGCTTCGCGACTTCGAAAGCCGCGGCCAAGGCATCGACCTTAAGTCCACGGTGCTGCGCGAAGGCCGCAGCCTACGCGATGTACGCCAGCACCTGATCAGCCGCGACGGCAGCGAGCTGCCGGTGGAGATAAACGCCAAGCCTATTCCCGGAGATGGCCGCCACGAGGAATCTATCGGCATGGTGGTGTGCCTGCGGGACATCAGCCAACAGCTTGGGTATGAGACCCAGATTCGCCGCAATGCCTTCTACGACCCGCTCACCAGCCTGCCCAACCGCACCCTGTTCCTGGACCGCGTGGGCAACGCAATTTTTCGCTCGCGACAGCGCGACGAAGACCGCTTTGCGGTGCTGTTTCTCGACCTCGACCAGTTTCGCGCGGTCAACGAAGGCCTGGGCCACGGCGCCGGCGACCATTTGATCATCGAGGTCAGCCGTCGCATCAGCTACGTGCTGGGCCAGGCCGATACGCTGTCGCGCTTTGGCGGCGACATCTTCGGCGTGCTGCTGGAGAATCGCGCCACTCTTCAGGAAGTCATGGATACGGTGGAAGAAATCAAGGCCCAGTTCAACGCCAGCTTTGAGATCAACAATCGCATCATTGATATCTCCTCCTGTATAGGCATCGTGATCAGTCACGAGCACTACAACTCTCCCGAAGACATGGTGCGCGATGCCGATACCGCCATGCACCGCGCCAAAGCCGTAGGTAAGGGTTCGCACACTGTCTTCGACCAAGACATGTACACCCGCGCTCTGCGCTATATCGAATGGCGTGACGAGATGCAGCGCGCTCTTGAGGAGCGTAAGTTCCATCTGCACTTCCAGCCCATCATCAATGCCGACGACGGCAAGGTATCCAACGTCGAGGCGCTGGTGCGCTGGGAATCGGAGAAGTACGGTCCGGTTTCCCCCGCCGAGTTTATTCCCGTTGCGGAGGAGTCCGGCCTGATCCTGCCGCTGGGGCGCTGGATCATCGAAAGCGTCTGCGAGCACATCAACTTCTGGAAAACTCGCTACGGGATCGAGCTGAGAGTGGGCGTCAACCTCTCCGCCGCGCAGTTCGATCAATCCAACCTGGCGATGGAAATTCGCCAGATCCTGCGGGCCGCCGGCGTGCCACCGCGCATGCTGGGGGTAGAGATTACCGAGAGTGTCGCCATGCGCGACATCGAGTTCAGCGTCGATACGATGTCGCAGCTTAAGGAGCTAGGCGTCAGCATTTCCATCGACGACTTTGGCACCGGCTACTCCTCCCTGGCTTACCTCAAACGCTTTCCGATCAGCACGCTGAAGATCGACCGCTCTTTCGTCAAGGAGATCACCCAGGACCGCAACGATCAGGCCATCGCCAGTTCGATTATTGCCCTGGCCCAGGCACTGGACCTCAACGTTCTTGCCGAGGGCGTGGAAACGGCAGATCAGTACGAGTACCTGTTGGGCAGCGGCTGTGACTTCATCCAGGGTTATTTCTTCAGTGGCGCCCTGTCCAGCGACGAGCTTATTCCCTTTCTGCAGCGCAAGGGCCTGATCGATCTGCCTGAAAACGTGCTACCGATCGACGGCACCCCGCCGCGTCAGGTCGGCTAGTCTCGCCGGCCGCACCTCGCCGGCCGCACCTCGCCGGCCGCACCTCGCCGGCCGCACCTCGCCGGCCGAAAGTCGGCGGGCCGTCGCAGCGCTCTGGAAGCCCACCTGTTGCACAATTGACGTTTCCCGCCCTCGTCAGCCTTTGATGGTAGCGCCAGGTAGTACGACGGGGACACGCAGGTGATGCTATGCGAGTAGTGCTTGAGTGCAGCGGCGAGGACTGGTGACACTGCCGGCGTCGGCTAACGACACGGAGGAACCGACCATGCACGACTACAGTATCAACGACAGCTCGTCCCAATGGGACTTTTTCGTAAAAATCGCCTTTGCCACCGCCATGGCGTCCACTCTCATCGGCGTGTACATGCTGCCCGGGCCGCTGGTGGTTAAGGGCTACTTTCTGATCAGCTCACTGTTCCTGGTGTTTTCCACCATCACCCTGTCCAAGACGATCCGCGATGATCACGAGGCCCAGCGCCTGCACAACCGCATCAGCGAAGCGCGCACGTCAAAAATGATCCGCGAACTGGATGAGGTGTAACATGAGCGTATTCGACAAGCTAAACACACTGTTCCGCGCCGGTATTCGAGAGTCGGTGGAACAGGTCACCGACGCGAACGCGATTCGCATCTATCGCCAGGAAATCGTCGAAGCCGAAGCACTGCTGGCGCAGCGGCGCGACGCGCTCGCCGCCACTATCGCAACACGGCGCGAGCTGGAGGAGGAGTTCGCTCGCCTCGAGCGGCGTATCAGCCAACGCGAAGAGCAGCTGCGGCGGCTGTCCGAGGCTGAGCGCACCGAGGCGCTGCTGGAGCTGTCCGCCAGGGAGATTGCAGGCTTAGAGACAGAACTGGAGACCGCAAAGCGGCGCCACGTGGAGATCTGCAAATTGATTTCAGCTGAGGAAAGCGCCCTGCGCAGACTGCTGGCGGAAACCCGCGAGCACCGGCGCGAGATTACGTTGCTGGCGTCCCAGGTGCAGCGCCAGCGGGCCGGCACCCCCGCCGGGCAGACGGTCGCCGGGCGACTGGCCGCGCTACGCGAAACCCGTGCCGCCATCACCGGCAACGTCGCCAGCAGCGACCACCTCGAGGCCGGCATGGAAGAGGCCCTCTCTCGGGTCAATGACTCGCCGGTGGATCGCGCCCTGACGGACGCCGGGCACGATGATGCCAGCGCCCATTTGCAGTCGGTGCTGGCCCGGTTGCGCGGCCTGGGTGCGGCGACGTGAGGGCAGCCCTGCTGCTCACTGCGCTAGTAGCGCTGCCCGTGCAGGCGGAGTGTGTAATCCTCCTGCACGGGCTCGCCCGCAGCGCGGGTTCCATGCAAGCCATGGCCGAGTTCCTGGGCAAACGCGGTTATCAGGTGGTGAACGTCGACTATCCCTCGCGGCGCTACCGCATCGAGGAACTGGCAAATGTGGCAATCCCCGAGGCATTGGACCAGTGCGCAGCGCCCGCCAAAGCGCACTTTGTGACGCATTCCATGGGCGGCATCCTGGTGCGCCAGTACCTGACCCACCACCCGTTGGATAGCCTGGGCCGGGTGGTTATGCTGGGGCCGCCCAACCAGGGCAGCGAGGTGGTGGACAAGCTGGGCACCATGCCCGGTTTCGAATGGCTGAACGGAGAGGCCGGGCTGCAGTTGGGTACCGGGCCGGATTCGCTGCCTCTGGCACTGGGCCCGGCGGAGTTTGAGTTGGGCATCATCGCTGGCACGGCATCCATCAACCCAATGCTCTCCAGCATCATCCCCGGCGAGGACGACGGCAAGGTATCGGTGGTGCGCACGCAGCTGGAAGGCATGAACGACTTCCTGACCGTTCCCGCCACCCATACCTTTATGATGCGTAACGAAGAGGTCATGCACCAGGTGGCGCACTTCCTGCGCAAGGGGCAGTTCAGCCGACCCGCCGACTAGCGCTTATCGGCTACCACGCGGCCGTTGACCAGTGTCATTAATATGCGCCCGTCAAGAATGTCGCCGGGGGCAGTCTCAGACAGCACGAAGGGGTCGACATCCATCACAGTCAGGTCGGCCCAGGCACCCACGCGAACCACCCCCGTATGTTGCTCTCGGAAACCGGCATAGGCCGGCCAGCGAGTACATGCGCGCACCACCTCGTCGATAGTGAGTGCCTCACCCGGGTACCAGCCGGTGGGTGGCTCTCGATCCTTGTCGCGGCGAGTGAGGGCAGCGTGCAGGCCGTAAAAAATGCTGTGATCTGAGCCCGGGTTGTCGGCGTTGAATACCAGCCTCGCGCCATGTTGGCGCAGACTGCGCCAGGCATAGGCGCCCTTGATTCTCTCCGGGCCCAGCCGCTGCTCCGCCCAGGCCTTGTCTTCCACCGCGTGGGGTGGCTGCATGGACAGCACTACTCCCAACTCGGCGGGGCGGCTCATGTCGTCGGGATGGAACACCTGAGCATGCTCGATGCGGTGGCGCGCCTCACGCTGGGTCGGGTCAGCGGTGATCACCCCGGCAATAAAGTCCAGCGTTTCGCGATTGCCGGCATCCCCGATGGCGTGGATACCCACCTGGAATCCCGCCAGCATCAGCTCGCGGGTCAGTGCCTGGTTGAAACCGTAGTTGGCGCCACTCACGCCACGATGACCCGGGCGGTCGCTATAGTCTTCCAGCAGCCTGGCGCCGCGCGAGCCCAGAGCGGCGTCGTAGAACGCCTTCACCGAGCGGGTTACCAGGAAACTGTCGGCATCGCTGTCCGGCCCGCGCTCAATCCAGGCCCGGGCCAGCGCTTCATCGCGCACCGAGAGCATGGCGTAGACGCGGATCGGCAGCGCGTTTTCTGACTCGAGCGCCGCTAGCAAGCTCATCACCTCAGTATTGAGCCCCGCGTCGTGCACTGTGACGTAGCCATCATCGGCCATTTGCTGCAGGCCAGCCAGCAGAATGCGGCGCTGCTGCGCCTCGTCCGGGGGCGGAATCGCGTCTTCGATCAAAGGAACGGCGCGGTTCAGGAACAGGCCATTGGGTTCGCCGTTCTCATCCAGCCGCATTTCCCCGCCCTCGGGCACTGGGGTAGCCGCAGTGATGCCGGCCGCTTCCAGCGCCGCCTGGTTGGCCCAGCCTGCAAAGCTGTGCAAGCTACGCATAAACACCGGGTGGTCCGGCACTGCGGCAGACAGCAGGCGCTTGTCGGGGTAATGATCTGCCCAACGACCCTCGTCCCAGCCCTGGCCCACTATCCATTCCCCCGGCGGTACTTCCCGCGCACGCGCGACAATGCGGGCTACCGCCTCGGATTCGTTCTCGACCTCGTACAGGCTCACCCGGTTGAGAGACAGGCCCAGCTGATACACGTGGCTGTGGCTGTCCACCAGGCCTGGCAATAGGGTGGCGCCGGCCAGGTCGATGATTTCTGTCGCCGCTCCGGCCAGGGCTTCGGCGTCCCGGGCGCTGCCCACAAACAGGATCTCACCATTGCGCACGGCCACCGCTTCGGCATCAGGTCGCCAGCCGTCGGCAAAGGGGGCGGCGGCATCGGGGCTGCCGTCGCTACCCGGGTCGGGCCAGTCCAGGGTGTAGACGCGCGCATTGGTCAGCACCAGGTCCGGGGCGGCCGGTAGCGGGGTTTTGCTACAGCCGCCGGCGATTAACAGCGCAGTAAGCGCCACGGTGCGAATCTTTACAGCCGATCTCCTCAGCAGGATTAGTGGTCCAGCATGCACTGCCAATAGCCCACGTCTATCCAACGATCGAACTTGCGACCCACCTCGCGCAAATGCGCCACTTTCTCAAAACCCATGCGCTCGTGCAGCGCCACGCTGGCAGCATTCGGCAATGCGATGCCGCCCAGCGCACAGTGCATGCCGCGGTTGCGAAGCTGCGCCAGCAGCTCTCCGTATAGTACGGTGCCCAGCCCGCGGCCGCCGAGACCGTCGGCCAGGTAAATGGTCGACTCCACCGAGTTCTGATAGGCCGCGCGCCCCTTCCAGCGCACCGCGCAGGCGTAGCCCTGGAGCTTGCCGCCCTCTTCCAGCACCAGCCAGGGCAGGCCGATTTGCTGCACCGCCGCCACCCGGCTAAACATATCGCGGCCGTTGATGGGCTCGGTCTCGA
>JANQGK010000149.1 GCA_028277365.1 Halieaceae bacterium | reverse complement strand
CCCAGTGGGTGAAGATCGCCACCATCAACAGGTAGATCATGAAGATGGCCACCGCGTAGTTGCCGAACAGCGCCTCGCGAGTGGCGTCGAGCTGGTCGGCGGCGCCGGTAATGTCCAGCTCCACGCCGGCGGGGATTTCGCCGCGATCCCGCAGGTACTGCACCACCTCCGCCTGTACCCGGGCCACCCCGGTCTCCAGCGGGATACTGCGCGGCGGGATAATATTGAGGGTCACCGTACGGCGGCCATTTACCCGGCGCAGGCTGCTGGTGTCCACGGTTTCGACAATCGATACCAGTGAGCCCAGCGGCAGCACCGCGCCGGTGGGAGTGAACACGGGTAGCTGGGCGAGATTGTCGAGTTCGGCGCCCTGGCCGACATCGCTGTACAGGTAGATGTCGATCTTGTCATCTTCCAGGAAGAATTCGTCAACATAGGCACCGTCGGTCAGCGCCGCCACCGTGAAGCCGAGACTGTCCGCTGTCAGGCCGAGCTCGGCGGCGCGCTCCCAGTGCGGCCGCAGTTCAACCAGCGGCTGCGCCAGCGTCAGCGACGAAGGCTGGCTCTGCAGCCGCGGGTTGTCGAACACCTCGCCGGCGCGGCGATAGGCCGCCAGCGCCACCTGGTAGATGTCTTCCAGGTTCGAGCCGCCGATATCCAGATTGATGCTGCGGGTGCCGCCATCGTTGCTGGAAATAATCGAGCCGCGGGCGGCGAAGGCGCGCATGCCGGGATACTCCCGGTACTTGGCGGTGAGCACATCCATCAGCGCCTGGATATCACCGTTGTCGGCAGGCTCGGCAATGATGCGCAGGCCGCCGGCCTGCACCCGCATATTCATGTAGTTGAGTGCCGGCACCGGTGACTCACCGCGCTGGAAAACCTTCGGGTCGGCGCCCACGTGAGGCAGGAAATAGGCCTCCACCTCGCGACCGATGGCCTGCATGGCCGGCAGGTTGTAGCCCGGCGGTGCGCTCATGCTGGCAAATATCTTGGGCTCTTCGCCCTCGGGCAGGTATTCCGCCGCCGGCGTCAGCAGCAGGATCACGCCCAGGCTGACGGCCACCGTCAGGCCCACGCAGCTGTAGCGCCGGCGCGGTGTGGCCAGCAGCGCCGCGACCAGGCCCAGGGTACGGCGACGCAGCGGGGAATCCGCAGGCGCCTTGCTGGCGGCCGGGGCGAAATTGGCCGAGGCGGTGGGCAGCACCGTGATGGCGACCAGCATGGAGGCCATGATGGCCGACGAGATGGCAATGGCGATATCCGAATAGAGCTGGCCCGCCTCCTGCTCAACGAACACTACCGGGATGAACACCAGTACCGTGGTCATGGTGGAGGCAAATACCGCCGGCCAGACTTTGCTGACCCCGTCGATGGCGGCGCGAAACCGGCTGGCGCCCCGGCGCCGCTCGAGCTCGATGCTCTCCAGCACGACGATGCTGTTATCCAACGTCATGCCGATGGCAAAGGCAATGCCCGCCAGCGAGATGACGTTGATGGTGCGCCCGGCCAGCAGCAGACCCAGGAAGGCGACGATGATACAGATGGGAATACCTACCACCCCCAGCAAGGTGGTGCGAGCCGAGCGCAGAAACAGGTACATCACCAGGGTGGCGAACAGCGCTCCAAGAGCCAGATTTTTCCAGACGTTGCGCACCGAGTCGCTGACGTAGCGTACGTCGTCCGACATCAGCGCCATGGACAGGCCGGCGGGCTCCAGCACCTGAGCGTTGATCAGCGGCAACTCCTTGAGCACCGCTTGCTTGATCTCGATGACATTGGAACCGCTCTGGCGACGCAGCGCTATCATCAGGCCGGGGCTGCCGTTGAACGCTACCGCCGAGCGCTTCTCGAAATGATCGAGCTGCACTCGGGCCACATCACCCAGGCGGATTATCGAGTCGCCGCGGCGCGACAGCACCAGGTCTTCGAGCTGGTCAACGCTGTCAAAACGGCCCACGGTACGCAGCAGGTACTGGCGCTTGCCCGCCTCCACCTCGCCCCCGGAGCTGTCGCGATTGCGGCTGCGCACAGCGGCGCGCACGTCCTGCAGGCTCAAGCCCCGCTGGGCCAGCCGGGCGGGGTCGATCAGCACCTGCACCTGGCGCTCGGCACCGCCCCAGACGTTGACCTCGGAGATGCCCGGCACCCGGGAGATACGCGGTTTGACGTTGTCTTCGAGAAAGTCGCGCACCAGGTCCATATCGAGCTGTCGCGGATTGCCTTCCAGTGGCGTGACAATGAAGAACATGAAGGAGTTGTTGGAGAAGGAGTTGGCGTAGATGCGCGGCTCGTCGACACTTTCGGGGTAGGAAGGCACCTGGCTCAGCGCGTTGTTGACCCGGATCAGCATCTCGGTGATGTCGGTGCCGAAGGGGAATTCCAGCTCGATCTCAGCCACGCCGCTGCTGGCCGTGGCAATAATGCGCGAGAGGTTGGGCAGGGTGCGCAGGTATTCTTCCTGCTCGATAAGGATTTCTTTTTCCACGTCCTGGGGCGTCGCCCCCGGCCAGCTCGTGCGCACGCTGATCACGCGGATATCCAGGTCGGGAATCATCTGCACGGGAATCCGCAGCGCCGCCACAATCCCCAGCACGCAGAAAATCAGCACCGCCACCGAAAGCAGCGTGCCGTGTTTGACGATCTTCTCGAACACGGTCTAGCCGCCCCGGGTGGTAACGGCCACCGGGGCGCGCACCTCGACCGCCTGGCCGTCACGCAGTGCCTCATTCCCCTCGACCACCACGCGATCACCGGGCGCGATGCCGCCGCGGATTTCCACCATGCCGTCGAACTGCAGGCCGGTCTGCACCCGGTGTTCCGACACGACGTTGTCACCCACCGTCCACACCACCGTGCGGCCGTCGGGATAGCGCAGCAGGGCATCGCGGGGCACCACCAGGCCGTCGCGGCCGGTGGGGAGTTTCAGGGTGGCGGTTACCGACATACCCGGCAGCAGCAGGGGCTGCTCGTTGGTCGGGCGTACCCGCAGCAGAAAGGTGCGGGCATTGCGGTCGGTCACCGGCACCACCGTGGTAACTTCACCGGCGAAACTCTCACCGGGGCGCGCATTCAGGGAATAGCCGACCCGGCCGCCGGGTGCGATCGCCGGCAGGAAGTCTTCCGACACCGAGAAATCGAGGCGAATAGCATCCAGTGCCACCAGTTCGAAGACCGGCTGGCCAGGCGTGACCCACTCGCCCAGCTCGGTCAGCTTGGCACTGACCACACCATCGAACGGCGCCTTGACCTGGTGCCGCGCCAGCACCGCGCGCTGGAAACCCGCCTCCGCGACCGCCTGCTGCAGGGCGGCCTCGTCCAATACCACTTCCGCCTCGCGATCACGCACGGTGCTTTCGGCAATACTCGCCTTGGGGACCAGGATTTCTGCCTCATCGAGGCGCCGCCTGGCATCAGCCAGTTCACTGCGGGCCTGCTTGACCCGGGCCTCCGCGGCTTCCAGCTGCAGTTCGGTCAGCTCCGGATCCAGTTCCATGAGCACGTCACCGCGCTGAACCGGGAAGCCGGCGTCCACATTCATGGCATGCACCAGGCCCTCGGTGGCAGCCGACAGGCGGGCGCTGCGCTCTGAGGTCACCGTGCCGGTCATGGGCACCGAGCGAAAAATTTCCCGCCGGGTGACCTCGGTGGCACTGACCGGCACCGGCGACTGGGCCGCCGCCGGCAGGGCCAGTGCCGCCAGGGTCATAGCCGCCGCCAGCGCGGCAAAGGTCGGGTTCATAGTCAGCACGCTGTTGATACTTCCCGGGGGCCGTTTTGGACCCCTCGATCCGCCTAGTTTAAGGAACCTCTGCATAACTCGGTAGTGCTTCAGCGCGGCCGTGCCGGGACCCGGCTTCGGGGGCGCCCACATTGCTTTATAGTGACGGCCATGGACGTGCCAAAGAGCAGCTTTTGCCCGGAGTGCGGCGGCCCGCTGGTTGCCCACCGGGTGGCCGGGGAAACCCGCGGACACGGCTTCTGCGCGCGCTGCCAACTCCCTCACTTTGATCACCCCACCATCGTCGCCACCACCTTCATCGCATTTGAAAAACGCCTGCTGTGGGTGCGCAGGGCGATTCCACCCAAACAGGGCCTGTGGGCCATACCCGGGGGCTTTGTGGAGCAGGCTGAACCGCTACGCGTCGGCGCCGCCCGGGAGCTGGAGGAAGAAGCCGGTCTGGTGATCGACCCGGATGCCCTGCACTTCTATATGCTGGGCACCCTCACCTTCATCAACCAGATCTATGTCGGCTTTCGCGGCAGGGTGACAAACCCCGACTGCTCGCCGGGGCCGGAATCGCTCGAGGCGCGCTTCTTCAGCCGCCGGGAATGCCCCTGGGACGAGGTGGCTTATCCTGAAGTCAACGAGGCAGTGCTGCAGGCCTACGACGACCTGGAACAGGACCGCTTCCAACAGTGGCACGTGGAGATGACCGACGAACGCTACCACCGCCAGCTGATCGATACCGGCCCCCTACCGGGCTGATTACTGGCGGGCGCGGCCACGGGCCATGACCGCCTCGCGGCGCTTTTCTATATCACCCGCAGTCACATCGGCGTTGGCCACCGAGGACCGCTGGTGCTCGTGGGCCAGGGCCTCACTGAAGCCCATGCTGTAGCCGCTTTCGATCAGCTCGCCGTAGGCCTTCAGGAAGTCGCGGTCTATAAAGGCAATGTCCTCGGCCAGCGCCAGCGCCTCCGCCACCAGCTCATCGGGCCCCACCACCCGGCTGACAATGCCCCATTCACAGGCCGTGTCGGCATCGATGAAGCGCCCGGTAAAGGACATCTCCTTGGCGCGTGCCAGGCCGACAATGCGTGAAAGCTTCTGGGACAGACCCCAGCCCGGCATGATACCCACCAGGGCATGCGTGTCAGCAAAGCGGGCCTTGCTGGAAGCAATGAGAATGTCGCAGGCCAGCGCCACCTCGAAACCACCGGTGATAGCCACGCCGTTGATAGCGCCGACCACCGGCTTGCCACAGCTACGGATGGCATTGACGGGATTCACCCGGGGGTCGGGATCGGTCGCTTCCTTGCCGACGTTCCCCTCGCTGCCCAGCTCCTTGAGATCGAGACCGGCAGTAAAGGCCTTCTCGCCGGCGCCGGTGAGCACCACAGCTTTCACCGCATCGTCCTCCCGAATCGCCTGCATGACGTCGTACAACTCGCTGCGCAGCGCGCCGCTGAGGGCGTTCATGGCCTCCGGGCGGTTCAGTGTGACCAGGGCAACGCCGCCGTCCTGAACGGCAAGCTCTACCAGGTGGCTAACGGTGGATTCTGTGCTCATGGGAATTCTCCTGTGTGCGGGAGCCGGATCGGGCCGGCATGATAGCGCGGCCGCGCCGCCCGCGCATTTGCCACCGGCTGAAGGGGCGTGACACCATAGACCAAACTGACTATGCAACATGGCTGATAGTCTGGACCCCAATGAGCCGGGTAGAATACGGCGCTCACCTTACAGCCCCAAAGCAAACAGCCCCAAACCAGCCCCAAGTCCCACATATTGACCCCCAACGTGCACCTCCGATTCCCCACCCTGGCCCTGCTTTGTCTGCTCGCAACCTCGCCCGCTCTGGCGCAGCTTGACGCCCAGAACCTGCGCCGCGGCCTGGTCGACATGGAGCAGCAGGTGCACCGCGAACCGGCCCGGGTATTGGAGGAGCTGGGCGCGGTAGCGGAGGCGTTTGAGCAGGCGGACGGCGAAACCCAGCTCTGGTATCTGCTCAGGCGAGCCCAGGCCCACAACGCGCTGTTCATGTACGAGGAACTCCAGGAGGACGTGGAGCGGGCGCGCGGCGCGCGGCTGTCGGGGGCCAGTTCGGAGCTGGTACTGTGGCTGCACAGCTACGCGGGCATCATCGAGATTCGCAACGGCGAGCTGCGGCGCGGCATCGAGATTCTCGCCGACGTTGCCGAACAGGCGCTGAACATCGACGCGAAGCGGCTGTACGTGTTCGCCATTCAGGAGCTGGCCTACACCCGCGGACTGCTGGAGCAGTACCACGCCTCACTGGAAGAGCTGCAACTCGCCCATCGGGTGGCGCTGGAGCTGAACCAGCCGGAACTGATCGCCATGATCGACGACTCCTATGGGGCGGTGTACGGCTATATGGGCGATTACCCGCGTTCCTTCGAGTACTCCATGAAGGCCCTGGAGGAATTCCAGCGCCTGGGCTACCAGGAACAGACCTCCACCGCCATCCTCGGGATGGCCAGTACCTTACGCTACGCGGAACGGTGGCAAGAGGCCGAGAAGTACTTCCGGGAGTACCTGGAGCAAACCCGTTATGCGCCCGGTGAAGGCCGGCTGTACCTGGGCAACTATGGCCTGGCCATGACCTTCGCCAAACAGGGAGACTGCGCGCGAGCCGCCCCCCAGATCGAGCTGACGCTGGGATACCAGGGCCCCGACGATTTCGATGCTGAACTCCTCAAGGAACTGGCCAAGTGCAGGGCCCGCACCGGTGACATAGAGGCCGCTGAAGCCGCCTACGCGCAGGCCGCGGTTATCCTCCGCAGCATACCCGAGCTGGAAGGCACCAGTTGGATGCTGGAGCTGGACTATGTGCGCAGCCTTATCGATTTTCACGGCGGCAAGCCTTCGCAGGCCTATCAAACCCTGGACAACTATCAGCGCAAGTACATCAAGCAGATGGAGAGGCGCTCATCCAACCGCATGAACATGCTGCGTGCCGGACTGGAAAGCGAGCGCAAGGATCTGGAAATCACGCTGCTGGAGCGCCAGGCCGAGGTCAACCGCCTGCAGGTGGAGACCCACCAGTCCGCCAACGAAACCCAGCGCTACCTGATCATCCTGGCGGTGACGCTGTGCCTGATGGTGATGGCCGGCCTGCTGTTCCAATGGCGCAACAACCGCCGCATCCTGGCGCTGTCGCACCGGGACGGCTTGTCGGGACTGTACAATCGCGCCTTTACCTTCAACTATCTGGAAGAAGTGATCCCGCGAATTGCCGTGGACAGTGGTGGCCTGTCGGTGATTCTCATCGATGTCGACAATTTCAAGGCCATCAATGACAGCTACGGGCACCCGGTGGGTGACATGGTCATTCGCGAGGTCGCCAACATCGGCGTCAACTCCCTGCGTAACCGGGACATCATGGGCCGCATCGGTGGCGAGGAGTTCCTGTGCGTGTTGCCGCGCACTACCTCCGAGCAGTGCGCCCGGGCGGCGGAAAGACTGCTGGCAGCAATTGCCGGGCACCGCTTCGAGACTGCCGAAGGGGAAGAATTCTCCGTCTCCATCAGTATTGGCATTGCCGATTACGACAGCAGTCTGAAAAACGCGGAACAGCTCTATACCCAGGCCGACCGGGCGCTCTACCAGTCCAAGACCACCGGCAAGGGCCGCATCACCACCTTTGAGCCCAACCTGGCCCCAGGTTGATCTCGCGCTCAGGGCGCACCGGGAACCTCCCCGGGAGGTTTGGCCTCCTCCAGAAGCTTGCGACGCACGTCCATCAATACTTCCCCATAGGTATTGCGGCCGCGCCGGTCGCGGCCGCAGCCCCAGAAGTAATCGTAGGCGTTGTTCTCTACCAGCCGCGCATCGCCAGTGTCCAGCAGCCGGGCAGCCACCTCGGCATGGGTGCGGCAGCGGATGTATACAGCGCGAGTCATGACCACCCGACGCAGCTTAGACCAGTCTCTGCGCAGTCGCTTCCAGCGCGAGCGCCCCAACTGGCGGGCCTTCTTCGGATGCGGTGCCGCGCGGATCCGCTCGCGGTAGTCCGGATCTTCAAACTTCATGGCCTGGAAGTAATGCTCTACCGACGGCCAGTCGGCGTCGTCGAGAAAAAAGCCGAAGCGGGAAAAGCTGGAAAGCGGTTCATTCACATCCGTGCGCGACAGGTAGATGGTGTCGATGTCGGCCGGGCCGGGCATTGCTGTTCGCTCCTGTGTGACTGGACCACGCTTATGGATACAACCGGGCTATGGTATACATCGCGGCATGAATGAGACGACAGCCCGCGTCAATTCTCAGGCCCTATCCACCGAGCTGCCGACGATCAGCTACGTGCAGCCCGGCGACCCCTGGCTGCGCTCGCGCTTGATTTCTCTGCTGGAGATTCTCAGCGGACGCCGCAAGGTAGAAAAAGTCTACCACCAGCTCAAGCGCGAGCCCTTCGAAGTGGAGCGCTTCTTCAGCCGCGGCCTGGAACTGGCGGATATTTCCTACGCCAGCGATCCGCTGGCAGAGGCGCTCATTCCGCGGGAGGGGCCGCTGGTGTTCATCGCCAACCACCCCTTTGGCGTGGTGGACGGCACCATGTTGTGCGACATTGCCGCCCGGACCCGCGGCAACTTCAAGATCCTGATCCATGCCTTGCTATGCCGCGACAATGACCTGGAGCCGTTTTTCCTGCCGGTGGATTTTTCAGATTCTCGGGAGGCACGGCGCCGCAACATCGAAACCAAGCGGGACGCCGTGAAAGTACTGCAATCGGGCGGCACGCTGCTGGTGTTCCCAGGCGGCGGCGTTTCCACCACCGGGCGCGGCGGCTGCGGAGAGTTTGCCGACCTGCCCTGGACCACCTTTACCGCCAAGCTGATTCACCAGACCGAGGCTACGGTGGTGCCGGTCTTTTTCCATGGTCGCAACAGCCGGCTGTTCCACCTCGCCAGCAGCATCAGCATGACACTGCGGGCCGCCCTGCTACTGCACGAGGCCAGCAACAAGATCGGCAACAGTTTTGACGTAGAGATCGGCGCGCCTATCCCCTACCGGGAAATCGCACATCTGGGACGGAAGGAACTGACTCGGCATCTTTACGGCGTGACCTGGGAACTGGGCGCGCCCGGCCGCGCGCCCGGCTAAAATCCTCGGGTAGGTCGATAGCCGAATCGGCATATCGCTCCGTAAAGTAGTTCGCAAGCTGCTCCGGGCTGCCCACTTTGCTCGCCAGGCGCAGCCGGTTGATGGCCTGCGGCATGGCGGGCTCTGTCGCGGTGTTCGGATCCTGCGCCCACACCTCGCAACCGAGTCCGTGGAGCGCCTGGGCACCCTGCAGGCCATCGGTACTGGCGCCGCTGAACATGATGGCACCGGTGAGGCGCGGTTGGAGCCCCGCAACACTCATCATCAGTTGATCGATGTGGGGATCCACGCGACCTCCCCAGGCATCCCTCAGACTAAAGACTTCACCCTGGTGCCCGAACTGCAACCGACAGCTGGTCGGCACCACCAGCATCTGGCAGGGGTTGAACCAGTGCCGCCCCACGGCCAGCACCGTGTGCAGGTGACGGTTCACCTTGTTCAGGCGGTTGACCAGGGCGAGTTGCTCTCCCTCGGGAATATGTTGGGCATACAGAAAGGCCACCGGGGGAACCTCCGGAAGGGCCTCGAGAAAATCCCTCACCGCCGTATCCATGCCCACAGAACCCGCCAGCAGCCACACGCCCTCCACCGCCGCGTAGTGGTCCGGTGTGGAAGCGCTTTCCCGGCGCGGGTGCCAGGCATCCGCGGTCCACTTTTCCAGGGTCTTGAGAATGCGCGCGCACCAGGTGCGGTAGGCCATACGCTCGTCAACACCCGGCCGGTTGCTGAGCGCCAGCACCGGCGCATCGATCTCGGCGAGATCGTCGGCCACCGCGTCCATGTCGTCGCAGTCGACCACCCAGATATCGACAGCGGGCCGCATTCCCGGCTTCAGCATCGCCGGCGATACCCGCGCGATGCGATAGCCGGCATTCTTGATGCGTCCCGCCAGGACCGAAAAACTAGCGTCGCAGACAACGCCAATGAAAGGTTGTGTAGTCATAGTGGAAGCGATCATTTCACGGCACTTTCTGACAGGGAAGGACAAAAGCTGACGCAAATAAGCTTTTGTGACTGGCGTCCAAGATCACGCATTCCGGCGGCGATATGCTTGAATGTGACACAAGACCATGGTCCCGCTGATTGAACTTTGCTAGCGGCCGGGTGACCAACAGGGTCAAACAAGGAGGCAGCATGCGGCGTAATCTCCCGGACCTCGCCCGGGTCCTGCTCGGGCTGGGTTGGCTACTTGCAGCGCTATGCGCGGCACCGGCGACGGCTCAACACCAGTGCTCACCCGATGGTATCGGCGTGGGCGGCTTCGACCTGGTGTCCTACCACCAGGCGGGTGGACCACTGCCGGGCCTTCCCGAGTTCGAGGTCGAGGTCGAGCGCGACGGCTTGCGCTATCGCTTTGCCAACGCCGAGAACCTGGCACGCTTTCGGGCCGCACCGGAGGATTACCTGCCGCGCTACCGCGGCTGGTGTGCCGCGACCCTGTCGATGGGCCGCCTGACCTGCCCCGACTACACCAATTTCAAGGTCGAGGACGGCGAGCTCTTACTGTTCGAGCTGGCCGGATTCACCAACGGCCGCACACTCTGGAACAGTGACCCGCTGAGATTCCGGGAACGCGCAGACGCCAACGCCCGTAAGCTGCTGGAACCGTGAAGGCCGGCTGGCTTGCCGCAGGCCTCACTGCGCTGCTGCTGTCAAAACCGGGCGCGGCGCTTGCTGCCCTGTCGCTGGGCGTGAACGCAGAGGAACCGGCGCCCACCATCGGCAGACTCATCGCCAGTTTGAAACCTGACGATCAAACGCTGGAGCTGCGCGCCTATGAGAGCAGCGCACAGCTACGCACGGCCCTGCAGAAAGGCGAGGTAGACCTGGGCATTATTGAAGACGCGGGCGCTTCGCAGCCGGGCCTGACACTGGTGGCTGAGCTCTATCCCAGCGTCCTGCATATCCTCTACCACGGCGATGACACACCCGCCGACCTCGGCCAACTGCTGAGCAGGGGAGCGATCTGGGCGGGAGGGCCGGGCGCCGTCGGTCACCGCCTGGCTGAGGCGCTGGCGGGGGATTTCGGCCTTCGCGCAGACACCCGAATTCTCGACGATCCATTTACCCGGGAGCCGGACGTGTACTTTATCTTCGGCGGCATTCTCGAGCCTGACGCTCTGGCCCGACTGCCGGGATTTCGCGTCTACAGCCTCGATGCTCCGCAGCAGCTAATGCACGGCAGCGTCGCCGAAGGCGTGGCGCTGCGCTACCCGTTCCTGCGCCCATTTGTGCTCCCGGCACAGCTCTACCCTTCCCTGGGAGGCAGTTCGGCCTTGACGCTGTCGGTGAGCAACCTACTGGTGGCCCGGGAAGAGTTGCCCGATGAAATCGTGTACCAACTGGCGATGAGCCTGGATAGCCTGCGGCCACGTATTGCCGCAGCCTATCCCCTGGCGGGAATGCGCGGTCTGGCGGATCTCGAACGGGCCGCCCAGGCCCTGCCCCTGCACCCCGGTGCCCGGCGCTACCGGGACCGGGACCTGCCCAGCTTTCTTGAGCGCTATGCCGAAGTGCTGGCACTGGGGACCACGGTCATGCTGGCCGCAGGTACCGTACTGGCGACGGTGCGCCGGCAGCGCCGTCAATCTCGCAAGGATCGGCTGGATACCTTTTACCAGCGGCTGCTGGGCCTGCGTGAGGCGCTGTCACAGCCGGAAACGGACGCGGCTGATGTCGCAGCCGAGGTGCGCGCGGCACAAAGCGAGGTCATGGCACTGGTCATCGATGAGCGCATTGACGCCGACGGATCGCTAATGGCGTTCCTGACCCTGTCCAACCGATTGCTGGAAGAAGCGGAGCAGGCGGCCTGAAAAAAGGGCCCATCCCTGGACCCAGGTAGGGGTACGTTTCAGGCGACGAACTTCCTGATCTCGCCGACTTTGTCATCGACGTCCTGCTGACTGACCACCGGGGACTCCTCCGGCACGCGCAGGCCGCGCTGCACTGCAGGGCGCGCCTCGATCTGGTCGATCCAGCGCTGCAGATGCTCGAGGCCGTCAATGCTGATCCCGCCCCAGGCATGGCTCCGGGCCCAGGGAAAAGCGGCGATGTCGGCAATGGAGTACTCGCCCGCCAGAAACTCCTGTTCCGCCAGTCGTGTATCCAGCACTTCCAGCAATCGGCGGGATTCCTTTTGGTAGCGTTCGATCGCGAACGGAATCTTCTCCTCCGCATAGCGGTAGAAGACGTTGGCCTGGCCCATCATCGGGCCCAGGCCGCCCATCTGAAACATCAGCCACTGCAGGGCGATCGAGCGCTGCTTCACGTCCACCGGCAGGAGCCGGCCGGCCTTCTCTGCCAGGTAGTGCAGGATGGCGCCGGACTCGAATACCGCGAAACCGTCATTGTCGTGATCCACGATGACCGGGATACGGCCATTGGGATTCAGGGCCAGGAATTCCGGCTGCTTCTGCTCCAGGGCGCCCAGGTCAATGGCGCGAGCCGTATAAGGCAGTGCCAGCTCCTCGAGGGCAATAGACACCTTGCGGCCATTGGGAGTGCCGGCGGTCAGTAGTTCAATCATTTTGAAGTCCTCCGTTTACACGTGGCGCGCCAGCGCCGCATCTAGAGTGGTGCGGGACTGCACTCCGGTGAGGGTTTCCACCGGCTCGCCGTCCTTGAACACCATCAGGGTGGGGATAGAGCGGATGCCAAAGCGTCCGGCCAGGTCCTGATGGGCGTCGACATCTACCTTGCGCACGCGGGCGCGGTCGGCAAACTCTTCCGCTACCTGATCCAGTACCGGGGCAATCACGCGGCAGGGGCCGCACCATTCTGCCCAGAAATCCACCAGCACAGGCCGGCCGGATTGGATGACTTCCTGCTCAAAATCGCTGCTGGTAACAGCTTTGGGTCTGATATCACTCATGGTTCATTCCTCCTTCGGGTATCATTAAAAAGTGACCAGTCGTCTTACCTTTGGTGAAAAAAATTCAGCCTGCGCCGGGGACGTTCTCGCCCAGCAGCCTGGGCAACAGCGCCAGAAAGGCATCCAGCGGTGCGCGGGACTTGTCGGCTTTCATGCGCATCAAGGTGCCCTCCCAGGCGTTGAAAATGAATTCGGCGGTCTGCTCCGGGTCGATCGCGGGGCCCAGTTGCCCAGACGCCCTGCCCTGCTCCAGCACCTTGCGAAACATGCGCGCGTTGGCTGAGAGCGTTTGTTGAACCTTGCAGCGGATCGCCTCGCAGCTGTCGGACATCTCCTGGCCCAGGTTGCCGAGAAAACAGCCGGCCCGGAAATCACCGGCGCAGGCCTGCTCGGTATGGGCCAGGAAGAAGCCGCGCAAACGTGTCAGCGGCGGCTGCTCGGGGCTGCCCATCAGACGTTCACCCTCTTCGAGCGTCTCCCGGCCTACACGGTCCAGCGCCTCCACGGCAAAATCTTCTTTGCTTGCAAAGTAATTGTAGAAAGAGCCCTTGGGGGTCCCGGCGGCGTCGACGATATCCTTGACGCTGGTGCCGTTGTAGCCGTGCACCTTCATGACCTCGAGGCCTCGCTCGAGTAACAGGGATTTCTTGGCCTCGCGCTTGCTCATATCGGGTGCTATTGATTCCTCGCTATCAATTACGTGCTTTCTGCTAAGTGCTTTCCGCCCTCGCGCTGAAGACTGCGCTCCAGTCGCGCTGCAGTGGCACCTACAATATGACCGGTCGTCTTATTTTTCAAGAAATTCCTCAGAACATTTCCTTCTAAGGCTATTCATTCGCCGAATCTGCCCCCACAGCGCACCGTTCCGCAGCCGCGCTGACGCATATCAACATTTCGGCAGTGAATAGCAGGTATCCTAACTATTAATTTCATTTATGCCGCGCGCGCACCTACACTGCTCGGCATTCGGGCAATGCCCACACAATTTTTGTTGGAACTCCTACTGCTATACAGGTACATCACGATGTCTACTTACCAGGAACTCGTCACCAAGTTCGCTGACCAGCGCGAGGCCCATGGCCACACCTGGGACGCCATCAACCCCGAATTCGCAGCCCGCATGGAACTGCAGAACCAGTTCAAGACCGGCCTGGACGTTGCCCGCTACACCGCCGGCATCATGCGCAAGGACATGGCGGAGTACGACGCCGACAGCGCCTCCTATACCCAGTCGCTGGGATGCTGGCACGGCTTCGTTGGCCAGCAGAAGCTGATCGCCATCAAGAAGCACCACGGCACCACCAACAAGCGCTACCTGTACCTGTCCGGCTGGATGATCGCGGCCCTGCGCAGTGAGTTCGGCCCGCTGCCCGACCAGTCCATGCACGAGAAGACCACCGTGTCCGGCCTGATCGAAGAGCTGTACACCTTCCTGCGCCAGGCAGACGCCCGCGAGCTGAACCACCTGTTCCGCGAGCTCGACGCGGCCCGCGAGGCCGGCGACCAGGTCGCCGAGCAAGCGGCGCTCAACGCCATCAACAATTTCGAGACTCACGTGGTGCCGATCATCGCCGACATCGACGCCGGTTTCGGTAACGAGGAAGCGACCTACCTGCTGGCCAAGAAGATGATCGAGGCCGGCGCCTGCGCCATCCAGATCGAAAACCAGGTGTCCGACGCCAAGCAGTGCGGCCACCAGGACGGCAAGGTTACCGTGCCCCACGAGGACTTCCTCGCCAAGATCAACGCCATCCGCTACGCGTTCCTGGAGCTGGGTGTGCCCGACGGTGTTATCGTTGCCCGCACCGACTCCCTCGGCGCCGGCCTGACCCAGAAGATTCCGGTGTCTACCGACGCCGGTGACCTGGCGCACAAGTACAACGCCTTCCTCGAGACCGAGGAAATCGCCGGCGCTGACGATGCCAACGAAGGCGACGTCATCATCAAGCAGGACGGCAAGCTGGTGCGCCCGGTGCGCCTGCCCAACGGCCTGTACCGCTTCAAGCCCGGCACCGGCGAAGACCGCTGCGTACTGGACTGCATCACCAGCCTGCAGAACGGCGCAGACCTGCTGTGGATCGAAACCGAGAAGCCCCACGTGGGCCAGATCGGCGGCATGGTCAATCGCATCCGCGAGGTCATCCCCAACGCCAAGCTGGTCTACAACAACAGCCCGTCCTTCAACTGGACCCTGAACTTCCGCCAGCAGGTCTTCGACGCCTGGAGCGAGGAAGGCAAGGACATGTCCGACTACGATCGCGATGAGCTGATGGACGAGAAGTACGACCATTCAGCGCTGGCGCACGAGGCCGACGTAAAAATCCAGTGCTTCCAGGCAGACGCGTCCCGCGAGGCCGGCATCTTCCACCACCTGATCACCCTGCCGACCTACCACACCACCGCTCTGTCCGTGGACAACCTGGCCAAGGGCTACTTCGGCGAAGAGGGCATGCTGGCCTATGTCGAGGGCGTGCAGCGCAAGGAAATCCGCCAGGGCATCGCCTGCGTCAAGCACCAGGACATGGCGGGCTCCAATATGGGCGACGATCACAAGGAGTACTTCTCCGGTGACCAGGCCCTGAAGGCCGCCGGCAAAGACAACACCATGAACCAGTTCGGTTGAGCCGCATAGGTTGAGCCTCATAGGCTGAACCTCACGGCGCAAGCGACTGGGCTGATCAGCCCGCAATGACTCTCGAAGAACCCCTGGAGGTTCGAAGGAGTCGAGCTGGAAGGGACCGCTCAGCGGTCCCTTTTTTTGTGCCTGAAGAGAGTGCTGCTACCATGACGGGTACGAGCAAGAGCTTAAGGTGCCGGCTGTTGAAAGCGCACCGCCGTGATGCCAGGGCCCCCGCCCCCGGGAGACGACATGCTGTATCCGCTTTACTCCCCCACAAGAACGCCCATACGCCTCTGTTCTGCCATCTTTTTGTGCCTGTCCTTAAGCGCTTGCTTCCAGGTGCAACTCAATGGGCCGGTGGGCGGAGCGACGCTGACGCTGGCTGAGGCGGCCTTCCCGGGACAGGTCCTACAGACCACGACCTCGAAAGACGAAGCGGCGCTGATAGCGGAACACGGCACCGAAGCCTGGGCCCGGTTAGGACCGACTCTGCAGCTGCTATACCTCGGCACGGCGGAATTCGACAACAGTCGGCTCGGAGATAACACGCTCTACCTGGTCACGGCGAGCGGCGGGCTGGACTATGACTACGACCACGACGGCGTGAGAGACGGCGCGCCAACCCCGATAGAGGGGAGCTGGCACATGCGGGTTACCGGCGCACAGTTGAAGAGCCATTTCGCCAAACTCAACCTGCTGACCGAAGCAGACTATCAACTCGCAGACCCCAGCGGTGGCGACTTCGCTTTCTTCGGCTCCTGTGACCGACTGATTGTCATTGAGGATTGCCTGAGCGAGATCGATCTCCGGGGGCGCGATACCAACGCCATGCAACTCATCACGGACCTCAACGGCGACGGGCGAGTCACCGCCGACGATCTCATACGCTGGACTCGCGCCGGTCGCGAAACGGCTTACCGCTGGGACACGGCCGCGCTGGATCAACTGGCCGATTGGGTCAGAACCGCCTCTGACATCGCTGAGGACGCTGTCGCTGAGGGTGTCTTTCGCGCAGTGGAGTTGGACGCGGTGGTGTTTGATGACCCGCGGCTTGATGAATGTGTACGCCGACGGTTGCCACCGAAGTACGCACACCAGCTAACACGGCTGGAATGCTTCAACTTGCGGCCCTATTCGATATTTGATCCAGGTGGCACTCCTCCGCCCGACGATCTCGCGGGCATTACCAGCCTGGAGGGAATAGAACAGCTCACCGGACTACAGTCCGTTTCGATCGGTTTCAACACCGTTTCTTCCGTCGCTCCGCTGGCTGCGCTGGAGCACCTCAGCATTCTGAACCTGTCCTACAACGCACTGGATGCCGAGGCACTGGCGGCGCTGGGCGACGCCAAACGCCTCAGCCAGCTCAATCTGCGCGGCCTCACTCTCTCCACGCTGGGTTGGGCTGAGCAGTTACCGCGGCTGCGCTACCTTCAAATCAGCGGTGCCCAGCCGGACACCGATCGCCTGCTGGCCACCATAGCCCGGCTACCGTCGCTGGAGGGACTGTCTTTGGCGCAGGCTTTCCTGACGGATGCCCAACTGGCATCGCTGGCGGCAAGCCCGAGCCTGAGGCGCCTGAGTCTGCGGAGCAACGGGCTGCAACAGTTGGACGCGCTGACGTCGATGCCGGACCTGGAGTGGCTGGACGTGGCGAGAAACGAGCTCACATCCATAGAACCCCTGCGCACTCTGGGAAGACTGGAGTACCTCGACGTGGGAAACAACGCGCTGGAAAGCATTGGGCCGGTGCTGGAGATGGGGCAACTCCAGGAACTGCGCGCCGACGCCTGCGGCCTGACAGAGCTACCGGCGCTGAACCAGCTCAAAAACCTCCGTGCCCTTATACTAAGCGACAATGCGCTTCAGAACCTGAGTGGCATCCGCAACCTGCCGGCGCTCGTCTTACTGGCGGTCTCGGACAACCAGCTCGACAGCCTGAGCGACCTGCAGCAGTTGCCCGAGCTCCAGACACTTCTCGCCGCCTCCAACGCTCTTACCAGCCTGCCATCTCTTGAGCAGTTCCAAAAGCTCCGCTCGGTTTACGTATCCAACAACCAGCTCACCAGCCTGGCACCATTGACCACGCTTCCGGAAATACTGTTTATCGACGCCGACGGAAATCAGCTGACATCAACGGAGGAGCTGGCGGGGCTAAACAGCCTGCGCGGCCTGACGCTTGAGCAAAACCTCATCACTGATCTCACGCTGTCCGAGTTGCCGGAACTGGAATTTCTGCGCCTGGACGACAACGCGATCAGCACCCTGGACGGGCTGGGTTCACTGCCATCTCTGCTGACGCTGTCGCTGGAGGCCAACACACTCGAGTCACTGGGCGCGCTCGACAGCGACAAGCTGCCTCAGCTCAGAAGCCTCGACCTGGACGATAACCTGCAGCTAAGCTGCAACGCCGTGGACGAACTCCGCGGCCGGCTCACCGGCGCCCAGATCACTGCCTCAAACTGCCTGCAGCCCTGAAATCTGCAAAGGTATTCAGCATCCTGTCATAGGTGCGCTGCTATATTTGTCGGTATAATCGCGCCGCTTTTTTTCACAGGGAGTCTTCATGAGCGACAAGATCCAGGTTGCATCGCCGCTGGTGGTGCTGCACGGCGACGAAATGGCCCAGGTGGCCTTCGAACGCATCCTCGACATGTTCGTCAATCAGCGGCTGGATATGCCGCTGGTGGAAATCGACCTGTCGGCGGAGAACCGCCTGGTAACCAACGGCTCGGTAGTCAGCGAGGCCATTGAGGCGCTCAAGCAGCACGGTGTGGGCGTCAAGAACGCCGGCATGACCGTCAACCGCGCCCAGCTCGGCGAGCTGCTGGCCAAGCACCCTGACATCGACGAGAGCAAGCTCGACAAGCTCGCTACCAAGTCGCCCAACGGAGCCATCCGCAAGGGCATTGGCGGCAACATTACCCGCGAGGACATCCAGTTCCGCAATATCAAGAACACTCCGCCCGAGTGGGTGGGCCGCGACATCGTCGTCGACACCATGGACACCGGCGGTATCAAGGACAGCTACAGCACGCTGTCCAGTTACACCGGCATCGCCAAGCTGGTGTTCGTAGGCGCCAGCGGCGACCCGGTGGAACTGCACCGGCGCCGGCTCAACCACGGCGACCCCTTCATGCTGGCCACCAATTCCTTTGATGAAGTGGTGGCCTGGGCGCGTCAGTTCTTCCAGCGCGGCCTCGATGAAAAGCGCGATGTATACGTCGGCCTCAAGGACACCGTGATCCCTGGCTACGACGGCGTCATGAAGCAGGCGGTCGAGGATGTCTACCAGAACGAATTCAAGGCCGATTACGAGGCGGCCGGCCTCGCCTATCACTACGAGCTGATCGATGCTCAGGCGGCGCGCATCATCGCCAATCCACCGGAGCGGGCCCTGTGGGGCATCCCGGACAACAACACCGGCCGGCGTATGGTCAAGCTGGTGGACACCTTGCGCAAGTACGGTATTCCCGATCGCAAATTTCATGTGTCCATTTCGCGTATGAGTGCCGGCGGCGGCGACCAGTACGGCAGCTACAACCTGCCCGCCCCGGAGGACGGCATTATCAAGGTAATTGTCGACGGCGAAGAGCGCTGCGCCCGGGACGTGAAAGCCAAAGATCCCATCCTGTTCATGTCCAACGACCGCACCGCGATTCGCGACTGGGTCATGCAGGTCTACCGGGACGCCTCCATGAAGGACAAGGAGGTTTACTTCGGCCTCAAACGCGAGTACTTCCCCTACGACGATGTGTTCTCCACGGTGATCAATGAGGTGCGCAATGCGCTGGTGGCCGACCATGTGGAGCCGCCTTCTTTTATGATCATGCGGCCTTCCAGTCAGCTTAAGAAGATGATCTCCGACCCGCCGCGCAACGCCCTGTACCCGGCCCAGAACCTGGACGGCGACATCTTCTCCGACATCGCCGCGGCCCTGGGGGGCAGCCTCGCCACCGCCAGCTCCATCATCGAGAGCAAGGACGGCACGATGCTCTACGAGGCACCCCACGGCACCGCCCACGACCTGTACCTGATGTACAGGGAATCCAATGGCGAAACCGCCATCTTCAACTCCTCGGCCTTGATCTACGCGCTGGCCAACGCCCTGGAGACTATCGGCAGCCGCGAGCAGAACGCGCCGCTGGCCGAGTATTCAGCGCAGCTGAAAGCGGCGCTGATCGACACCGTCGACCAGGGCATCATCACCGGCGATATCAAGGGCAAGACCACGCGCCCGGAGCAGGAAACGGTGGTCGACATGCAGGGCTTTCTCGACGCGATTGAGAAAAACCTGCCGGCCTGATGCGCCGCCTCGGCCTGGCATTGCTGCTCACCCTGCAGGCGCCGGCGCCCTGGGCAGCCGAGGGTGCAGACTTTTGGGCCTGCCTGGCCGATCTGCAGGTCGAGGCGCGGAGCCGCGGCCTCGCCCCCTGGATCGTCGACGAGCTGATCCCGACACTGGAGCGGCAGCCCCGGGTGATCGAGCTCGACCGCCGGCAGCCGGAATTCGTGCAGACCTTCGAGCGCTACTTCAACGCCCGGGTGACCGGGCAGCGAGTGGCGCGCGGCCGCAAGCTGTACGAAGAGCACCACGATTTTCTTGACACCCTCACCCGGCAATACGGTATTCCCGGTCAATACCTCGTCGCCTTCTGGGGCCTGGAGACCAATTTCGGCGGTTACCTGGGCAATGTCCCCACCCTGGACTCACTGGCGACCCTGGCCTGCGACCCGCGCCGCAGCGAGTTTTTTACCGCCGAACTCATGACCGCGCTGACTCTGGTTGAGCGCGACGGCCTGGACCCGGCAATCATGCGCGGCTCCTGGGCAGGCGCCATGGGCCACACCCAGTTCATGCCCTCTACCTACCGGCGGGCGGCAGTAGACGGTGACGGTGACGGCCGCATAGACCTGTGGGGCAGCCCGAAGGATGCACTCGCTTCCGCGGCACGCTTCCTGCAGCAGTTGGGCTGGGAGCGGGGCTTACGCTGGGGGCGTGAGGTGCGCCTGCCGGCGGACTTCAGCTATGCCGCTGCGGGACTGGACAACCCGCGCCCGCTGAGCGACTGGGCCAGCGCCGGAGTACTGCGCGCTGACGGCAGCCGCCTGCCAAACGCGGCGCTGCCCGGTGCCGTCCTGGTGCCTGCCGGGCACGAGGGTCCCGCCTTCCTGGCATACCAGAATTTCCAGGTCATCATGGGCTGGAACCGTTCCGAGTTCTACGCT
>JANQGK010000148.1 GCA_028277365.1 Halieaceae bacterium | reverse complement strand
AGTTCGACGCATTCCTGGAGGGCGTGCGGCTGGCCTGTGAACAGCAGAACCTGCCGGCGACCACCGCCCACCTGGAATTCGCGCCAGGACAGTTCGAGATCAACCTGCACCATGTCGACGACGTGGTCACCGCCTGCGACCACGGCGTGCTCCTGAAGCGGTTGATCAAGGGGGTCGCTGCCCAGCAGGATATCGGCGCCACCTTCATGGCCAAGCCGTTCCCCGCGGAGCCGGGCAGTGGCCTGCACATTCATATCAGCGTCTACGATGCCGATGGCAACAATATCTTCGTCGATCCCGACAGCGAGAACACACCACCGTTTGGTGACCGGATGCGCCACGCCATCGGCGGCCTCGGCGAGATGATGCCCCACTGCCAGGCGGTGTTCGCGCCCAACGCCAATTCCTACCGCCGCCTGCAGCCGGGCTGTTATGCGCCGCTGTCACCCAACTGGGGATACAACCACCGCAACGTGTCGCTGCGCATCCCGGTCAGCGACCCCAGCAACCTGCGCATCGAGCACCGGGTGGCGGGCGCCGATGCCAACCCCTACCTGGTCATGGCCTGCGTGCTGGCGGGGATTCACCACGGCCTGGAGAATCGCTGCGATCCCGGCACCCCGGTGGCTGAGGGTGAGTTCCTCGAGGACGAGACGATCACCCTGGCCACCGATATGCCGCGGGCGCTGGACAACTGGCACTCTAGCGAACTGGTGGCGCGCTATTTTGGCGAAGACTACCAACGTCTGTTCGACACCATCCGCCGCGACGAGTACAACCAGTTCCACGCAGTGATCAGCAATGTCGACTACGAGTGGTATCTGAGGTCCGTCTGAGCATGACGCCCGATTGCGATGCCATCCTCATCGGTGCCGGCCCCACCCGGGCGGCAGCCCCGGCCGTAACGCGGCGCGGGCAATGATCCAGGGTTTGTGAGAGGGCCCTCGCCATGACAGTGATTGCCACCATGGTCGATGACTCCCCGGCGCTGCTGGCGGAAAAAGTTGCGGCGCAGCGCAACAGGCCCGGCTACGCCATGGATCCCTATTTTTATCGGTCTCACCTGGTGCATGAGCGGGAGCTGGACGCGATTGTTTACCGGAGCTGGCTGTATGCCGCCCACGTCAGTCAGGTGCCGAAGCCCGGTGACTATGTCCAGTTCGAGATCGGCGAGGACGCCATCATCATCTGCCGGGATGAGGCAGGCGAGGTACACGCGCTGATGAATATCTGCCGCCATCGCGGGGCGCGGGTCTGCGAGGAGAAGCGGGGCAACCGCAAGACCTTTGTCTGCCCTTACCACGGCTGGGTCTACAAACTCGACGGCAGCCTCAAGGCGGCCCGCGCGATGGGAGCTCTGGAAGGTTTTGAGATGGCCGACTACGGGCTTAAGCGTGGCCGCTGCTGCGTCTACGAGGGGCTGATATTCATCAACTGTGACCCCGATGCAGCCGACTTCGAACCCGCCCTGGACACGGTGGGCGCTGCACTGGCGCCCTACGACCTTCCGGCGGCCAAGGTAGCCCACAGCCAGGTCTACCGGGTGGAGGCCAACTGGAAGCTGGCGCTGGAAAACTACCTGGAGTGCTACCACTGCGCTACTGCTCACCGGGCTTACGCGAAGCTGCACAGTATCCAGGACCTGGACGACCGCCACAGCGAGATCACCGATAATATGCTGGCCCGCGCTGAGGAACAGACCGGTGTGCCCGGCGTCACCCTCAATCATTATCAAGCCTACTCTTCCTCGAAGGCGTTCGGAACCGACGTCTACCACAGCCGCTACGCCCTCTATGACGGGTTCTTGACCGGCAGCGACGGCGGCCGGCCGGTGGCGCCGCTGATGGGCCGGTTCACGGGTTATGACGGCGGCGCGGGCGACTTCCAGCTCGGCCCGCTGTGCTTCATGCTCAACTACCCGGATCACTGTGTGCTGTACCGCTTCACGCCGCGCGGCATCGCCGCCACCGATATGGAGATCGTCTGGTTCGTGCGCGGCGACGCGGAAGAGGGTAAAGACTACGACCGCGACGCGTTGACCTGGCTGTGGCACCACACCACCCAGGAGGATGAGTACATCATCACCCGCAACAGCGCCGGCGTGAACTCGCACTTCTTCGAACCCGGCCCCTACAATCCGGGCTATGAATCCATCTGCACGGATTTTGTTGCCTGGTACCTCAACGCCCTGGTCCCGTAATGCACATACCCCGCCACTTCGCCGAAGCAGACAGAGAAAAGCTTGACGCCATGATTGACGCCATCGGCGTCGGACTGCTGGTGACCCAGGGTCCGGCGGGGCTGATGGCCAATACGGTGCCGCTGCTGCGCCAGCCTGGCGCGGATCGACTGTGGGGCCACCTGGCACGGGGTAACCCGCAACTGGCCGAGCTCGACGCCGCGCCAGAGGCGCTGGTGGTCTTCAGTGGACCGCACGGCTACGTGTCACCGGGTTGGTACGCGGATTCGCAGCAGGTGCCCACCTGGAATTTTGTCAGCGTGCAGGTGCGCGGACAGGCTTTCCTGCATCACGACCGGGCAGAGATTCACGATATCCTCGAACGCCTGACGCTGAAACATGAGGCGAACTTTCCCACGCCCTGGACCATGGACAAGATGGAGGTGGAGCGCCGCGAGAAAATGCTCGGTGCCGTGGTGGGTTTTCATATCGAGATGCAAGACGTGTCGGGCAAGTACAAGCTCAGCCAGAACAAGTCTGCGGAGGACCGTGCGGCGGTGACCGCCGGCCTGGAGCAGCTCGGCAATACGGAACTGGCCGCCCTGATGCGGCAGCAGGAGGAAGTATGAACCTCGAAAACCTCAGCCTCGCCGACTGGCAAAAGGCCGCGGCGGCGACGCTCAAGTCCACGCCAACCGGCCTGTTTATCGACGGCGACTTTGTCGGCAGCAAGCAGTCGATTGAGAGCATCAACCCCGCCAACGGGGAAGCGATCGCGGCGGTTAGTGCCGGCGACGAAGGTGATATCGATCGCGCTGTGAGCTCGGCCCGCGACAGTTTCGCAGGCGGCGCCTGGTCGCGGATGGCGCCGCGGGACCGCATGGACGTCATGTACCGCTTTGCGGAGCTGGTGCGCGAGGACGGGCAGGCGCTGGCGGTGCTGGACACCCTGGACATGGGCAAGCCCATTAGCGCCATGGTGGAAGACGATCTGCCGGGGGTGGCGGGCTTCATCCAGTTCTGCGCTGAGTGCATCGACAAGATCGAGGGGCGGGTGACCAACACCGACGCCGAGTCCCTGCACTTCGTCAGCCGGGAACCCTACGGGGTGGTGGGCGCCATTTCCCCCTGGAACTACCCGATGCTGATGGCTGCCTGGAAGTTTGCTCCGGCGCTGGCTGCCGGCAACAGCGTGGTGCTGAAGCCCGCTGAGCAGTCGCCGCTAAGCTGCCTGCGCCTGGCCCGGCTGTTTGTCGAGGCGGGTGGCCCGCCAGGGGTGTTTAATGTGGTGAACGGCCTCGGCGAGGTCGCCGGCAAGGCCCTGGCCCTGCATCAGGACGTCGATAAGATCAGCTTCACCGGCTCCACCGCAGTGGGCAAGCTGATGCTGCAGTATGCCGGCCAGTCGAACATGAAGCGCGTGTCGCTGGAGACTGGCGGCAAGTCACCGCAGATTTTCCTGGAGGACCTGCCCGACCTGGACGCGGCGGTGGAGGCCGCCATCTACGGTATCTATTCCAACCAGGGAGAGGTCTGCAATGCCGGCTCCCGCCTGCTGGTGGAGCGCGGTATCTATGAAGACTTCGTGGCCGCCTTCCGGGAGCGGGGCCGCGAGGAGTTCGCGGTGGGTGACCCCCTGGACCCCACCACCATGATGGGGCCGCTGGTCACCTTCGAGGCGCAGAAGCGGGTGCTCGGCTATATCGAGAAAGGTCAGGCCGAGGGGGCCTCGCTGGAGTTCGGCGGCGGGGTGCCCGGGGGTCTCGAGGCGGGCGCCTACGTGGAGCCGACCCTGTTCTCTGAGGTTAACAGCCAGATGACCATTGCCCGCGAGGAAATTTTCGGCCCGGTGGCCTCCATCCTGCCGGTCGGCGGCCCGGAAGAGGCGGTGGCTGTTGCCAACGACACTCCTTATGGCCTCGCCGCCAGCGTCTGGACCGCCGACCTGGGCAAGGCCCACCGCATGGTGCGCGACCTGCAGGCCGGCATGGTGTGGGTCAACACCTATGACGAGATGGATTTCACTCTGCCCTTCGGAGGCCACAAGCAGTCGGGCAATGCTCGCGACAACTGCATGGAATCGGTGATCAGCTACACCCAGCAAAAAGCTGCCTGGATCAACATCGCCGAGTAGAGAAACTGCTGCGCTACCGGGTGTAACGCGGCCTGGCCTAGCAGCTCCTGGGAGGTGCGAAGCCCATGCCGTGGGCGGCAACCGTGGAGCGGCGGATGGCCGAGATCGCAGCAGAGGCGATATCGATTTCAAACAGGATCTTGCCGCCGTGGGTGTTGGCGCCGATGCCCAGCAACTTGCCCGAAGGTTTGAAGGCGATGGAGCTGACGGCGCCGATCTCCGGGCTGATCTCGCCGACAATACTGGGGGTGCCGGTGTCGATGTCGATTACGATCAACAGCTGCAAGCCACCTTCCTCCGGCGCGCCGATAGCGTACAAGTCACCGTCGGGGTGAAAGTCGGCGGCGGCCACGCTGTAGCGCGCACTCTGCGCCACTTCCCCGATGGCCGTGAAATCGCCGTTGTCGGGATCGAGCCGGTACAGGGAATGGAAGCCCATGTCGTCGATCCCGGACTGGCCGAAGGCGTAGAGGCTGCCGTCACGGGCGAAGGCCATGGCCCCCATCGCGGTACGCGGCAGCGCCTGCGGCCCGACTCGGGTGGCAAAGCCGGTGCAGCGGTCCAGGCGCACCAGGCCCCACTGGCGTCGAAAGCCCACGTCGCCGCCATTGTTGTAAACAAATACTTCGCCGTCTGCCGGGCGTATCGCCATGGCGTCGGGTGCATCCAGGCGTCCCGCCCCCGGTGTTCCCACCAGGCGGTGCACGCCCAGGCGCGTGTCGAGGGTGTAGAGCGACTTGTAGTCGGCATCTACGCCGTACAGCACGGTCAGGTTCGGTGGTGGCTGTGGTGGCGGCGTCTTGTAGGCATTGCCACAGGCGCTTAGCAGCAGCGCAGCCAGGACGGTGTACAGCGGTCTCGTCGGGACCTGCGAAAAACGGTAATGCATTGACTGGAGTCTACCAAACGCGTGTGGCTGTGTGTGTTGCCGTCGCGCGACCCTGATGGCAAGACCTCAGAGCATACTTTCCCGCTAGGCGTGCTCGGCGATACCCCAGTAGTTGAAGCCGGCGAAGCGCGGCGTACTGGGCAGGTACATGCTGTCCATGGTGGTGATGCTGAAGCCGCCATCCTCCAGCAGGCTGGGGATGGGCCGGTGCAGGTTGCAACCGCCGGCAATCACTTTCCACAGAGGGTTTATACGATCCTGCCACTTTTTCACGCTCGGGTCGGGTGCTTCCCCGTGTTCGCAGAACACCAGCCTGCCGCCGGGCTTCAGCACCCGGCGCATGCCGTGCAGTGCGGTCACCGGGTCGGGAATGGTGCACAGGGCATAGGTGACCATGACCGTGTCCACGCTGGCCTCCTCCAGTGGGATTTCCTCTCCGGGCAGCCCCACGAACTCCAGCGCGAAGGGCAGGTCCGGGTTGTTGCGCCGGGCAATCTCCCAGGATTCTTCTGACGGGTCCAGACCGATCACCTTGTCGACCTTGCCGTGGTCGTAGTGGCGCAGGTTGAGGCCGGTGCCGATGCCGATCTCCAGCACTGTGCCGGTGGCCAAGGGTACGACTTTTTCCCGTTGGCGGGTGATGGGTTTGGTGCCGCAGGCGCAGTTGATAAAGCGCGGCAGGATGTAGCGCTCGTAGAATCCCATGCTCTGGCCTCCCGGGCCCAATGGCAGATTACTGAGTGTATAACAACTTCAAGGTCGGTCGCTGCTGCAGGCGGAGAGGGTACAATCGGCCGACAACGCGAGGAGACTCACCATGCCCCGGACCCTGCTCACCCTGCTAATGATATTCGTCTGCATCCAGCCGCTTCCCGGCCTTGCCGATGAGGAGGCCGTGGCCGCCGCCCTCGACGCTTTCCACGACGCCGCCTCACGGGCCGACCAGCCGGCCTACTTCAGCCTGATGACCGACAAGGTGGTGTTCCTTGGTACTGACGCCGGCGAGCGCTGGCAGGGGCAGGAGTTTCGGGATTTCGTCAGCCAGTACTTCCCGAAGGGCCGCGGCTGGACCTACACCCCCACCCAGCGCGATATCGACATGGGCCCAGACGGCCAGTGGGCCCTGTTCGACGAGCTGCTGGCTCACGACCGGCTTGGCACCTGCCGGGGCTCCGGCGTGCTGGTGCGCGAAGGTGGCCGGTGGAAGATTGCCCAGTACAACCTCAGCGTGCCGGTGCCCAACGCCATCGTCGAGGATGTGGCGGAGCAGATACGTGCGCTGCCCGCCGCCGACGGCTAGCTCGGCGGTCATTTCCCTGTGCTATATTGGCGCCCGTTTTGAAGGAGAGCTCCATGACCCGGATTTTTTCTCTTGCCAGCGTCCTGGCCCTGGCGCTGCTGATGGCGTGGCCGTCCAGCGCGGAGAACTTACGCCTGCTGGCCAACACCTCGCCGCCCTACGCCGACAAGAAGCTTCCCGAACAGGGTCTGGCCCTGGAGCTGGTCAGTCACATTATGGAGCGCGCCGGTTACGACACGGAAATCCAGATCGAGATCTGGTCGCGGGCTATGGAAGGGGTGCGAATTGGGCTGTACGACGCCCTGGCCACCGCCTGGTACAGCGATGAGCGCGCAAAGGACTTTATCTTTAGCGAGCCCTACCTCGACAGCCAGCTGATCCTGGTGTCGCTGCGTTCCAACCCGGTGATCTTCCAGCAGCTGTCGCAATTACAGGGCAAGCGGCTGGGAGTGCGCTCCGACTATGCCTACGGCATTGACTTCACCAGCATTCCCGGCCTAAGGCTGGTGGAGGAAAACCATCTGATTCAGAACCTGATGGACCTGCTGAACGGGCGTGTCGATGTGGTGATCGGTGACCAGCGCACCATGGCTCTGCAGCTCAACGAGTACCTGCAGACCCAGAGCCACCTGTTCGAGGTGGCGCCGGTGAGCCTGCCCGGTCGCAGCCGCCACGTTGCGGCCTCCCGGGAAGTCGCCGGCAGCCAGGCCATGATCGACGCCTTCAACAAGGCTCTGGCGGAAACCCGCAAGGACGGCAGCCATGCGGCCATCGTTCGCAAGTGGGACGAACGCTACAACATCCCCACGGGCCAATAAGAAATGGGGGAAGAAGGGGGAAGATCGCATTCCCCCTGTTTTACCCTTGCCTCAGGCGATCGCCTGCACCATCTCGTTGTCGCTGAAACGGCCCTCGAACAGCGGCGCTGACAGGTAGCGCTCACCGGAGTCGGGCAGGATCACGACGATGGTCTTGCCCTGATGCTCGGGCTGCCGCGACACCCGGTCGGCCACCGCCATAGCGGCGCCGCAGGAAACCCCGGCGAGAATGCCTTCCTCCTGCATCAGACGATGGGCCCAGCCCATAGCGTCTTCACTGGTTACTGCTTCCACCTGATCGACCATATCGAGGTCCAGGTTTTTGGGTACAAAGCCCGCGCCGATGCCCTGGATCTTGTGCGGGGCGTGCTCCGGCTCGGTGCCGGCCTTGGCGGCGCGGATCATGGTGGAGGTGTCCGGCTCAACGGCCACCGTGGTAATGGCCTTGCCGCGGGTTTGCTTAATGTAGCGAGAAATGCCGGTCAGCGTGCCGCCGGTGCCCACGCCGCTCACCAGTACGTCGATCTCACCGTCGGTATCTTCCCAGATTTCCGGACCGGTGGTGTGCTCGTGGATCGCCGGATTCGCGGGGTTCTCGAACTGCTTGGGCAGGAAGTAATGATCCGGCTTGCCCGCCGCCAGCTCTTCCACTTTGGCCATGGAGCCGGGAATGCCCAAGGCGCCGTCGGTGAGAATGATCTTGGCCCCGAGCGCCACCATCAGCTTGCGCCGCTCCAGGCTCATGGTGTGGGGCATCACCAGGGTGCAGTCATAGCCCTTGGCTGCGGCCACAAAGGCCAGAGCGATGCCGGTATTGCCGCTGGTGGGCTCGATAATCTCCATGCCGGGCTTGAGGCTGCCGTCTTCCTCGGCCGCCACAATCATGCTGGTGCCGATACGGCATTTCACCGACATGGCCGGGTTGCGGTTCTCCAGTTTGGCGAGAATGTTGCCGCTGCTGATGCGGTTGATCTTTACCAGCGGGGTCTTGCCGATGGTCACTGCGATGTTTTCGTAAATGTTGGACATGTTGCGTCCCCCCGTTGAAGACATGACGGGCCAATTATAGGCGCGAATCAGCAGACTGCGGGGTTTTTGCGGTGGGGTGCAGATTTTTCACCCACAGGTGGAACTTCGGGGTGACGTCTTGGTCTTAAGTTTCGATGGCAGGCCGGTGTGGCGCCCGACCCCGGCGTCTTGTTACTCCCGCCGGCCTACCCATTCATGTCCCCTGAAGCTCTTTCAAGTTAGAGAGTATGGTTGCCGGCCCGCTTGGGCCGGCTTTTTTTTGTGAATTTGCTTCACAAATGCACTTAGGCTCAAGGCTGTTTTCGTGAATTTGCTTTGCAAATGCACTTAGGCTCAGGGCTGTTTTCGTGAATTTGCGTCGCAATCAGTACCACGCCGAGTAGGTGAGCATGACCGAGAGGCCCTCCAGGTCGAACTCGCCCACCGTGTCGTTGAAGTCCATCTCACCGCCCAGGTACTTCATACCCAGGCCCCAGCTGCGGCCGCCACCCATATCGAATTCCAGGCCGGCACGGGCGTAAAGGCCCACCACCACGTCGGAGTCGCTGCTGTCACCAAGAATGAGGGTGCCGTTGGGAGTGGTGATCGAACTGGGCGTGGCTTCCTCGCCGTTCTCCCCGTCCACGTCGACCTCGGCGTAGATGATGGCTGGGCCGGCACCCAGATAGAAATCCACGCGCTCCCCGATATGGGTTCGCAGGTAGGGGCCGAGATGCCCCTCGATCACCAGCATATCGTTGTCAATCTGGAAGGCCACCGTGCCACCGCCCTCGTTGACGCGACCGGCAAACTCGGTGTCGCCGCCTTCCCAGCCGAAACTGACGCCGGCATTCACACCCCACTCGAAGCCGCTGTTGGGCTTGTTCATGGGCGTCTCGCCATCAATGCCGAGATAGAGCAGGTTGGCGAAGTCGATATCCACCGGGTCGCCGGCGGAGCCCCCGTCGACGTTAACCTGTAGCTCGCCCGTCTGGTTATCCAGTTCCATCACCCCAAGGTAGGCCTGCAGGCGGGTGTCGCCGTACGCGCTGCCCTGCGCCAGGGTAGGCGTGCCCGCCGCCATGATCAGGGCAGACGTGGCAACCGCCTGAGTAAACATCCTTTTCATACAATCTCCTCCAGTTTCACGACCCGGGTCTCGAGCCCCGGGTGTTCGTCGGCGCCGATCCAGCGCCAGCACATGGTCCCGTCGGCGTGGCCCGCGGTGTCGATCCAGTTACCGATACCCGGGTCCTGCGCCGCGATGTACAGTAGCACGCTGCCGTCGTCTTCGTAGCGGGCGGTGTGCTTATTCACGGTAATACGGTGGTAGCGATAGTCCAGGGACTCCATCCAGTAGTTGTCGAGCTGGAAGTTCCAGGTCTGGCACTCGGGAATTTTCGGTGCGCGGATCTCCAGGGCCTCGTCTGCGGCCAGCGCCCAGTGGGCGTGGAAGTAGAAGATATTGGGGTCGCCGCCGATCGACTGGCAGTAGGCCTGGTCCGCCGGTGGCAGGGCGTTCACGGCGGGCTTGAGGCTGTCGGTCCAGTCGGCGAACAGTTTCACCGTGCCGTGCAAGTTGCCGGCTACCCGGAGCAGGTGCTTGTAGAGCTGCTCGGCGGAGTAGGGGGGCGGGGCGGCGCTGTCATCCAGCCGCGCGATGTCGATCTGCGCGGGACGCTCACTGGCGCGGTCCAGAAAGGTCTGGCGGATATTCAGCGAGCGGGTGGCCGGAGTCAGTGGCAGCCAGTTGCCCGGCTGTTCCTTCTGGCTGAGGATGATCTCAAAGCTGCCGTCCTTCTCCACCTGCAGTGCGCCGGTGTCGAGGAAGCCGTCAGTGATCATGGTGCCGTCGGCGCCGTAGCCGCCGGAGATGGAGGCAAAGCTCAGGTAGAACACGCTGCCGCGGTTGCCGCGCAGGCGGTATTCGTAGTCACCGTGGATGGTGGCGCCCTGGTACATATTGTCCGGGTTGTCCGCCCCCAGCTTGACCATATTGCCCAGCCCCCGCATCACCGGATACTCGGCGCTGCCGCTCTCGATCACGCCCTCCAGGCTGTTGCGCAGCAGGCGGGTCAGGTAACGAAAGCCCTCGGCGCGGTTGAAGGAATCGGTGGGCGTGCGCGAGTCGGTGATGTACTGCCCCAGCCCCTTGAGCTGCTCGCAGAATTCTTCCCAGGCGGCGCCGCTCGCCACCTTGTCCTCAATCTCCGCTGCACTCAGTTCCTCGCTCATGCTCTGCTCTCCGTGTTAACTTGCCCGGGTGCTGGTGTTCGCCTCGATGCGCGTCATCCAGGCCGTTACCGAGGGGTATTCCTCGAGCATGGCGGCCGCGAAATCGGCATCGCGAAAACACTGGAACATGGCATAAACCGACAGGTCAGCCAGGGTCAAGCGATTGGCTACCAGCCAGTCCTCCTGGCCTAACATGTTGGCCACCGCCTCGATGTGTCGGCGGGTATCGACGGTGAGCTGTTCCCGGCTCTTACGGCCGATGCCCTGGCTGGCGGTGGCCTTGCGCAGCAGGCGCGGGATCATCCGCTTCAGCAGCCAGCGCAGTGCCGGCGATTCGTTTTCGATCAGTTTCGGCGTGTTCTTTTCGCTGTTCCCCGGGGTGGTAAAGCGCAGGACCATTTCGTAGAAGTACAGGCTCTCGTCGGCCCAGTCCTCCAGGGCGTGCACCAGTCCGCGCTGCCTGGGCGAGGTGGGCACCAGGGGGTGCTCGGGGAAGGCCTGCTCGATGTAGTAGGCCATGTCGGTTGAGTCCACTACCACCTTGCCGTCGTGCTCCAGCGCCGGGAGCTTGCCAGACGGGCTGATCTTCAGCACTTTGCTGCGATCGGCGATGCGCCAATACACTTCTTCAAAGGGCACGCCTTTGTAGTTGAGCATGCGCTGGATCTTCTGATTGAAAGGCGACTGAGCGTACTGATGCAGGGTGAGCATGGTGACGGCTTCCTTATTGTTATGGTCGATGGTTGGGCGATTCGAATCTAGGGCGCGGCGCTCTTCTTGGTCCCGGCCCTGGCCAGGGCCAGCTCACGCAGCAGGGCTGCCTCGGTTTGAGGGCCGATCAGGCGCGTGATCTCCTCGCCGTCGGGACTGAGAATCAGGGTGGTGGGCAGCACGGTGGGTCGCACCAGGCCCAGGCGTGGGCCGGGGTCGGTGACCAGCAGCGGGAACTGGATGCCCATGTCCGCCGCCTGCGCCAGCAGATCCTCGCCCTCCGCCTCGTCAAAGTTCACCGCGTACACGTCCAGCGCGCCCACGCCGAAAGCCAGCCGGTTGAGCTCGGGGATTTCCTCGCGGCAGGGGACACACCAGGTGGCCCAGTAGTTGATCACCATCCAGTTGCCGTTCAGCGCCGGGGTCTTGACCACGCCCTCGGGCCCACCCTGACTGCAGGCGCCCAGCAGCGTCAGCGCCAGGACTGCCCATCCCTTCACCGGGAAAACAGCTCCTCCAGGCTCAGTGACAGCAGGTCACGCTGCTGGGTGCGCTGCGTCTTCAGCAACTCCTGGGCTTCGGCGCGCCAACCTTCAACTTCCGCAAGCTGCATGTCTTCCAGGGCGATCTCGCCGGTCACCCACTCCTTGAGCTGCCAGAAATGCACTTTGTGCAGGTCTCGCGACAGCAGGTAGCGGCCGCGCTCGTCCACCACCACCAGCTTGCGCTGGATAAACAGGTCGCGCAGGGCCGTCCAGGTGTCGCTGTCGAGCTGGGCCTGGCGCTGGTTGGCGGTGCGCACCAGGTCGAACTCGCTGACGCTGTCGCCGCGCTGGTAGTTCTCCCACAGCAGTTCCAGCACCACCAGCGCTTTCAGCAGCGGTGGCACGTTGCCGCTGGATGCATAGCGGAAGGTGGACAGGGAATGCACGATCACCGAGCCCGCCAGCACGATGTTCCAGGACAGGTAAATCCACAGCAGCAGCAGCGGGAAGGCGGCAAAGGCGCCGTAAATGGCGGTGTAGCTGGTCTTGGCGATCAGTTTGCCGAAACCCCAGCGGGCGATGTTGAATACAATTGCCGTGAGCAGCCCCCCCAGCAGGGCGTGCTTCATGCTCACCCGGCAGTTGGGTACTGCCGCATACAGCAGGCTGAACGCCGCCGCGGATAACAATAACGGCGCCAGTGACAGCAGCAGGCGCCGCACGCCGATCACGTCGTACTCGGCAAAGAAGCGGTCGGTCACGCCCAGGTAGGCGGTGCTGCCCAGCGCCAGGCCGATGAGGATCGGGCCCAGGCTCAGCACCGCCCAGTACAGCAGGAAGCTGGAGACCGGGCTGCGGTTGGTGCGTGTGCGCCAGATGCGGTTGAAGGTGCTCTCGACGTTGCGCAGCATGAGCACTGCAGTCACGATCAGCACGCCGATACCAGGCCCGCTGAGATTCTGGGCCTGCTGGGAGAAATCAGACAGGGCGTCGCTGACCTGGTTCTTAACCCGCGATACCGTGTCCCCGGCGCTACCGTCGGGGAACAGGTTGTCGAACAGCAAGTCCTGCAGGTCTGCAGCCCGCGTTTGCAGATCGGGTATGGCCGAGAGGATCGCGAACATCACGGTGATCAGCGGCACCAGCGCAAACAGGCTCATATAGGTGAGCGCCGCGGCGCTGCGGTTGCAGCCGTCTTCGATGAAGCGCTGGCCGATGTAGCGGCTCCAGGGCAGCAGGTCGCCGCGCAGCCGGGTCAGGCTGTCAACGAGCGAGTGCTGTTGGCTTCGGGCGTCCATGGCGCCACATTATGGCATGTTTGGCTTTTCAGCGACGGCGGCTTGGTATAATCCGCCGCCCATACACCACGTAGACGCCATGCAATGTCTGATTTCACGATTTACCACAACCCCCGCTGTTCCAAGTCTCGCCAGACCCTGGCCCTGCTGGAGGAAAACGGCGTCAGCCCGGATGTGGTGCTGTACCTGGATACCCCGCCCACCGCGGCGGAGCTGAAGGCCCTGCTGGGCAAACTCGGCATCCAGGCCCGCGCCCTGCTGCGCAAGGCTGAGGATGCCTACAAGGCCGAGGGACTGGCTGATGCCGGCCTCGACGACGATGCCCTGGTGGCGGCCATGGTGGCGCACCCCAAGCTGATCGAGCGCCCCATCGTGGTGAAGGGTGAGCGCGCGGTACTGGGCCGCCCACCGGAAAACGTATTGGAGCTGCTGTGAGCCAACCCTATGTGTTGGTGCTGTACTACAGCCGCCACGGCGCCACCGCCACCATGGCGCGCCACGTGGCGCGCGGCATCGACCAGGTGGAGGGTATCGAATCCCGGGTGCGCACGGTGCCGCCGGTAGCGCCGGAATATGCAGGCGGCGGCAGCGACATTCCCGAGGACGGCCCCCTGTACTGCGAGGCCGATGACCTTAAGCACTGCGCCGGCCTGGTGATGGGCAGCCCCACCCGCTTTGGCAACATGGCGGCGCCACTGAAATACTTTCTCGACCAGGGCTCCAGCCTGTGGATGAGCGGAGCGCTGATCGACAAACCCGCCGCGGTGTTCACCTCAACTGCCAGCCTGCACGGCGGCCAGGAAACCACGCTGCTGAGCATGATGCTGCCGCTGCTGCACCACGGCATGAGCATTGTTGGACTGCCCTACAGTGAAACCGGCCTGATGACCACCGAGGGCGGCGGCACACCTTACGGCGCGTCTCATGTGGCGGAGCAGTCCGGCGAGCGGGCGGTGGACGACACTGAGCTGGCCCTGTGCCGGGCGCTGGGTGCGCGGGTGGCGCGCTGGGCGCTGGCCGCAGGAGCACTCCATGACTGAACGCAGCTTGCGAACCGGGGTGGCGCGGCGCGCCGCGCTGGCGAGCCTTACCCTGCTGATACTGGCCCAGGCCCTGGATGCCTGGGTGCGGGGGGCGCCGCTGGGGATTTACCTGCTGCGGATTCTGCCATTGGCGATTTTTCTGCCGGGGCTGATCCGTGACCAGGTGCGTACCTATATCTGGCTGTGCTTTGTTATCCTGTTGTACTTTCTGACCGTGGTACTGCGTTTGTTTTACGATCCCGCAGACCCGGTCGCCTGGGTGGCCATGGCCAGCATTGTGGTGTTTTTTAACGCCGCCATGCTCTACGCCCGCTGGCGCTCGCAGGAGCTGCGGGCGGAGGTTGCACCGGACATCTCGGAGGTAGAGAGATCATGAGCGATATCGAGCGTCGTATTGAAGAACGTCCAGGGCCTGTGCGCCATGTGCTGGGCACCCTCTGGACGGGCCTGACGAAAATCCGCCTGGCGCTGTCCAATATATTGTTTTTATTGATAATTTTCCTGGTTATCTGGGCCTTTCAGGACACTACGCCGGAGCCGTTGCCCGATAGTGCCGCGCTGCTGCTGAACCCGGTGGGCACGGTGGTGGACCAGAAAACCTTTGTGGAACCGCTCGAGGTACTGCTCAGCGACAAGGCCCCCCAGGAGCGGGAGGTGCTGCTGGGCGACCTGATCGACGCCATCCTGCTGGCCAAGGATGACCCCAAGATCACCGCCCTGGTGATGGAGCTGGACCAACTGTTTGGCATCGGCACCAGCAAGACCAGCGAAGTGGCGGCTGCCATTGCCGAGTTCCGCGCCACCGGCAAGCCGGTGATCGCCTGGAACGACAACCTCAGCCAGTCCCAGTACTTGCTGGCGGCAGAAGCCGACGAACTGATCATTCACCCCATGGGCAGCGTGCTGCTGGAGGGCTTTGCCAACTTCCAGTGGTACTTCGCCGACGCGCTGGAGAAGTTCTCGGTCAACGTTCATGTGTTCAAGGCCGGCCAGTTCAAGTCCATCGCCGAGCCTTTCCAGCGCAACAGCATGTCGGAGGGGGAAAAGGCCATCAGCCGCCAGTGGCTGGACGGCGCCTGGGCGCATTACACGGGCCAGGTGGAAGCCCGCCGCGAGCTGCCCGCCGGCACTATCAACAATTACGTGAATAGTTTTGCCGAGACCGTTGAGAGCAACGGTGGCGACCTGGCCACGACGGCACTGGTCACCGGCCTGGTGGACCGGGTGATGCGGCACAGCGAGGCCAACGAGTATATCGCTGGCGTTGTTGGTGCCTCCGACAGCGAGGGCTTTTATGAGGCGGTGGAATTCGAGCGCTACCTGCAGCGCAAGCGCCCGCCGCTGGCGGGCCTGGGCTCGAAACCGCAGGTGGCCACTATCGTTGGCCGCGGCACCATCATGGGCGGCGAGCAGCCCACGGGCACCATCGGCTCTGCCACCCTGGGACCGCTGATAGAAGACGCCGCGGCGGACCCGAGTATTGCTGCCATCGTGCTGCGCCTGGACAGCGGCGGTGGTGGCACCTTTGCCTCGGAAGTGATTCGCCAGAAAGTGCTGGAGGCGCGCCGCAGCGGCAAGCCGGTGGTCGTGTCCATGGGTAGTATTGCCACCTCCGGTGCCTACTGGATTGCTTCGGCTGCAGACCAGATCCTGGCCACGCCCACCACGCTGACCGGTTCCATCGGCGTGTTTGCCGCCTTTCCCACCTTCGAAGAAGTGCTGGACCGCGCCGGTATCAATACGGATGGTGTGGGCACTACCGACGTGGCCGGCGCCTTCCGTCCGGACCGCCCGATCCAGCCGGCGGTGAGCCGCACTATCCAGGCCTCGGTGGACCATTTCCACCAGCTGTTCGTGGACGTGGTCAGCAACGGTCGCGAGCTACCGGAGGACGAGGTGCGAGACCTGGCCAATGGCAGCGTTTTCCTAGCGTCCACCGCCCAGGAGCTGGGCCTGGTAGATGCCTTGGGTGATAGCCGCGATGCGGTTAAGGCCGCCGCCGAACTGGCCGGCCTGGAGGAGGGGAGCTACACCTCTGTGCTGTTTGAAGAGGCCCCCAGCCCTCGTGAGATGTTTCTCCGCCAGTTGGCCGGCAATGCCCACCAGGCCCTGGGTGGCTTGCCCGTGCAGGACTGGCAGGCGGTGTTGCAGAGTTGGAGTGCCCCTCTGAAGGCGGGCATGTCGGTGCTGGAAAACCTGGACGACCCCCGCGGCGTCTACGCCCACTGCCTGGTCTGTATGG
>JANQGK010000368.1 GCA_028277365.1 Halieaceae bacterium | reverse complement strand
CAATCCGTTTTCGAAGGCATAGTAGCCCCAGTAAACCTCATTGATACGCGCATCCACCAGCACCAGTACCCGGTCGCCTTCCGCTACCACGCCCAGGGGGCTCTGCGCCGGGGCGTGGTAGCGGAAGGCGACCGGGTACTGGTGCTGGTGGATGCGCGTATCAATGAGGTTTACTGGGGCTACTATGCCTTCGAAAACGGATTGGCCACCGCCCTGGGGCCGGACCAGGTGGCGGCCCCCGGCAGCCTGCCAGCAGACCTTATCGAGGGCAACACGCTGGCGCTGGGCAGTGGCCTTGTGTATTTCGATGCACTGCCGATGACCCTGCAGGCTGCGGTAAGCTCCCAAGTGGCCGACCAGTGGCCGGACAGCGTCGATCTGATTCCGCTGGCGATGCGCGCGGCGGCGACACAGGAGCTGGTAGCCGCCCAGCAGGTGCAGCCGGTTTACCTGCGCAATGAAATCCACTGGAAAAAGCTCTCGGAACAGGGACCGGCGGCGTGAGCGAGTGGCTGCAGGCGACACTGCTGGCCTTTGTGCAGGGGCTTACCGAGTTCCTGCCTATTTCCAGCTCAGCACACCTGATTCTGCCCGCCCAGCTGTTTGGCTGGGCAGACCAGGGCGTTGCCTTCGACATCGCGGTACATGTGGGCAGTCTGCTGGCGGTGCTGCTGTACTTCCGCGGCGACCTGCAGGTACTGCTGAGCGGCAGCCTGCAGGCGATCAATGAGCGCCGTATGAATGGAGATGCATTGCTGGTTTGGCACCTGCTGATTGCAACCCTGCCGGTAGCGTTGGCGGGCGTGTTGTTCAGCCAGGCGATATCCGAACAGTTGCGCAGCGTGCCGGTGATTGCGGCTGCAACGATTGGTTTCGGCATACTGCTGGCGGTGGCGGATCGCCACGGTGGCGGCGAACGGGAATTGGACTGGCGCTCGGCGCTGTGGGTGGGTCTGGCCCAGACGCTGGCGCTGGTGCCGGGAACGTCCCGCTCCGGCATCACCATGACAGCGGCGCTGTTCTGCGGGCTCGGGCGGGAGGGGGCGGCGCGCTTTTCCTTCCTGCTGTCGATTCCCGTGATCCTGGCAGCGGCGGCCCTGGCCGGTGTCGAGGCCCGGAGCCTGGGGCAGGGTATGAGCTGGCCACCGACGCTGTTGGCAACCGTCATCGCAGCGCTGACCGCCTACGCCACTATCGCACTGTTCCTGGCCTGGGTGCAGCGGATTGGCTTTCTACCCTTTGCCATCTACCGCTGCCTGCTGGGTGTGGTGCTGCTACTGATCTGGATGTAGTTGCGCCGGGTGCCTGCGCCCGGTCGCGCAGACGGCATGTACGGAGACTGATATGCAAGAGGAATCTCGGTGAAAGCAACGTTTATCGGCCTTGGCGTCATGGGCTTTCCCATGGCGGGGCACTTGACGAAGGGCTGTGATGTCACGGTCTATAACCGCAGTCCCGCGCGGGCGCAGGAATGGTCGCGGCAATACAACGGTGCGATGGGTGCCACCCCCGCGGAAGCGGCCACTGATGCCGATATCGTGCTGAGCTGCGTCGGCAACGACGACGATGTGCGCCAGGTGCTGCTGGGCCCGGAGGGCGCCCTGCCGGCCATGAAGCCAGGCAGCGTGCTGGTCGATCACACCACGGCCTCGGCGGAACTGGCCCGGGAGCTGGAAGCAGCTGCGACCGAGTGCGGCGTCGGGTTTCTTGATGCCCCGGTGTCGGGCGGCCAGGCCGGCGCCGAAAACGGCCAGCTGACTATCATGCTGGGCGGAGAGCCCGCGGTATTTGATCAGGCGCGAGCCACCCTGGAGTTGTATGCCCGCTGTGTAAAACACCTGGGGCCGGCGGGCAGCGGCCAGCTTGCCAAGATGGTCAACCAGATCTGCATCGCAGGCGTGGTGCAGGGTTTGGCTGAGGGCCTCGACTTTGCCGGGCGCGCCGGCCTCGATGCCGCCGCGGTTGTCGAGGTGATTTCCCAGGGCGCGGCCCAGAGCTGGCAGATGGAAAACCGCTACCAGACCATGCTGGCGGGAGAATACGAGCACGGCTTTGCGGTGGACTGGATGCGTAAGGACCTGTCCCTGGTGCTGGCTGAGGGCGAGCGGCTGGGCCTGGCGCTGGAGCTGACCCGCCTGGTGGACAGCTTCTACGCCGACGTGCAGGCGTTGGGCGGCGGTCGCTGGGATACCTCCAGCCTGCTGGCAAGACTCAAGAATAAGTAGGGAACAGCAATGGATATTGACAGTTTCAATGACGGGCTGACGGCCTTTCTCAATCGCGCCACCTCGCCCTTCCACGCGGTGCGGGAGATGGTGACGCAACTGGAAGATGCCGGTTTCACGGCGCTTGCTGACGGCCGGGAATGGGCGCTGGAACCGGGCCAGGGCTACTACCTGACGCGCAATGACAGTTCGCTGGTGGCCTTCCGCGTCGGCAGCGAAGCGGGCCCGCAACAGGGGATACGCA
>JANQGK010000351.1 GCA_028277365.1 Halieaceae bacterium | reverse complement strand
CCGACGTGCTCCGGTGGTTCCGGGCACAAGGGCGGGGCTATCAGACCCGGATGAATGCGGTCCTGAAGGGGTACGTGGACCACCACTCCCAAAAGTCTGACTGACGGCCAATCATGGACTGCGACGGACCGCTCACTCCATCACACCCCGGCTTCCACGACTCCCTCCAGCGCCTCAGCATCGCGGATCACCACATGACAGCGTTCCAGGGCGATCTGATGACCCTCGGCCATCTGCTCCGACCGCAGCTTTACTCCGGTGTGCACCAGTACAGCGCTATGTAAGGGGGCATGTTGTTGTGGGCCACCTGATCCGATGAGTCTGGAATTTCTGGAAGCATTTCTTCAGATTGCGTTAGCCCAAATCGAATACCCCAATGATCGGTCACCCCTTCGACACTAATTCCTCCAGTTGAGTGCCAGTCGCTTGGACCGCTTGTTAGTAAAGATTCCATGTTTTCACGATCTTCTCGCACTACGTCATTTCTGGTGGCAACACCGCTAAGATAACGATCAACCGCGGTCAGCGACGGAAGCTCGTCGGTCGCAAGCATAACTTCCTCTTCACCACCGTCGTGCTCGAGAACATCATAGGTCGAGATTGGCCTAGGTGCTGGCCTCTCACTTGCCGGTAGCGACGGACTTGGCTGCCAGAAGCGGTAAGCGTCATCAAAATCATCTCCGGCTCCGATCACGAAGCGGCCAGTAGCCGGTCTAAAGGTCATCCAGGAACCCGGCAGTTGATCACAGGGCACCGTTGCGGCGACAACAGTTCCAGGTACCGGAAGCTGCTCGACGTTCTCCGTCAAATCGATGATAGCTTCCTGCAGCTCTCCAATACAGTTCAATATCTCACGGACAGGAGTTCCCTCCTCCAAGCTATCAGCACAACTTGGCGGCAGCGCCCACGAGACAGAACAATAGCCAATATTCGCAGCAGCCAACACTGTCACTTGAAGTATAGAGATACGCATCGACCATACTCCCCCAAAGATAGATTGCTACAGTCAACCGCGCCGCGCAACACTAGAAAAGCAATAGCGCCGGATATCAGAGAAACAAGCACAACCAACAATACCCTTAAGATACGTCTCTGACTGACCAAATCTCGCATTCTTACAATGGTTCGAATGAAAACCCATGCCAGTACCCCGCCAACTGCACTACCAGCCGATGAAATAACAAGTGGAAACGCCCAGTCAGGCACACAGCCCTCCTGCGGTGGATCGTGACACAGCGACAATCAGTAATACACTAAAAACTAGCAATACAAAAGGATGTTATCTCTTTTTGATCATCACCGAACAGTCGCTCATTTAAATTGTTTGTAGAGACATATATCTACTCCATCACCCCCGCCTCCACCACCCCCTCCAGCGCCTCGGCATCGCGGATCACCACGTGGCGGCGCTCAAGAGAAATCCAGCCTTGGCGGCGCCACGCCTGCAGATGCTTGTTGATGCTCTCGCGGCTGGTCCCAAGAATCTGCCCCAGCTCGCTCTGCGAGATCGGCAGGGCGATGCGGCGGCCCTCCGCCACGTCCTCGCCATAGGTGCCCACCAGCACCAGAAGCTGCTTGGCCAACCGGGCCGGCAGCCCCAGAAACACCGTGTCCTCGATGCGCTCGTTCATGGCGCGCAGGCGCTGGCACAGCAGCGCCAGCAAGTGGATGCCCAGCGACGCCTCGGCCTTCATCAGCGCTACGAAATCGCCGCGGCGGATGGTCCACAGCCGGGTTTCCCCCAGGGCCACCGCGTCGGCCGAGCGCGGCAGCCCGTCCAACAGGGCGATCTCGCCGAACACCTCGCCGGGCTCCAGGATGTTCAGCAGCACCTCGCGGCCCGTCGGCGAGCCGGTGACGATGCGGATCTTACCCTCCAGCACGCCATAGAGCGCGTCGCCCTCGTCGCCCTTCAGGAACAGGACCTCGCCGTCGCCCAGCCGGCGGGCGTGGACCAGCGCCGCCACCCGGTGCCGCGTCTCAGGATCGAGATCGCGGAACAGATAGCTGCGCGCCACCAGGTCGCTGATGCTCTCCTGCGACATCCCTCTTTCCTTCCCGGCCGGCAGGGCGACAGCCCCCGACCCTTGAGCGTCCGCCTTGAATTACCGCGCGGCAGGCGTCAATGGTGTTGTGCGCCGGGCCGGCGCGCGCCCGCGCGCGATCCCTGAGAGGCCGCGGGGCATCCAAGATTCGGGAGGCAACAAGCAGACAATGCGGAAAGCAACCTTGCTGGCGGCCGCCGCTGCCGCCGGGGCGCTGATGGCGGCGCCGACGGCCGGCGCGGACGACCTGCGCATCGGCATGATCACCACGCTGTCGGGCGGCGGCTCCGGCCTCGGCATCGACGCCCGGGACGGCTTCATGCTGGCGGTCGAGCATCTCGGCGGCCAGCTCGGCGGCGTGCCCACCGAGATCCTCGAGGCGGATGACGAGCGGCGGCCGGAACTGGCGGTGCAGCTCGCCGACCGCATGGTCCAGCGCGACCAGGTGCACATCGTCACCGGCACCATCTGGTCCAACCTGGCGCTGGCCATGATGCCGACCCTGGCGCGCAGCGAGACCCTGTTCATCAGCCCCAATGCCGGCCCCTCGGCGCTGGCCGGCGAGGCGTGCAACCGCTTCTTCTTCAACGTCGCCTATCAGAACGACAACAACCACGAGGCCATGGGCCAGCACCTCACCAACGAGGGGTTCCAGCGCGTCTTCATGATGGCGCCCAACTACCCGGCCGGGCACGACAGCCTGACCGGCGCCATGCGCTATTTCGACGGCGAGGTGGTGGCCGAGGTCTACACCCAGCTCGGCCAGCTCGACTACGCCGCCGAGATCGCCCAGATCCGCGCCGCCGAGCCCGATGCCGTGTTCTTCTTCCTGCCCGGCGGCATGGGCATCAACTTCCTCAAGCAGTACGAGCAGTCCGGGTTGAAGGACGAGATCCCGGTGTTCGGCCCGGCCTTCTCGTTCAGCCAGGACATCCTGGGCGCGGTGGGCGAGGCGGCGCTGGGCCTCTACAACACCGCCCAGTGGAGCCCCGACCTGGACAACGAGGCGAATACCCGCTTCGTCGCCGGCTTCGAGGAAGCCTA
>JANQGK010000361.1 GCA_028277365.1 Halieaceae bacterium | reverse complement strand
CTCCAGGTAGTAGACCCCGGCCACGAAGTTCCAGTTCTCGCTGATGGCATCGCTGGAGGCGAAGCGCAGCTCGAAGGAGGTCTGCTCCGAGGTCTGGTCACGCAGGGTGTGGAAGATCGGCACCGGTGCGGCGTCAAAGTCGGTGGGCACAGACTCGTCGGTGTCGCGATAACCGATGATGCTGGTAAAGGTACCCGCCTCGATCTCGTAGTCGAGCTGCAGGGTGTAGGTGTCCTGTTCGAACTCAAGGGGCTGCAGGAAATCCTGGGTCAGATTGTCGAGCTCGCCGGTGTCGCAGAAGCCCAGTACGCAGGACAGGTCCGGCAGCTGGGCACGGTTGACCAGCGCCACGCCGTTGTTCTCATCTTCGAAGTGTACATAGGTAAACAGCGCCTCGAAGTTATCGGTAGGGGTCCACAGCAGGGTGCCGGTGAACTCGGTGTCGTCCCGGTCGATGGCATCCTCACCGTCAAAGTTCTCCAGCATGGCGCCGTCCTGCTGGGTGAAGGCGCCGATCTTACCGGCCAGCTTGCCTTCCACGATGGGGAAGTTAACTACCGCCTTGGCATCGAAACGGTCATCGGAACCCGCCGTGACTTCATACTTGACGCCCAGCTCCCCGGTCGGCCGGGTGCGCTGGATATTGATCACGCCCCCCGTGGTATTTCTGCCGAACAGGGTACCCTGCGGGCCGCGCAGTACTTCCAGGCTGCCAAAGTCAAAGGTGTTGACCATGGAGCCGTTCACGAAGGACAGCGGCACACCGTCAATCACCACGCCCACGGCAGGGTCGAAGCTGCGTTCCACCTCCTGTGTGCCCACGCCGCGGAAATACAGCGAGGCCGCCCCGGGTGCGACGCTGACCGAGTCAATCACCACATTGGGAATAAAGCCCTCGAGCTGGCGAATATCGCGCATGATTAACGCGTCGATACTGTCACCGGAAAACGCGGTGATGGCCACCGGCACATCCTGCGCGGATTCGAGCTGCTTGCGGGCGGTGACCACGATCTCTTCAAGCATGGCACCGCTGCCCTGGGCCATGGCCGCAGGTGCGACCAGGACGCCGGTCGATAGCGCCAATGCAATGGCCAGAGGTGTACGGGTAAAACGGGGGCGTTTAGTGGCAATACAGTCTTTCATCGTGAACTCCTGCCGACCGCGAGGCGGCCAATCCGGGCGCGGGGACCCGGTTCTTATAGTTAGTGGTGGCGCAGCCCTATTGTTGAGATTGCGGATTTAGCTGGACTGCGACACCGGCGGAAAATACAATCAGTACTGTCTGTTTTTTTAAGTATCCATCGCTTTGCAGGCGATTTGCAAGCCGGTGATAAACAATTTTTCCTACCCGTGCTGTCCTCGTGGTCCCGAATGCAACGAGCAGGCAGCGGAAGTGCAGGCCCATGACAACAAAAACCCACAAGACTTTCTGCCGCTACTGCCACGCCTACTGCCCAATGGATGTCGATCTCGATGTCGAAAGCGGCAAGGTGACCGCAGTCCGGCCCGACACCTCCAACAGCCACTACGGCGGCTACACCTGTATCAAGGGCCGTCAGCTGGTGGAGCAAATGTACCAGCCGGAGCGCCTCACAGCGTGCCAGAAAAAGACGAACGGCGGCTTCAGCACGATCAGCAGCCAGCAGGCCCTCGATGAGGTAGCGGACAGGCTGCGCCAAATCATCGATGAACACGGCCCGCGGGCGGTCGCCACCTACAACGGCACCTACGCCTTCCAGAACTCGGCCCAGCTTGCCGTCAGCCGCGCCTTCCACGATGCGTTAGGGTCACCCTCCTACTACACCAGCGTCACCATCGACCAGCCTGCCAAGGTGTTCGTGGGCACGCGGCACGGCTACTGGGGCGCCGGCGGCCACTTTTTTGAGGACTCCGATGTCACCCTGATTCTTGGCAACAACCCGATGGTGTCTCAGTATGCGCCGCCAGGCGGCGTGCCCTCGGTAAGCCCCTTCGAGCGCCTGCGCGATGCCAAGAAACGCGGCCATACGCTGATCGCCGTGGACCCCCGCAGCACCGAGCTGACCCGGCGGGCCGAGCTGCACCTGCAGATCCAGCCGGGCGAAGACAGCACGCTGCTGGCCGCCATGATTCGGCTGATTATCGATGAGGGCCTGCACGACGCGGAGTTCTGCGCCCAGCACACCGAAGGCCTGAAAGCACTGCGCGCCGCGGTCGAACCCTACACCCTGGACTACGCCGCCGGGCGTACCCGCCTGCCGGCAGAACAGATTGCCGAGGCCGCCCGCCTGTTTGCGGCGGGCCCGCGGGGCGTGGCCATTACCGGCACCGGCCCGGAAATGTCGGAACACCCCAACCTCACTCAGCACCTGGTGGCCAGCCTCAACAGCCTCTGCGGCCGCTACTATCGGGAGGGCGACACCCTGCCCAACCCGGGCATGCTGGCACCGCCCTCACCGCGTCGGGCCCAGGCCCTGAACGTGCCGCTGGCCTGGGGCAACGGCGCGCGCTCGCGCATTGACGAAAACCTGGGCGAACTCTCCACCATGGGCATGATGGGCCCGGTACGGGAAATGCCCACCAACCTGCTGAGCGACGAGATCCTGACCCCCGGCGAAGGCCAGGTGCGGGCGCTGATCGTGGTGGGCGGCAATCCGCTGATGGCCTTCCCCCACCAGGAAAAAACCTATGAGGCGCTCAAGAGCCTGGGTCTGCTGGTATCGATCGATGCCTACCTGCACTCGGGTACGGCGCAAATCTCCGACTACGTGTTTGCCCCCAAGCTGACCCTGGAGCGGGACGACATCACCCTGCTGGCCGACCCCTGGTACGAGGAACCTTACAGCCAGTACGCGCAGGCCGTGGTGGCCACGTCCCACGATGTGGTCGAGGAATGGGAGGTCTTCTGGGAGCTGGCCCACCGGCTGGAGCTGGACCTGGCAGTGAACGGCACCCGTTTCGAGGGTCCCGAGCGGCCCAGCAAGTTTGAGGTGTTGAGCGCCATCACCGCGGGCTCGCGGGTAGACCTTGCCTGGCTGCGCGACAACCCGGGCGGCCACAGCTTCCCGGACCACAAAGTCACCGTGCAAGGCCCCGATGGGAACGCCGGCAAGCTTAAGTTCTTCCCTGAGGGCGTGGCGGAAGACTTCGAGGCGGCACTGGCACCGGCCGCAGAGCCCGCCGACTACAACCTGCGGCTGATCTGCTCGCGCAGCAAATACGTGCTCAACTCCTCGGGCCGCAATCTGAGCCTGCTGCGTAAGAAGCAGGGCGACACCAACCCGGTCCTGCTGCACCCGGAGGACATGGCCGACCTGGGCCTGGACGAGGACTGTCTGGTACAGGTGCACTCGGAACACGGCTGCGTTACCGGCGTGGCGCGGGCCTACGACCGCATCAAGCGCGGCGTGATTACCATGCACCACAGCTGGGGGCCGGTGCCCGGGCCCGACGCCGATGACCTGGTGCGCGAGCAGGGGGTCAACACCAACCGCCTGATCGACAACCGCACCCACAACCAGCGCTATACGGGTATGACCAGGCAGAGCGCCATTCCCGTGTACATCACCCGCAAGGAGCAGGCCGCATGAAGCCCTTCCGCTTTGGCCTGCAGGCCTTCAACCCGAAATCCCCCCAGGCCTGGCGCGAGATGCTGCGCAAGGTTGAGGACCTGGGCTATGCCACCTACCACCTGGCGGACCATTTCATGGGCCCGGGCCCGGCCCAGGAGAGCACCGCCCACCCGCCGCAGATCCTGGCGGCGGTACCCGCGATGGCCATGGCGCTGGAATACACCGACCGCATCAAGGTCGGCGCCCGGGTATTTTGCATGGATTACCGGGACCCGGTGATCCTCGCGAAGGAAGCCGCTACTATGGACTACCTGTCCGACGGCCGGCTCGAATTAGGCCTGGGGGCGGGCTGGATCCAGGCCGAGTACGAGGCTGCCGGCATGCCTTTCAAGCCTATCGGCGAGCGCCTGGACAAGTTCGAGCAGGTGGTCAGTGCAGTGAAGGCCTTTATGACCGGCGAGCCGCTGTCTATCGACAACGATTACATTCACTGGCAGGGTTTTGCCGGCCTGCCGGCACGTCCCACGCCGCCGCCGCTGATGATTGGGGGTGGTAGTAAGCGCATACTGACTGTTGCCGGCCGCGAGGCCGATATCGTCAGCCTCAACTTCAACAACCGCGCCGGGGTGCTGGGCCCCGACGGTATGATGTCGGGGTTGGCGGAGCAGACGGCGAAGAAGATTGGCTGGATCAGGGACGGCGCGGGCGGCCGCTTCGACGACCTGGAACTGGAGATCGGCGCCTACCTGACGGTGGTGACCGACCACCAGCAGCCCACGGCCCAGGCCATTGCCGAACCCATGGGGCTGGCAGTGGACGAGCTGCTGGCCGGGCCACACAACCTGATCGGCAGCGTGGACTACATCTGCGACGAATTGCAGAGGCGCCGCGACACCTACGGCATTTCCTACATCACGGTGCTGGACGACGGCGAGAACAATATGGTCGAGCAGTTTGCGCCGGTTGTTGCTAAACTCGCCGGCGCCTGACGGAGGGACATATGGCGAAAGAAGCGAAGGACAGCGGTCGCAAGGAGCGCGATAAATCGGGCTGGCAGGCCCAGAAAAGTGCGATGATGCGCGATACCATTCTCGACGCGGCGCTGGATTGCTTCGTGACTATTGGCTACGCCAATACCACCACGGCGCGTATCGCCGAGCGGGCCGGCGTGTCGCGGGGCGCAATGCTGCATCACTTTCCCTCCAAGTCGGAG
>JANQGK010000372.1 GCA_028277365.1 Halieaceae bacterium | reverse complement strand
GGGAGCCGCCCTCGGAAATCGCCAACCTGCCCCTGCCGGTGTGGCAGGTGAACTTCGATGACGCCTGGGGCACCAGTTTCTACATCGATCCCGTCAGCGGCAGCTTCGTGAAGCGGCGCCACACCCTGTGGCGGGTGTTCGACTTTCTGTGGATGCTCCACATCATGGACTACGAGGCCCGCACTGATATCAATAACATGCTGCTGCGTGTCTTCTCCGCGTTCTCCCTGCTGATGGGTCTCAGCGGCGTATGGCTGCTGTACTACCGCGTCCCGCGGCGGAGCGCGGCGTGAGATTTCTGCGAACGCTTCACAAATGGCTGGGGCTGCTGGTCTTCGTCCAGCTTCTGGTGTGGATTGGCAGCGGGCTATTGATCAGTCTCCTGGATGCTGACGTCGCCCGCGGCAAAGCTACCCGCGCCGATGTTGATGTCTTACCTCTGGTCACCGAGGGCGTGCTGCCGGTGTCTGAGCTGCCCCGGCCGTTTGCCGGCATCGAAAACGTCCGCCTGATGAACGTGGCAGGCACTCTCGTCTACCGGGTAGCGGGCCGCAACAGCAGCCGTTTGTACGATGCATTCAGTGGCGAGCCGGTGCCGATCGACAAACGCCGCGCGTTGGGGATCGCCCGGCAGAACTACCAACCGTTGCCCGGCGAAACGGGCGTGCCCGCCACCCGGGCCTTCTTCGAGGAGACCGTCTGGCGCGTGGCCTTTGACGACCCGTTAGAGACCATGGTGTATGTTGGCGTAGAGGACGGCAGCGTGTTGGGGCATCGCAATAACCGCACGGAGCTGGTGGAGTTCCTGCTGATGTTGCACTTCATGGACTACACCGGAGGCCGAGACTTCAATCACCCCCTGATTGTCATCGCTGCCGTGCTGGCGGCGTGGCTGTCTCTGAGCGGCGCGCTACTGCTGGTCAGCAGCCTGCGCCGGGTGGGATTGCGCTAGCGGGCATGTATACTCAGCCACCTGCCATTCCCGCGGGCAGTGCCCCGCTTACCACAGGAGAAGCGAATGTTCAGCCACGTCATGCTCGGCGCCAACGATATGGAAGCGTCCAAAAAATTCTACGATGCGGTGCTGGGAGCCCTTGGCTATCCGGAAGGGGTCTACGACGAAAAGGGCCGGGTGTTCTGGTTCACTGACACCGGCATTTTTTCTATCAGCGCGCCCATCGATGGTCAGCCGGCCAGCTGTGGTAACGGCAGCACCGTCGGCTTCGCGGTCACCGGCCCGGATCAGGCCGATGCCTGGCATGCCGCCGGCCTCGCCAATGGCGGCACGACGTGTGAAGACCCGCCCGGCGTGCGCGAGGGTGCCATGAAGCTGTACCTGGCCTACCTGCGCGACCCGTCCGGCAATAAGATCTGCGCGTTGCACCGCATGGGTTGACCTGAAGCTGGCAGGGGACAGAACTGAAGTTCTGTCCCCTCAAGAGCTGTCCCGATGGCTGACGTCCTGCCTTTCAAGAAGAAATCCCTCAAGGAGAAGCATAAGGGCAATACCCTGTGCCGCAACGGCCATCACAAGTGGCGGGTGGACACCGACAAGCGTTTCGACGTGAAGCGTGGAAAACTTGTCACCAGCTACACCTGTATCCGCTGCGGCAAAACCCGCAACGAAGCGCGCTAGCCGCCCCGGCAATGGAGACAACAATAATGAACTTCCTGAATGACTACAGCACCGCCTTTGCTGGCCTCACCGTGATCCTCGCGACCGTATTGGTTCAGCAGCTTATCGCCAGTGGCAAGAAGGCGCGGGCGCCCGGTGCCGTCCCCGGTAAGATGGATGACACCCTCGGCCACGAGTCCGTGGTGTTCCGCGCCCAGCGCACCTGGATGAACTCGCTGGAAAACCTGCCAGCCATGCTGGGCACCATCTTTCTGGCGGTGATGGTGGGCGCCAACGATACCTGGACAGGCATCCTGGTCTGGGTCTATGCGATCTCGCGCATCATCCACATGGTGCTGTACTACGCCATCTCCACCCACGTAAATCCCAGTCCCCGTAGCTGGTTCTTCCTGCTGGGCCTGGTTGCCAACCTGGTGCTGCTGGGGTTCTGTGTCGCCGCGCTGCTTTAACAAGGGCTCTTGTCCCCTTTTAGTTATCGCAGCGGGCCGCCGGCACCGGTTCATGGCCGGCCAGCTTCAGCAGGCTGCGCACTTTACCAAGGCCAGACCGCCACGGTGAGCTATGCTTGGTAGGTCTTATCCACTACCCCGGAGCCATCCATGAGTGCCCTGATGCAGCAGGCGTCCGCCCGTACCTTCACCCACAATCTCAAGAACCTGTCAGCTGTCCTGCGCAAGGCGGAGAAGGACGCCAAGGCGCGCGGTATCGAGGAATCGGTGCTGATGGAGGCGCGGCTCGCGCCCGACATGCTGCCCTTCAAGGCCCAAGTGATGATTGCCTGTGATATCGCCAAGGGCGGCTGCGCGCGACTGACCGCGAACGAGATGCCCGTCTACCCCGACGACAATGCCAGCTTCGCGGAGCTGCAGGATCGCATTAAGAAGACGTTGACCTTTATCCGTGGCATCAAGTCCGCTGAGTACGCCGGCAGCGACAACCGTGAGATTGAAGCCCAGAATCCCATGGGGGTGCTGGAGTTCAGCGGCAAGGATTTCCTGTTCGGTTGGGCGCTGCCGAACTTCTATTTTCACTGTGCCACCGCCTACGGCATCCTGCGCCACAACGGCCTGCAGATCGGCAAGGCGGATTGGCTGGGCCAGGTGCCGGGAATGACCGCGCGCGGGCCGATCGTGAAGGCTTTTGGCTTGAAGACGAAGAAGAAGCCAAAGGCGAAAGCTAAGAAGAAAACTGCCGGCAAGCGTTAACGGTACACGCCATGCACGTTGTTTTCTCCCATGGCAAGGAGTCGGGCCCCTGGGGCAAAAAGAGTACCGAGCTTAAGAAAGTGGCCGAGGCGAAAGGCGTCAGCTTCGACAGCCTCGACTACACCGACCTGCCTGATAACGCCGAAGCCCGGGTCGAACGGCTCATAGCCCACCTGGATACTCTCGATGAACTGCCCATCCTGGTGGGCTCCAGCATGGGCGGCTACGTGGCCACCGCGGTGTCTACCCACTTCCCGGTGCCGGGGCTGTTCCTGATGGCGCCGGCCCTGTACCTCTCGGGCTATGCCATGCAGGAATATCCCAGCCAGGCCCGGCATATCGAGGTGGTTCACGGCTGGTCGGATAACGTGATCCCGGTGGAGTTGTCCATGCAGTTCTGCCGCAGCGTCAACTGCACCCAGCACGTGGTGGCTGGCGGTCACCGGCTCACCGACGCCATTCCCGAACTGCTGGTGCTGTTCGGCTTTTTCCTGGAGCGGGTGCGGGCCTAACGGTTCTGATAGCGGTTCAGGTCGAACAGGCCGGCTTCCACCGGGTGGTGACGGCGGTACTCTGCCACGAACTCATCACTCACTCGCCAGAACCAGGGCGCCGTGCGGCGCACACCGAAGCGTTCCACCAGCGCGGTGTAGTCCCCGTCGCTGGCCAGGGTTTGCACGGCGGCGGCAAAGCGCGGCAGCTCGGCTTCGGTCACCTGGAAGAACATGTTGGGGTAAGAGCCGATAAAACCGGGCGCGACCGTCAGCGTATCTTCCTCCGGCAACAAGCGGTCTTCCTCACCAAACAGTTGCGCGATATTGGAATGCCCGCGGTTGTGCACCAGGCTGTAGGCCCGGCTGCCACCGTCGGCTGCCAACACCTGCAGGAAGGCCACCTCAGGCAGGTAGCTGTAGGCCTCGCGGGGTCCCGTCATCAGGGTCGCAAGATCGTTGTTGTCGAGGCGATATCTCGGGTTGGTCGCGGCGGGGATGCGAGCGCGAAACATGTCCATCAGCTCTTGCTTGTGGTTGTCGGTCTGGTACTCGATGGCGGTGTCACGCTCATAGCGCTCGTTGTCGCGCGGCAGTACAAAATCCCGCACGTGGTCACCAGCGCCACGATACCAGTAGTTGCGCAACTTGCGGCGTTCCTCCTGCGGCAACAGCAGCAGGAAGTTCAGCTCGCCTTCCATGCGCAGGAAGTCCATATACAGACGACTTTCGAGCTGGTGGCCGACAGCGCCGTAGACGTCAAAACCTGCCACCAGCAGATAGTGAATGCGCTCCAGCAGCGAGTAGTCGATCACCCACATAGTCTTGGGATGCTGTCCTACGTGGCCCTTGACGACGGTGGCGCTGTCGAAGTGCCGGAATACTGTCAGGGCCGCGTTGGGGTTCTCCTCCTCATCGCCGTCCCAGATCAGGTTCATATCGAGTTGGATCTCGGACTGGTCGATCACCTCAGCCACTTTGCGAGCCTCGGCTTCCAGGTAGCGCTTCTGGCTTTTGGCGTAACCGCGCCACTGCAGCAGCGTCACAGTGAGGCTTCCCTTGGGCTGAGGCAGGCGCATGTTGTGGGCTTCCTCGGCGAGAAAATCGGCCTGCTGTTCCGGGTCGAGATTGTTGGGTCGGGTGAACGCGACCCAGAAGTGGTCGTCAATCACGTTGAGCGCCACCTGGCCGCGACACACGGGGCCCTTGATATAGGCCATGATGGTGAAGTGCGCCTCGCTGAGCATAAAGCGGTAGCGGGCGTTTACGGGAAGCTGCTCGAAGCTGATAAACGGATTGGCCGATTCCTTGCCCTTGTAGCCGGGCAGGGTGGTGACCTCATATTCGGGTTCCAGGAACAGCGTCCGCCATAGCTCCATGCGCGCGGGGTTCAGGGCATAGGGCATGTGCCGCTTGTCGAGGATGCTGGTGTAGCGTTGCTGCAGTCGATAGTAAAAGCTGCCTTTGCCGGGGTCGTCGTAGGGCCGGCGGGTGGCGATGATGTCGATGGGCTCACCCGGCGGGGTGCGCGAGCGCACCAGCTTGTACCAGCCCGAGCCCGACAGCTCGTCGAAATACAGGTTGCCGATAAACAGGTGTTCGTAGATATAGCGGCTCATCAGCCGCGCCTTGTTGGACGGCTGGTTGAAGAAGGCCTCCCAGCCGTCTATCGCCTGTTGCTCGCTGGCCGGGCGCGCCGGGATGACCGCGCCGGGGGCGCCCTGGTGCAGCCAGCCGGCCAGTACTTTCATGCGCTCCGGGTCCACGCCCGGGAAGCCATAGGGCATGCCCTGGTAGGGGCGTTTCTGGTTGTAGGCCTTGAACTGACTGTGCTTGGGGCAACTCTGGTTACGGTCCAGGGCGAAGTCGAAGGTGTCGGGTAGCGGGCCGTCGGTGGGCAGCGGATACTTCTCCTTAAGGGAGAGCATTTTGTAGAGCACGCTCTGGGTCATGTCCTCGCGCTCCAGTACCGGGTAAAAGCCCTTGCTGCGCCACTGTTCGGTGGTCCGTGCGTCTTCGTAGAGCCGGGTCAGGTTGGCCGCCAGCAGGCGGGTACCGTCGTACACTTTTTTCTTGTGCGCGCCGCGCTCCAGGCCGATCCAATCGTCCAGCTTGAGCTGACAGGGCGCGTCGTAGCAGCCGTGGCAAACCATGCACCGGTTTTCGATGATGGGTTTGACCTCGGGCGGGTAGTCCTGGGGGAGTGTGGATTCAGCTCGGAGCAGCGCGGGCAGGCAGGCGAGCAGTACAACGAAAACGCGAATCATAAGACGACACTCTAGCGGCCGTTTCTGTCAGCCACAACCGCGGGTGAGCCACACCGTGACGCCGGTATCTACACCTGTTGTTTCCGCTCATATATTCGTCAAGCCCGCGCCGCAGCCAACGCCGCCGGCATCGCCTCCACGTACTGGGCCACGTGCTCGAGCTTGCCGGCACTCACCCGCGACCAGTGGGTGTAGTCCTGGTAGATGCCGCGGATGAGCACGTTGCGCTTCTGCATTTCCTCGCGGAAGCGGCCGGCGTTCACATCACCCAGGTTTACGAACACAAAGCTCGTCTGGGAAGGTGCTGCGCTCAGCTCGTGGCGCGCAGCGGCCTCCATGATCATTTCCCGGGATTCGTGGATGCGCGCCCGGGAATGGTCGACGAACTTCCAGTCATCAAAGCTCGCTACCGCAGCGGCCACCCCGGCCTGGTTGAGGTTGTAGTTGCCGAGACTGTAGCGCTGGATGGCGGCAGTGGTTTCCTCCGTGGCCAACAGGTAGCCCACCCGCATACCGGCCAGGCCGTACACCTTGGAGAAGGTGCGCGCTACTACCACGTCGTGGCCTTCCTTCACCAGGCCCGCCATGGAGTTGGCCTCGGGCACGTCGGTGATTTCGTTGTAGGCCTCGTCGATAAGCACCGTGCATTTCTTGCTGGCCTTGATGCAAAAAGCTTTGAGTGCCGCCGGGTCAAGCAGCATGCCGGTCGGGTTGTTGGGGTTGCAGATTTGCACCATGGAAACCTCCGGCGAGATCGCCGCATACAGCGCATCCAGGTCGATGCCCAGGTCGTCGGTCTTGGGTGTGCGAATCAGCTCGCCGCCCTGGCGCAGGGCCAGCCGGGTGGTCGTGTCCCAAAACAGGTCGGGGCCGAGAATTTTGCCTTCGGTGGCCCTGGCCCGGGCCAGGTTGGCCAGCGCCCCCGAGGAGCCGGCGCTGAGAGTGATATTCTGAAGACCTACCTGAAAGCGTTCGGCAATCATGTCTTGCAGGCGCGCCACCGAAACCCCCACGTAATAGGCGCCGTTGGCGGCGGCCCTGGCCATTGCCTCCAGAGCGGCCGGGCTGGGCCCGTAGGGGTTCTCGTTGGCGTTGAGTTTGGCCACACCGGGGTCGGGCCCGTAAAGCCCCGCAAAGCCGGGGCGCGCCAGCGCAAAGGTGGTGGCGGCTGCGGTGGCGTTGATGAATCCGCGTCGAGTCAGCATGGCGTTTCCTCCTATGGGCCCCGCCTCACAGGGCGAGGTATTTGTTGTACATGAGCGCCGAAATCACCAGCAGGTAGACCCCAAAGGCACGGCGTAAATGAAACTCCGACAGGGCGTGGGCGAGTTTTGCCCCCAGTGGCGCGGTAAAGATCGACATGGCGCTGATGGCAGCAAAGGCGGGGAGATTCACATAGCCCAGCGAACCTCCCGGCAGATTGGCCTGCCCCCAGCCCAGCACCGCAAACCCCACGGCGCCGGGCACCGCAATCAGAAAACCCACCCCGGCCGCCGTACCTACTGCCTGGTGCACGCTGCGGCCGCAGACCACCATGGTCACCACAAACGGCGTGCCGCCGCCGATGCCCAGCAGTGCCGAGAAGCCTCCCAGCCCAGAGGCCAGGGCCGCGCGGCCGACGCCCACCGGGATGGCGTAGTGCTTCTCCCGCCGCACCACGAACTCCGGGCGCAGGAAATAGAACGCATAACACATCACCCCGGTGGCAAACAGCAGGATCAGCGTGCCGGTAGCCGCTACCGCGGCGATAGCTAGGCCCCCCAGTACCCCCAAGGTGAGCCAGGGCGCCCAGTCTTTGAGGATTGCGAAATCCACCGCGCCCCTGGCCCGGTGCGCCTGCACCGAGCGAATCGAGGTGACGATGATGGTGGCCAGCGAGGTACCAATGGCCACGTGAAGGTCGTGAGGCGTAGGAGCGAAGGAGGAAAACACCAGCAGCAGCGCCGGCACCACCACAAAGCCACCGCCCACCCCAAACAGGCCGGCAAACAGGCCCGCCAACGCCCCGGCCGCCAGCAGGGCGAGCAACAGTACCAAAGCGTCCAACAGCGGCATGCGGCAGTTCCGTTACGGGTAATGAAACTCTTTACAGGTTCAAGTTTCGTGCCAGCCGTTGAGGCCGCGTGTTTCGCGGCTTGCGGGGCGCATACCGAGCGCAACAGCCGCTAAAAACGCCCGCTTTTTGTGCAAAACGCCTTGCCTTGGTGCACGTGCTAGACTCGCAGCATGAATACACAACGCCCGATCATTTCCAGATCCGCCACTGTCCTGGCGGTGCTGGTGCTGATCCTGGCCGCCGCCTGGGGTTACCTGTTTGGCTACCCGGCGCCGCCTGTGGACCCGGCCTGGGAAGTGGCGGCCGCGGACACCATTCCCGAAGGCGCTGTGGTGGTGCGCTACGCCGGCACCAGCACGCTGCTGTTCGATGACGGCGACACCGCCTTCATGCTGGACGGCTGGTTCTCTCGTCCGCCACCTTTCTCGGTGTTGTTCGGAAAGATCGAGCCGGACATGGAAGCCATCCGCTACGGCCTGGAGGCGATGGAAGTGGATAAGCTGGCCGCGGTGATCCCGGTGCATTCCCACTACGACCACGCCATGGATAGCCCGGAGGTGGCCATGCGTACCGGCGCAGTGGTGTACGGCAGCGAGGCCACGGCCAATATCTGCCGCGGCTGGGGTCTGGCGGAGGAGCGCATCGCCATTCTCAGCGACCGGGCTCCGTTCCAGTTGGGCGCGTTCGTCATCACGCCCATCGAGTCAAAGCACTTCCAGTTCAACGACCCGGAGATGGTCGAGACCATGCTCACTCAATCTGAGATTTCCGACCCGCTGGTCCCGCCGGCCTCGGCCTTCGACTACAAGCTGGGTAAAGCCTACGTACTCCTGATAGAGCACCCCAGGGGCAGCGCGCTGGTGATCGGCAGCGCCGGCTTTGTACCGGGCCAGCTAGAGGGTATTGAGGCGGATGTGGTGTTCGCCGGCGTCGGCGGCATCGGCTCGCAGACTGCCGGGTACCGTGAACAGTACTGGGCAGAGACGGTCGATACCGTCAAACCCGAACGACTGGTGCTGATTCACTGGGATTCGCTCACGGGCCCCATCGACCAGCCCATGAGCGGCGAAGTGCGCATCGCCGGCTTCCTCGCTGCCGGCGCTGAAGAGACTGAGGCTTTCCTCAAGGCCAAGGCCGCGGAGAATCCCGACCTGCCGTTCCAGACCCTGCCACGCTTTGCACCGGTGGTGCTGTTTCCCTGACCGAGACTGCATCAAAGTTGCAGCTGTTAGCAATTTTGCGGGTAATCGCCGCAAGTTATGCTATTTAGTTAGGTAATTGTCCGCATTTCGTAGCACTTATCTATTGCCCGAACTGTGACCTGGGCCCCCGGTGATGGCCGGTAGATGGAGTATGCTGAAGCTGTTGTTGTGACGCCGATGGAGTGGCTTGTTCGCATGCGCCTGCCGTTGCGCCATCAGGTTTTCGCGCTGCTGCTGTTGGCGTTGTGGTATTGCGCACCCGGCACCACTCAGGGCGAAGACTGCCTCGCGCTGGCCCAGGATAGCCAGCGGGATTACCGCTGCTGGGGGTTGGACCGGACTATTGTGCTGGACGGGCGCTGGCGGGTGAAAGCGGGCCCGCCGCCGGAGCTGATGTCTACCCGGTTTTTGCGCGGCCCTGGCTGGGTCGAAGCGGAGGTCACGCGGGCCCTTCAGCAGCTCGACCTTGAACCGCTGGGCGCGAAGCTGACCTACCAGCTCGATATCGACCTGCCTGCCGCCGGCATGCCCGTCTATCTGCGGCTCGGGGAGAGCTATACCAATCTGGAGGTGTGGGTGCGCGCGGCCTCGGGTGTGTATGAGTCCATCCACCGGAGTCGCGAAACGGCCACCGACCAGGTACTGCGGATGCCGGCACTGGCCGCCAGTACCACGCTGGTATTCCACGTCGAGAACACCCTGCACCCCGGTATTGGCGGCATTACCCGGCCGCCGCAGCTCGGTACCCATGACCTGCTGGAGAGCCGCATTCGCACCGAACTGATCTTCGGTGCCTTTTCTATCGGTGCGCTGCTCTTGCTGGCGCTGATCAACCTCAGCCTGTGGCTGGGGCGCAGGTATGACATGGCACCGTTCTACATGGCCATGGCGACACTGATCATGTGTGTGCGCCTGCTGGATACCGCGCGCCTGCTGCCGCTGCTGGCGCCGGAAACGCCGCTGTTTTTGCAATGGCAATTCGGCTGGTACACCTTGGAGTTCTTTACCGTGGTGTGGGTGTTGTTCGTGCGCGCCTTGTCTCCCAAGGATGTGCCGGACGTGGCCGTGACGCTCACGGCGGCGCTGTGCCTGTCGGTTATCGCCGCCAGCCTGGTGTCGGGTGATGCCACCGCAATGATCCGCTGGGGCAGTGCCATGCGCATCTACGGCCTTTTCGTGGTGGTGATGACCGGCTATGTGTTGGTGCAACTGATGCGCGAGGGCGCCGCTGTGACGCGCCCCCTGTTTGCCGGCCTGATGGTCGCGGTGATTGCCATGACGCTGGATATGCTGCTGCTGACGCTGCGCCTCACCACCATGCCGACCCTCTCCAATTACGCGTTTCTGATGTTTGCCCTACTGCTGACCATCGACATGAACCGTAGCTATCTGCGGGCGCTCTCCAGTGCGGAACTGTTGACTAACCAGTTGGAGGAGCGCGTGGAGGAGCGTACCCGGGAACTGACCGAAGCCAACCGCCGGCTGGCCCAGCAGGCGACTACCGACGGCCTCACCGGCCTCAAGAATCGGCGTGCTTTTAACGATTTGTTCAGCAAGGAACTGGCGCGCCTGGGGCGCAGTAGCGAGAAGCTGTGCCTTGCGCTGCTCGATATCGACTTCTTCAAGGCGGTGAACGACAGCCACGGCCACGACGGCGGCGACCAGGTATTGCGCAACGTCGCCACTATTCTCAGGGATGAGTTGCGCGTTACCGATACCGTGGCTCGCATCGGCGGCGAAGAGTTTGCCCTGCTGCTGCCCACCCATTCTGTGGCCGGTGCCAAGGACCGGCTGGAGCAGCTGCGGCAGCATATCGAAACCACTCCGCTGGAGGACGAGGACAAGCGCATCTATATCACTGTGAGCATCGGCCTCACGGAAGTCACCACAGCGGACGGTATCAAGACCGCCAGCAAGCGTGCCGATGAAGCGCTCTATGCCGCCAAGCGCGCCGGCCGCAACCAGCTAAGGACCGCCTGAGAAAATAGGGGCAGCCCCCCTTTTTGGTACACTGTTGATAGACTTTGATGGAAAGGAGTGAGTCCAAAAAGGGCTCTGACCCCTTTTTATGGCGCTCAGAAACCAGCTCTTCAATAAAGCCAGTGTGGCCGCCCTGGTGGTGCTGCGGTTGATGGACCGCTACATCAGCGGCAGCAATATGGGCCGCAGCCTCGCCGAAGCCCGCCGCGATCCGCACACGGGTTACCGCCACCTGCGGCAGCTCGGCCCGGTGGTGCGCTCCTATGCCAGTCGCGGTTGGCTGGTGACGCAGTACGAAGCCGTGCAGGCCGCCTCCCGCGACCCGCGCTTCGGCAACGACATGCGCAAGAACCGCTTTCTGTCCACCGTGCTGCGCGCTGCCGCTGACGGCCGCCCGGTGCCGGTACTGGATAGCCCCTCCATGATCGTGCTGGACCCGCCAGACCACACGCGCCTGCGAAGACTGGTGAGCCAGGGTTTTACAAACCGCTATGTGCAAACCCTGGTGCCGCGTATCGAGGCGATTGTGGGTGATTGCCTGGCGGGGCTGGATGGCCAGGGTGAGGTCGATATCGTTGAGCGCCTGGCACGGCCGCTGCCGGCCATCGTTATTGCCGAGATGCTGGGCCTGCCGGAAGCCGACCGCGAACAGTTCCGCGCCTGGGCCCACCGCATGCTGGGTATTACTGCGGTCGGCGAGCCGGACCTGATCGAGCAGGCCACCATCGCCAACGAGGAACTGGTGGACTACCTGCGAGACATGGTTGCCCAGAAGCGTACGCAGCCGGATAACGGCATCATCAGCCAGCTGATCGCTGCCGAGGAAGAGGGTGACCGCCTTACCGAGCAGGAGCTGCTCTCCACCTGCACGTTGCTGCTGAACGCCGGCCATGTGACCACCACTAGTCTGATCGGCTCCGGCCTGTGGCTGTTGCTGAAGCATCCGGAACAGCTGGAGAAGCTGCGCAGTGATCGCAGTCTCATGGATAACGCCATCGAGGAAATGCTGCGCTGTGAGGCCCCGGTGCAGTTCACCCCGCGCTTTGCACTTGAAGACATGACCTTCTACGGCAAACGCATTCGCAAGAATCAGCTCGTGCTGCTGATGGTGGCCTGTGCCAACCGCGACGAAGCCGCCAACCCCAACCCGGGCTTGTTCGACATCACCCGAGACAAGATCCACCACGTTGCCTTTGGCCACGGCATCCACCTGTGCCTGGGGCTGGCACTGGCCAAGGTCGAAGCAAAGATTGCCTTCAATGCTATTCTCGATCGCTTCGATGCCCTGGAGCTGATCGACCGCGACCCGCCCTGGGCGCAGAATGCCCTGGTGCGCGGGCCGGATCGGCTGCGGCTACGCTATCGCGCCGCTGGCGCGCAGGCCGAAAACGTGGCCGCTGTCAGTCTTTGAAGGACACTTCCCTCGATGGTGAAGAATAACCCTTGCGTTTTTGTTCGCCACTCTCAACTCGCTCTAGAGCCGCCAGTTTGAGCTTTTGCTCTACACTGGGGGCAGTTTTTTAAAGGGTTTTATGTTCGATGGCAGAACTCCAATTTCTCGGCGCCACCGAGGGTGTGACCGGCTCGGCCTACCTGCTGCGAGCGCGCGGCAGCACCGTCCTGCTGGAATGCGGCCTGTACCAGGGCAGCCGCGAGGAGGAAGAGGGCAACCGCGAGCCGTTTCCCTTCAATGTGGAGGCGCTGGATGCGGTAGTGGTGTCTCATGCCCACCTGGACCACGCCGGGCGCCTGCCGATGTTGGCGGCGGCGGGGTACTCAGGGCCGGTGTATATGACCCAGCCCACCGCGGAGCTGCTGGATATCATGCTGCGCGATGCGGCCTCCCTGCAGGAGCGCGACGCCGAGTGGGATAACAAGCGCCGGCGGCGTTCCGGTAAGGAAGAGATTCCGCCTCTGTACACCATGGACGATGCCGAGGCCGCACTGGAGCTGTGCCAGGGCGTGCACTACGACGCGCGCCGGGAAATCGCCGAGGGTATCCACCTGCGCTATCTGGATGCGGGGCATATCTTGGGCTCAGCGATTGTGGAGCTGTCCATCGAGGACGGCGGTGATGTGCGCAAGCTGGTGTTCTCCGGCGACCTGGGTAACAGCCAGGCGGCGCTGCTGCGCGACCCGCAAACGGTGGAGGAAGCCGACGTGCTGCTGCTGGAATCCACCTACGGCGACCGCGAGCACCGCAGCATGGAGGACACCCTGGAGGAATTCGCCGGCATCATCGAGCGCGCCACCCGCGGCCGCGGCAATGTGCTGATTCCCTCCTTCGCGGTGGGCCGCAGTCAGGAGATCATTTTCCGGCTCGGCGAGTTCTACCAGCAGGGGCTGTTGCAGAACCACGCGGTGTATCTCGACAGCCCCATGGCGATTGCCGCCACCGAGGTGTATCACCGCTACCAGGATGTGTTCAACCGCGAAGACCGCGCCGCGCTGCGCCAGCCTGAGTCTGGCAGTCTGCACCACTTGCTGCCTACCCTGCGTTACTCGCGCAGCACCGCCGAGTCGATGGCGTTGAACCGCATCAGCGACGGCGCCATCATCATTGCCGGCAGTGGCATGTGCAACGGCGGCCGTATTCGCCACCACCTCAAACACAACCTGTGGCGCCAGGGCGCGCACGTGGTGATTGTCGGATTCCAGGCGCGCGGTACCCCCGGCCGCGCGCTGGTGGACGGCACCCGCCGCCTGAAGGTGGCAGGCGAAGACATTGCCGTGCGTGCCGAAGTGCACACCCTGGGCGGTTTCTCGGCCCACGCCAGTCAGTCGCAGTTGCTGGAATGGGTGGGCGGCTTCCAGCGGCGCCCGCGTGTTTACCTGGTACACGGCGAACCGGAGGCCAAGGCGGCTTTGCAGGCTAAACTCGAAGACAGTGGCTGGCAGGCCGAAATCGCCGCCAGCGGACAGACCATCAGCCTATGAGCAAAACAGACGACCTAAACACCCGCGCGGAACCCGGCAGCGATTCCCGCGCCCCCACCGGCTTTCCCGGCGCCCGGGAAGATGCCGGCACCGCCGAGCAGCGCGCGCCTGCCGTCGAGCCCCACCGCAGCTCCCACCGCCTGGCCTACGCCGATGTGGATTTCCTGATGCGCGACGAACTGCGCGGGGTGCGGTTGCAGCTGGAGTTCGAAAAGCCGGACCTGGTGCAGGAAAAGCACGGCATTACCGACACGGTGGTAATTTTCGGTAGCACCCGGGTGCCCGAGGAATCCGTGGCGCGGGAGCGGTTGGCCTGCGCTGAGCAGGCGGCCGCCGCTGACCCCAAAGACGAGGCGCTGGCCCACGCCGTAACCGTGGCACAGTCGATTCTCGACAAGGTCCATTTCTATGACGACGCACGGGCGCTGGCCCGGCACATCACCGAGGCGAGCCTTGCCGACCCGGAGCGCGGCTTGACGGTGGTGACCGGCGGCGGGCCGGGCATTATGGAGGCGGCCAACCGCGGTGCACATGAGGCAGGCGGCAAGAGCATCGGCCTGAACATCGTGCTGCCCCACGAGCAGCAGCCCAATGACTACATTACCCCGGAGCTATGCTTCCAGTTTCACTACTTCGCCATTCGCAAGCTGCACTTCCTGCTGCGGGCGCGGGCGCTGGTGGTGTTTCCCGGCGGCTTCGGCACCCTGGACGAACTGTTCGAAACTCTTACTCTCATCCAGACCCGCAAGGCCCGGCCGCTTGCCGTGCTGCTGTTCGGCGAGGCTTACTGGCGGCGCATCATCAATTTTGATGCGCTGGCGGAAGAGGGCACCATCAGCCCCGCCGACCTGGACTTGTTCCGGTTCTGCGACAGCGCCGAGGAGGCCTGGCAGATCATCGAAGCTGCTCACACCGATGGCTGATCCGGGCATTTTGGTTAATTGAAGTCGACGCCCTCATAGGGGTTGGGCCCGCCGGCGGCGATCCAGGCGTCCAGCTCCTGTTCCAGCACCCACAGCGGCACCGAGCGCAGGGCGAGAATCTTGTCGTGGAAGTAGCGCTGGTCGAAGCTGGTGCCAAGCGCCTCCTCGGCCCTGGCGCGCTTCTCGCGAATCAGCATTTCCCCCAGCTTGTAGGCCAGGGCCTGGCCGGGCCAGGAGATGTAGCGGTCGATCTCGGTGGTGACCTCGTGTTCCGACAGGGCCGCGTTGTCGCGCAGGAAGGCCAGCGCTTGCTCTCGGCTCCAGCCAAACTGGTGCACGCCGGTATCGATCACCAGGCGGGCGGCGCGCCACATCTCGTAAGTGAGCTGGCCGAAGCGCTCGTAGGGGGTGCGGTAGATGCCGAGCTGCCCGCCCAGCCACTCGGTGTACAGGCCCCAGCCCTCGCCGTAGCCCGAGAAGTAGTTGTAGGCCCGAAATTCAGGGATCTCCCCCGGCGCCTCCCGGGAGATAGCCATTTGCAGGGAATGCCCCGGCGAGCACTCGTGCAGGGTGAGCGCAGGTAGTGTGTAAAGAGGCCGCACCGGCAGATTGTAGGTGTTCATCCAGCAGCGCCCGAAACCGCCGCGGCCGGCGGTATAAATCGGCGCGATGGCGTCCGGCACCGGGGAAATGGTATGGCGCTGGCGCGGCAGGAAGCCCAGCACCTTGTCGAGATGTGCTGCCATGCGCTTGTCGACATAGGCCGACACGCCCATCAGTTCGTCCGGGGTCTTGGCGTAAAACTGCGGGTCGTTGCGCAGGAATTCAAAGAATTCCGCCATGGAGCCCTCGAACTCCACTTCGACCAGAATGTCTTCCATCATCGCGCGGATGCGTGCCACCTCGGCGAGGCCGCGCTCGTGGATTTCCTCAGGCGTGAGGTCAAGGGTGGTGTATTCGCGAATCTGCGCCTGGTAGAAGGCCTCGCCATCGGGCAGGTCTTTGGCGGCGAGCTCGGTGCGGATATTAGGCAGGTAGTCCTCGCGCATAAAGCCGAGCAGCTCGCTGTAGGCGGGCACGATCGCATCATCGATCGACTCCAGCACTTGTGAGGTGATGCGCTCGCGCTCACCGCTGCTCATATTGGGCGGGAAATGCTCCAGCACCACCGCAAACGGGTTGTCGCGGCCGGGTACGGTGTAGGGCTCGATGGAGGCGTCACGGCCCACCAGCGAAATCGCGGGCGGGGTATAGCCCCGCCGCAGGCCGGCGCGCATATTGGCGATGTTCTGCTCAAAGTAGCGCGGCAGGTCCTGCATGCGCCCCACGTAGCGGTCGTATGCGGTCAGGTCATCAAAGCCCCAGGCCTGCGGGTGCAGGCCGCCCCAGAAGAAGCTGTCGGAATTGAGCGGGGCCTCGAAGGTGCGGTAGCGCACGTTGCTGGCGAGTGACGTGACGATCTGCTCGAACACCGCGGCATTGATACGCTCTTCGTCGCTGAGGGCAGCGCGGTCGATGGCCGCCAGCTCTTCCAGTGCCTGCTCCCAGTAGGCCAGGCGCTCCGCCCAGGCCTCCGGCGATACGTCGGGGAAGTGGTCGGCATCCACCCAATCGTCGTCGGCATCGCGGACTTGAGCTTGCTGCGTCTGGCGCCATTCCCATTCGCGCTCGTACAGCACCCTCAGTCGGTCGTCGGCGGAGTTGGCCTCGGTCAGCGGAGGCGAGGCGTCGCAGGCCGCGAGAAACAGGGTGAGCAGGGCGAGGCGCAGGTAGGGCATGAGGCGGGTTCCGGGCTAGTCCGGCGCCAGTTTACCTGATCTGATGCCCGGGCATGTCGGCAGGCGGGTTATCCCGACCGGGGCACGTCTGGTCCCGTGTTTAGCGCGTATTATGGCCATCCGCTTTATACTTGTTGTCTTCCAAGCCAGAAGGAATGCACACCATGACCTACCGAGCTCTTGCCTGCCTCTCCCTGCTGCTGGTGGCACTGTCTGCCCGCGCCGACCTGCCGTTCAAGGTGGAAGAGGTGGCCCGCCTCGACCAGCCTTGGGCCATGGACTTTTTGCCCGACGGCCGGCTGCTGGTGACCGAGAAGAAAGGCAGCCTGTTTGTGGTGGACACCGACGGCAGCAAGACCCCCGTGGGCGGCGCGCCAGATGTGGACTACGGCGGACAGGGCGGCCTGGGTGATGTGCTGGTGCACCCTGATTTTGAGAAAAATGGACTCGTTTACCTGAGCTATGCTGAGGCCGGCGTGGGTGACACCCGCGGCGCCGCCGTGGCGCGTGGCGTGCTCAACTTCGAAGGGCGGCGGCCGCAGCTTGAAGACATGGAGCTGATCTGGCGCCAGTACCCCAAAATGCTAGGCCGCGGCCACTACGGCCACCGCCTGCTGATCGATGCCGACGGCTACCTGTGGATCACCTCCGGCGACCGCCAGAAGTTCACCCCGTCCCAGGATATGCAGTCGAACGTGGGCAAGATTCTGCGCCTGCACGATGACGGCTCGATTCCGAAAGACAACCCCTTTGTGAACTACCTGGAAACCGACCCCAACGTCGACGACGAGGCCATTTACGGTGAAATCTGGGCTATCGGCGTGCGCAACCCGTTGGGTATTGCCCAGGCCGAGGACGGGCGCATCTGGGAAGTGGAGATGGGCCCATTGCACGGCGACGAGATCAACCTGGTGAAGCGCGGTGCCAATTACGGCTACCCGGTCGTTTCCAACGGCGACCACTACGACCAGCGCGAGATCCCCGACCACGACACTCGCCCCGAGTTCGACGCTCCGGCCATCTGGTG
>JANQGK010000186.1 GCA_028277365.1 Halieaceae bacterium | reverse complement strand
CTGGAACAGGCCCGGGGGGAATGCCCGGAATTGCGTGAAACCGTGCTGTTCTCCGAGTGGCAGGCCTTCCTGGACAGCGGTGCAGAGGACACGCCGCTGCCGGCAGTTGCCCCCATGGACGCCTGCATGATCCAGTACACCTCCGGCACCACCGGCTTTCCCAAGGGCGCCCTGCTCCACCACCGCGGGCTGGTGAACAATGGCGCCCACACCCTCGAACGCATGGGCGCCGAGGAAGGCTGCGCCTACATGGGCAATATGCCCCTGTTCCACACCGGTGGCTGTGTGCTGGCGGTACTGGGCTGCCTGTCGGTGCGCGGCACCCTGGTGCTGGTGGAACAGTTCGAACCGGGGCTGATGCTGGAGCTGATGGAAACCTACCGGGCAGGCGCCCTGCTCGGCGTTCCCACCATGTTGATCGCCATGATCGAACACCCGGAATTCGAACAGCGCGACCTGTCCAGCGTGCACGCTATTTGTTCAGGCGGTTCCACGGTGCCCGCGGAACTGGTGCGGCGCCTTGAGAAGGCACTGAACGCCCCCTTCACCATCGTTTTCGGCCAGACCGAGTGTTCGCCAGTGGCCTGCATGACCCAGCCCCACGACAGCATTGAGGACAAGGCGGAAACCCTCGGGCCGCCCATGCCCGGCGTGGAGGCGAAGATCATTGATGTGGAGAGCGGCGCAACTCTGCCGCCGGGGCAGATGGGAGAGTTCTGCACCCGGGGCTACCACGTGATGCACGAGTACTTTAAAAACCCGGAAGCCACCGCCAACACCATCGATAAAGACGGCTGGCTACACACCGGTGACCTGTGCTCCATGGACCAGCGCGGCTACTGCACGGTGGAGGGCCGCCTCAAGGATATGATCATCCGCGGCGGCGAGAACATCTACCCGCGGGAGATCGAAGAGCTGCTGTTCAAGCATCCCAACGTGGGCGAGGCCGCCGTGGTGGGCCTGCCCAGCGAACGCCTGGGTGAAGAAGTGGCCGCCTTCCTGCGCGCAGCGCCCGGGCAGTCACTGGACAAGGACGAGCTATTTGCCTACCTGCGGGAGCACCTGTCACCCCAGAAAACCCCGCGCTACTGGTTCGAAGTGGCTGAGTACCCGCTGACCGGCTCCGGCAAGATTCAGAAATTCGCGCTGCGCCAGCAGTGGGAGGACGGCCAACACAGCGAGATGGGCTAGTCGTGGGCGACTAGCCGTCTTCCGGCCGCGCCGGTCCCAGCCGCTTGCTGTGCCCCTCGGCGATGGGGTCGCCGGAATCCCGCTCGGCCACCGCCTGCTTGAAGCCCACATCCACCGCCCGCTGGCGGAACCACAGGCCCTCCGGTGAGTGGCGCGCCACACCGTCGAAGAAATTGGCAAAGCGCTGGGTGTTAGCCAGACCCATGGACTCATAGGCCTGGTTCACCACCATCTTGCTCATCATCAACTGGTTGCAGGGCACGCCCTTGATGCGATCGCAGAGGGCCTGGACCGCGGCGTCCAACTCCTCCGCCGGCACCGCCTGGTGGACCAGACCCATCTCGGCCGCTTCGATACCCGCCACAAGGTCGCCGGTAAACAGCATACGTTTCGCTTTTTCTATGCCGAGCCGGTACACCCACATCATGGTGGTGGGAATACCCCACACCCGGGCCGGCGGGTAACCGATGCGGGCGTCTTCCGCCATGATGATGAGATCGCAGCACAGGGCGATATCACTGCCCCCAGCGGCCGCGGCCCCATGAATCTTGCAGATGGTGGGTTTGTTGGCGCGCCACAGTGACATGAAGTCTTCCGTATTGCGCGACATCATGGCGTAGTCGAGGGTCGGGTCCCAGGGCATATCCTGGTTGCCGTGCATTTCGCCCGGCGTCTCAGCGTATTCCTGCAGGTCGTAGCCGCCACAAAACCCCTTGCCCGCACCCTGCAGCACGATAACGTGCACATCCGCGTCCTGGTCTGCGCGCTCCACAGCCTGGCGCAGCGCGCCAGGCAGCTCAGCATTAATGGCATTGAGGCGCTCGGGCCGGTTAAGGGTAATGGTGGCGACGCGGTCTGCCGCCTGATAATCCACCGGGCTGTCGCTCACTGCGAATCTCCTGTCGAGTCACTGTTGGATGCCAATGATGCACATATCCGCGGGCTCGCCAAGCCGACGCGCCCGGATCGCCGTTCACTACTCGGGAGACTGTGCCGGATCATCATCCTCAAACTGGGAGGGTGACGTCGGTGGCAGCCTCTTCAGCCGCTCTTCCAGGCGGCGGGCGTGCTCGGCTTCTTCCGCCGCGTAGCTGGCCGCCAGGCGGGCCGTCTCCAGGTCCGTGGTGGTTTCCGCGAACTGCGCGTAAAACGCCTGTGCTTCACGCTCGTTTTCCAGTGCCAGCTCCAGGGCACGACGCAAGTCCATGCGGTAGTGCACCGCCTCGTAGCTGGTCGACTCCGGCGCATCGGCCGGCCAGTCGTAATCCCAGGGGGCGAATTTGGGCAGTTCGCCAGGCACCTCAATGCCTTTCACTTCCGCCAGGTGCTTGGCGGACTCCGCCGCCATGGCTTCGAAGAAATCCGCGACCAGCAGGTTGTTATGTTCGCGCAGGGCCTCGGCCAGCTCCCGGTAGCGATTCATAGCCTCCTCTTCCATCTCCAGGGCATGGGCGAGGAAGCGCTTGAACTCCATTGCACCACTCATACCCGGAGCCGCTCCGCGATATCCGCCAGGCTGGCCGGCTGATGCTCGGACCGCGGCGGCCAGGAGGCGCGAGGGTTACGGTACAGCAGCCCGGTCTCGAAGCCCGATTCCGCGAAGAAACGCGCCGCGGCCTCCCCTGCATCGGTCAGCGGCTCGGCCTCCCGCTCGTGGGCAACGGCCTTCCAGTCGGTCTGCTCCGGACAGAAGGTGATGCACTGAGAGAGCACGTGCAGGAAGCTGAAGCCGGGGTGAGAAACTGCTTCGCTGATCAGCCGCGCCATCTGGTTGGGGTTGCCCGAGTAGGCGCGGGCAATCCAGGGCGCGCCCGCCGCCAGCGCCACAGCGGCCGGTTTGAAGGGGCGCACACCGGGCCCGTGGGGAGTGAGCTTGCTGTGGTCCCAGTCGATAGGGGTCGTGGGCGAGGCCTGTCCCTTGGTCATGCCATAGACTTCGTTATCCATGGCGATGTAGGTGATATCCACATTGCGACGGCAGGCGTGCAGGAAATGATTGCCGCCGATGGAGAATCCGTCGCCATCACCGCCCAGGGCGATCACGGCGAGATCGGGCCGGGCAACTTTCAGTCCCTGGGCCACCGCCAGGCCGCGGCCGTGTACGCCATGAAAACCGTAGCTGTCGGCGTATGCGGGAAGCCGGGACGAGCAGCCGATCCCGGACACCAGGACCGTATCATCGCGCGACAGTGCCAGCGCCGCCATCGCCTTGGTGACTGCGTTCAGCACCGAGTAGTGCCCGCAACCGGGACACCAGATGGGTTTGACACCTGACTTGTAATCCCTGGCTTTCAGTGGCGCGCTCACGACAGATTCTCCTCGCTGATAAAGCTGCACAGCTCCTGCGGGTTGAGGGGGACCGGGCCGGGCCGGGCGTAACTCAGTAGCTCACAGCTTTCGCCCAGCTGGCTGCGCAGGTATTGAAACAGCTGGGCTGAGTGATTCTGCTCTACGACCACCGCACGGCGACAGCCGTTGAGGGCATCCTGCATCCGGGCCGCCGGCAGCGGTGCCAGTAGCCGCAATGCGACCGCGCGTACCGCCGTTCCCGCTTGCTCAAGCTGTGACGCGGTCGCCTTGATAACGGCGGCTGTGGAGCCAAAGCACAGCAGCGCCAGCTCCCCTGCCCCCGTTATCTCCGCCCAGTCCTTACCATAGTCATGTTCCACCAGTTTGCGTCGGCGCTTGTCCAGCTGCTGTTGGTGATCTGACTGGGAAGCGGACGGTGTTCCCTTCTCATTATGTTCCAGGCCGTCGGCGGTAAAACGATGGCCAGCATCGCCGGGCACCGCCAGGGTGGACACGCCGGATTCGGTCAGTCGGTAGCGCAGATACTCGCCATCCCTATCGGTCGCGGCGAGGGCCTCCGCCCGGTGGTGGCGGGGCTCACTCACCACGGCAGTGGACTGACCAAGAAACTGGTCTGACAGGACCACCGCCGGGGTTTGCAGGGCGCTGGCCAGATGCACCGCCCAGCCAGTGGTAAACACGCAATCGCTGATGCCCAGTGGCGCCAGCACCAGGTGCGGCGCGTCGCCGTGCAGGCCGTGCAGCGCAATATCCAGATCCGATTGCTCCGACTTGGTGGGGATGCCCGT
>JANQGK010000320.1 GCA_028277365.1 Halieaceae bacterium | reverse complement strand
CTTCTTGCGCTGCAAGGCTTCGTATACGGGATCGCGCAGGGCATCATCCAGCTCCGCCAGCAGCCCGCTGGCAATCCCCACATGTCCCAGGTCCAGGGTCACGCCCTCGATGCCGGCGGCGCGCAGGGTTTCCAGCATCAGTGAAATCACTTCGATATCGGCCGCCAGGGAGGCATCGCCGTAGAGCTCCGCGCCCAGTTTCACCGGTGAGCGCGAGCCAAGCAGGGTGGTCGGCCGCGTGTGCAGTACGCTGCCGGCATAGCAGAAGCGGCTGACGCCATCACCGGCCAGGCTGTGAGCATCGATGCGCGCTACCTGAGGCGTGATATCGGCACGCACTCCCATGCTGCGACCGCTGAGCTGGTCAGTCAGGCGAAAAGTCAGACGGTCGATGTCAGCACCGAGGCCGATCAGCAGCGATTCGGTGAACTCCACCAGCGGCGGCATCACCAGCTGGTAGCCCCAGCCGCGATGCAAGTCCAGCAGCTTGCGGCGCAACGCCTCCAGGCGGGCCGCAGGCTTGGGCAGCAGTTCGTCGATGCCGTCGGGCAGCTGCCAGCGGTCACCTATCGTCATGTAAAGAATCCCTGTGAAATTCTGCGCGCCTTTGCCTCAGCGGCCAACTCAGTTAACGAGGTACAGCAGGCCCAAGCCAAACAGCATGCTGCACAAGCCGAACATCCTGAGACTGCGGTCATCCAACCGGGCCGCCTCGGTCACCATGTCACGCCAGCGACGGGGCGCAACAAACGGCAGCACCCCCTCGATCACGAACACCAGAGCCAGGCCGATGGCGAAATGTTGCCATGCATCCAAGCGGGCGCAGCCCTCCTGTCAGTCACACGCGGAAAAGCGGTTGAGCACACGCGCATAAAAAAACCGTGGGCCCCGGATTTGATCGTCAAACCCCAGACCTCACGGTTGCAGAATATTACCACAGGCTGGGTCGCGGTGTGAGTGGGACCGCGACTGCCCGGCCAGCGATCAGCCGCCCTGGTCAGCCTTCTTGAAGTATTGGAAGAACTCGCCCTCAGGCTCGATCAGCATAATGTCGCCCTTGTTGCTGAAGGCCTCGCGATAGGCCCGCAGGCTGCGGGTAAAGTCGTAAAACTCGCGGTCGGCGTTGTAGGCCTGGGCGTAAACCGCCGCGGCCGACGCGTCGCCTTCACCACGAATGGTCTCGGCATCGCGATAGGCTTCGGCCTTGATTACCGTTACCTCGCGGTCAGCGGCGGCGCGAATACCTTCCGCCAGTTCGCGACCCTGGGAGCGAAGCTCGCGCGCCTCTTTCTCACGCTCGGCGTTCATGCGGCGGAACACCGCGTCACTCACCGAGGGCGGCAGGTCGATTTTCTTGACCCGCACATCGACCACTTCCACGCCCAGCTCAGTCAGGGCCACAGCGTTGAGCTTTTCCAGCAGCTCGGTCATGAGCTGGTCGCGCTCGCCGGACACCACTTCCTGCAGCGTGCGCACGGCCACCTGGTTGCGCAGGCCATCGTTAATGCGCTGGGCCAGCAGGCCGGTGGCGCGGCTCTCGTCGCCGCCGGTGGCGGTGTAGTACTTGGCCACGTCGGCCACTTTCCATTTAGCGTAGGAGTCAACCACCAGGGCCTTTTTCTCCAACGTCAGGAAGCGCTCCGGCAGCGCGTCCACCGTGAGCACTCGGGCGTCGAACTTACGCACGTTATTCACGAAGGGGATTTTCACGTGCAAACCCGGGGGCACGTCAGGATTCACCACTTCACCGAAGCGCAGCAGCACTCCGCGTTCGGTTTCTTTGACGATGTACAGGGAATTGCTGGCGATGAACAGGAGCAGTACCGCCAGCAGCAGAAGTGTCAGGTTCCTACCACTCATATCACCGCCCTCCTCGGCTGCTGCGCGCGGCGTTGTCACGCCGCATCTGATCGTAGACGCGGTCGGTCAACTCGCGGATATCGACACCGTCGCTGCTGACAGCACTGCGGGCTGCACCGCGGCTGCCCTCCTCGACGATCTTGTCCAGCGGCAGATAGAGCAGGTTGTTACCCCCCTCCACGTCGATTACCACCTTGCTGGTGTTTTCCATCACGCCCTGAACCGCGTCCAGGTACAGGCGCTGGCGCGTGACTTCCGGCGCCTTGGCGTACTCCTCGCGCAGGGCGGTGAAGCGGGCCGCGTCACCCTCGGCTTCGGCGATCACCTGCTCTTGATAGGCGTTGGCCTCTTCGATCACGCGCTGAGCCTGGCCGCGGGCCTCCGGGATAATCTGGTTGGCATAGGCCTGAGCCTCGTTCTTGACGCGCTCTTCGTCCTCCCGGGCCTTGATCACGTCGTCGAAGGCTTCCTGCACTTCGGCCGGCGGCTTGGCGTCATCGACATTGACCTTGGAGACACGGATGCCGGTCTCGTAGGTGTCCAGGTAGTCCTGCAGGCGCTCGCGCACATCGATGGCCAGCTGGGTACGGCCGTCGGTCAGCACGTAGTCCATGGCGTTGTCGCCCACCACGTGGCGCAGGGCGCTCTCGGTGGCGTTGTTGAGGCTGCGCTCGGGGCCGCGCACTCGCAGCACGTAGTCCTCGGCGTTTTCGATGATGTACTGCACGGACAGGTTCACCTCGACGATGTTCTCGTCCTGAGTCAGCATCTGCTCGCGGAAGGTGGCGTTGTTGACCCGGGTCACGTTGACCACGGTCACGTCATCGACGATCGGCGGATTCCATTGCAGGCCCGGCTGTACCGTAGTGTGGTACTTGCCGAGGCGCAGCACCACGCCGCGCTCCTGCTCGTCCACGGTATAGAAGCCCATCAGCGCCCACACCACCACGATCACGGAGATGACAGTCAGGAACAGGGCGCCTGACACCCCCTTGCCCGGCGCGCCGCCGCCACCGCCGCTGCCGCCACCACCAAAAATGCCGGCCAACTGCTGCTTGAGCTTGCGCATCGCTTCGTCCATATCGGGCGGACCCTGGTCTCCACCGCCCCAGGGGTCGCGTGGCTTGTTGCCGTTGCCACCCGGTTCATTCCAGGCCATATACATCTCCTGTCAGGATTCATTGCGGGGCAACAGGTGCCCCTTCGTACTCAAATTCGCTGCGCATTCACGCTGCAAAACAGCGCAGCAGTTTACCATAGACACTGGTTGCGGAACGGAATTCAAACCGACTGCAACGGCTGTGCGCGTTCTGGCTTAAGGGATTGGTAGCTCGTCGCTCACGCCACCTGGTGCTGATCCCGGCTGTCACCGCCGGGCCAGCCGTCCATGACCAGCGCTGCTTCGTCGAGAGACTCGCTGGCCAGTAGCTGCCGCCATTGCCGCCGCTCCATGCGAACATGCAACTGTACGTAGCCATCATCGCTGTGGTTTTCCGCCTGTACCGCACCGCGGCTATACAAAAGTGCACGCAGCCGGCCCTGGTCGGGCGCCAGATTGAGGCGATGCTCGACCCGGTCCTCACCCAGCAGCTCTGCCAGGCACTGAAACAACAGCTCGCAGCCCTCGCCGCTCACCGCAGACAGCCAGACCCGGCAGGGTTTACCGTCAGCATCACGATCTATGCGCGGGGCCTGCTCCAGCAGGTCCAGCTTGTTAAACACTTCCAGGCACGGCACTCCGGCGGCGCCAATTTCTTCCAGCACCGCCTCTACCTGCTCGATGTTGTCATCGCGATCCTCGGCGGCGGCGTCGATCACGTGCAGCAGCAGGTTGGCACTGTTGGTTTCCTCCAGCGTGGCCCGGAATGCGTCCACCAGCTTGTGCGGCAGGTGGCTGATAAAGCCCACCGTATCGGCCAGCACCAGGGGACCGCAGTCCTCGACCTCGACACGGCGCAGAGTCGGGTCCAGGGTGGCAAATAGCTGATCGGCGGCGTAGACCCGCGACTCGGTCAATCGGTTGAACAGCGTGGACTTGCCGGCATTGGTATAGCCTACCAGCGACACCGCGGGGATTTCCGCGCGCTGGCGGGAACGCCGCCCCTGGTGGCGCTGCTTGCCAACCTTTTCCAGCCGTGACGTGATGGACTTGATGCGGGCCCGCAGCAGTCGCCGGTCGGTTTCGAGCTGGGTTTCACCGGGGCCGCGCAAGCCGATCCCGCCCTTTTGCCGTTCCAGGTGGGTCCAGCCGCGAACCAGCCGGGTAGACATGTGCTGCAGCTGCGCCAGCTCCACCTGCAGCTTGCCCTCGTGGGTGCGGGCGCGCTGGGCGAAGATATCGAGAATCAGTCCGGTGCGATCCAGCACCCGACACTTGAGTTCCTTCTCGAGGTTGCGCTCCTGACTGGGCGAAAGTGCGTGGTTAAACAGCACCACTTCAATCTCGTGCTGTTGCACCAGCGCACAGATTTCCTCGAGCTTACCGATGCCGACGAAATAACGCGGATGGGGCGCTTCGCGTTGGCCGAACACGTATTCCACCGGGTCGCCACCCGCAGACAGCACCAGCTCTTCGAATTCGCGCGGATCTTCGCGATCAGCTTCTGTTGAAAGGTTCAGGTGAACGAGCAGTGCGCGCTCACCGGAATCGGGTCGTTCAAAAAACAATCAGGGACCTAACTGTCTCCACCGGCTTCTTCCGGGGGATTCTGCATCGGCATGCGGACCACGCGTGAGGGTACCACGGTGGAGATTGCATGCTTGTAAACCATCTGGCTCACGGTGTTCTTCAACAGCACCACGAACTGGTCAAAGGACTCGATCTGGCCCTGCAGCTTGATACCGTTGACGAGATATATGGATACCGGGACGCGTTCCTTACGCAGGATGTTCAGGTAAGGGTCTTGTAGGGTGTGCCCTTTTGACATGGCAATTCTCCTTGTCGGCTCAAGTGGAGCCCTAAAAAGTCATAAGCAAGCTCGTTGCCGCACTGATCCGAAAGCTTGTGCATGTAAGCACCAACTTACCGGATAGCACCCGCATTGAGCGTCTCTTGTTCTACTTACGGTGGCCTCGCTGTGTACACTTTACACGCGGGAACCTGCGTCAAGTATAAACCATTTACGCTATGTCAATGGTGGCGGACTGTAGATATTTCAAGGCCTCCTCCAGCGGACGCCGCTGTGGGTCGGCTTCCAGCATGCCGGCCGCGTCAGTATGGAGCCAGTGGAGATCAGGCCAGCCCCGCAGCCAGGTGAGCTGGCGCTTGGCCAGTTGCCGGGTGGCCTGGATGACCAGCTCCCGTGCCCGCGCCAGGTCGTACTCGCCGCGCACATGGCCCCACATCTGCCGATAACCCACGGCGCGCATGCTGGGCAGGTCCAGGGTCAGATCACCGCGCTCGTACAGGCGGCGTACTTCCTCTACCAGGCCGGCCTCAATCATCTGATCGACCCGGCGGGCGATGCGGTCGTGCAGCACAGCGCGCTGCTGTGGGCAGATTGCCAGCTGCACGACCCGGTAGGCAACGGTAAGCACACCACCTCCACGGGTGGCCTGGCGCCGGCGCCATTCGCTCATGGTAACGCCGGAGGACAGGTAGACCTCCAACGCCCGGCCGATGCGCTGGGAATGGTTGGGATGCAGTTTCGCCGCCAGTTCCGGGTCCACCTCCTCCAGCATGCGGTGCAGATGCGGCCAGCCCTTGGCCCGGGCCTCGGCTTCCAGGTGTTTGCGAATCTCCGGATCCGCTGCCGGCATGTCGGCAATCCCTTCCAGCAACGCCTTGAAATAGAGCATGGTGCCGCCGACCAACAGCGGGGTACGCCCCCGTGCCAGGATGTCGAGGATGGCCGCGCGGGCATCGTCACAGAACTCGGCCACCGAGTAGGGCTCGGCCGGGTCGCGAATATCGACCAGGTGGTGGGGGTAGCCGGGCTTGGCGCTACCGATGTCCAGGCCGCGGTAAACCAGCGCTGAATCCACGCTGACCAGTTCGCAGTCGCGGGCCTCAGCCAGCTCGATGGCGAGGTCGGTCTTACCCGAGGCCGTGGGGCCCATCAGGCAGATCACCAGGGACCTGGCGGCCATCAGCGCCCCCGCAGGAACAGCCTGTCCAGCTCCTCCAGCGACATCTGGGTCCAGGTGGGGCGGCCGTGGTTGCACTGGCCGCTGCGTTCGGTGGCTTCCATGTCACGCAGCAGGGCGTTCATTTCCGGGATGGTCAGACGCCGGTTGGCGCGCACCGAACCGTGGCAGGCCATGGTCGACAGCAGTTCGTCGATATGAGACTCGATTCGATCGGAGGTGCCGTATTCCAACAGGTCCGAGAGCACATCACGCAAGAGCTGTTCGACGTCGGCGTCGCGCAGTGCGACCGGTACTTCCCTCAGCACCAGGGATTCCTCACCGGCGCGCTGCACGCCAAGGCCCAACTCTGCAAACAGCTCGGCGGCGGCCTCGGCGCAGTCGGCTTCGCGCTGGCTGACGGCCACGGTCTGCGGCACCAGCAGCGGCTGGGATCTCACACCCTCACCGGCGTGGGAGGCTTTCATGCGCTCGTAGGTGATACGTTCGTGGGCGGCGTGCATGTCGACCAGCACCAGGCCTTCGGCGTTCTGGGCGAGGA
>JANQGK010000056.1 GCA_028277365.1 Halieaceae bacterium | reverse complement strand
ACACTATGTCCGCCTCTGATATCGAGCGCGCCTGGACCGAGATTCGCGACGCGGTGAGCGATGCCCAGGTCAGTTTCCCGGCGGGGGTGCTGGAGCCTCAGTTCGATAACGACGTCGCCGTTGCCAACACGCGCATCGTGGCTATTCGGCCGCAGCCGGGGCTGGACGTCCCCATCGCCATTATCAAACGCGTGGCCGAGGACTTCGCCGACCAGACCCGCAACTTCCCCGGCACCAAGCTGGTGGAGCTGCACGGCGAGCCGGTGGAGGAGGTGCGGGTAGAGCTGGACGAAGCGGCGCTGATAGCGCGCGGCATCTCTGTCGCCCAGGTGGCCGCAGCCCTGCAGTCGGCGGATGCCAAGCTCGCCTCCGGCCGCGCCAGCGGTCCGGACAATGACCTGCTGATCGAGGTGGCTGGTGATTTTGATTCGCTGGAGCGCATACGCGAGGTGATTGTGCGCTCTGGCGCCGAGGGGCGCGCGGTGCGCGTGTCCGATATAGCCCGCGTATTTAAGACGGAGATCACGCCGCCTCCCAGCATCGCCCTCGTGGAAGGCGCCCGCGGCATCATGGTGGGCGTATCCATGGAGGAGGGCCGCCAGGTCGATCAGTGGAGTCTGGGCTTCGACGCTTTCATTGAGCGCTTCCAGCTACAGGCTCCCGGCGGTGTGCTGATCGAAACCAGCTACAACCAGAGCGTGTACACCGAGGCGCGGCTCGCCGAGGTCAGCAAGAACCTGCTGATGGGGGTACTGCTGGTGTTGCTGGTGCTGCTGTTTACCTTAGGCTGGCGGGCGGCTGTGGTGGTCGCCGTAATCCTGCCTCTGTGTTCGCTGATGTCCCTGTGCCTGATGTACTACACCGGCCTGCCAATTCACCAGATGTCAGTTACCGGCCTGGTGGTAGCGCTGGGCCTGCTGGTAGATGGCTCCATCGTAATGACCGATGAAGTGCGCAAGCAGCTACTGAAGCGTGTGCCGATGATCGACGCCATCGGCAACTCCGTGCACCGGCTGCGGCTGCCGCTATTCTCGTCTACCGCCACTACGATCCTGGCCTTCATGCCCATGGCCATCCTGCCCGGACCGGCCGGGGACTTCGTCGGCAGCATTGCCAAGGCGGTGATCATGATGCTGGCGTCTTCGCTGCTGCTGGCGCTGGTTGTGACGCCGGTGCTGGCGGCGTGGCTGCTGCCCGGTGGGCTGTACAAAGAGAATCGACATTGGTGGGACAACGGCATGGAGAGTGGTCGTCTGGGGCGGGCCCTGTCCGATTCACTGGACTGGTCCCTGCGCCACCCCCTGGGCTCCATCGCCCTGGCACTGGTATTGCCGGTGGCCGGATTCCTTGCCTTCCCAACTCTGACGGCCCAGTTTTTCCCCGGTACCGACCGGGATCAGTTCTACCTGCAGGTGAAGCTGCCCGACGGACGTTCCATCGAGGACACCCTCAGACTGGTAGAGGGCATGGACGCGCGCCTGCGCGAGTACGATCTGGTGCGAAGGGTCGACTGGATGGTGGGTGAGAACGCACCGGACTTTTACTACAACATGATGGGCAGCAAGGAAGGTATTCCCAGCTATGCCGAGGGCCTGGTGCTGACCCATGACGAGAATCAGACCGACGCCCTGATCCGCGAATTGCAGGTGGTGCTGGACGTGGAGTTCCCCCAGGCCCGCACCGTGGTGCGCGGCATCGACCAGGGGCCTCCGGTGAGCGCGCCGCTGGAGATCGAATTGTTCGGCCCCAACCTGGATGTGCTGCGGGAGCTGGGTGAGGAATTCCGCCTGCGCATGGAGCGCATTCCTCAGGTCACCCACAGTACCACCAGTCTGGTGGCTGGCGCCCCCAAGCTGGTCTTCAGCCTCGACGAGGAAAAACTGCGCCTGGCCCAGCTTGAGCTGGCCGATGTCTCACGGGCGCTGCAGGCTGGCCTGCAGGGCGCAGTGGGTGGCGAAGTGTTGGAAGATACCGAGCGCCTGCCGGTGCGGGCCCGCCTGTCCGAGGCGGACTGGTCCGATCCCGACCAGATCGCCAATATCCGCCTGCCTCTGGCCGGAGTTGTATCCGGCGAGCAGCTACCGGCCGTGGCACTCAGCACCCTGGGCGGCTACCGGCTGGAGCCGTCCCGCAGTCCCATCGGCCGCAAGGACGGTGAGCGCGTCAACACGGTACAGGCCTATATCACCCGGGGCGTGCTGCCGGAGGAGGCGCTGAAGTTGCTGGTGGCGGACCTGGAGGCCAGCCCCATCGCCATGCCGGCGGGATACCGCTTCCAGATCGGCGGCGATGCCGATGAGCGTGC
>JANQGK010000271.1 GCA_028277365.1 Halieaceae bacterium | reverse complement strand
GGATCAGGGAGCGGTCCGAGCGCAAGAAACCTTCCTTATCGGCGTCGAGAATCGCCACCAGTGAGACTTCAGGCATGTCGAGGCCCTCGCGCAGCAGGTTGCTGCCCACCAGCACGTCGAATTCCCCCAGCCGCAGGTCGCGAATAATCTCCACCCGCTCCACGGTATCGATGTCCGAGTGCAGGTAGCGCACCTTCACATCGTGCTCGCCCAGGTAATCGGTCAGGTCCTCGGCCATCCGCTTGGTGAGCGTGGTGACCAGCACCCGTTCGCCCTTCTCCACGGTCTCCTGAATTTCCGACAGCAGGTCGTCCACCTGGGTGCGGGCCGGGCGCACTTCCACCTCTGGGTCCACCAGGCCGGTGGGGCGTACCAGCTGTTCTACGGTGCGACCGGCGTGGTCCTTTTCATAATCCCCGGGTGTCGCGGACACGAAGACCGCCTGGGGCACCATGCTCTCCCACTCCTCGAAACGCAGGGGCCGGTTGTCCAGCGCCGAGGGCAAGCGGAACCCGTATTCGACGAGGGTCTCCTTGCGGGCCCGGTCGCCGCGGTACATGCCGCCGATTTGTGGCACCGAGACGTGGGATTCGTCCACCACCACCAGGGCGTCCTTCGGCAGATAGTCAAACAGGGTGGGCGGCGGCTGGCCGGGCTCGCGGCCCGACAGGTAGCGGGAGTAGTTTTCCACCCCCTGGCAGTAACCCAGCTCGCGCATCATCTCCACATCGTAGCGGGTGCGCTGTTCCAGGCGTTGGGCCTCCAGCAGCTTGTTGTTCTCTTTGAGCTGCTTGAGGCGCACTTCCAGCTCTTCCTCGATCTGCTCCACCGCGCCCAGCACCCGGTCGCGGGTCGTCACGTAGTGGGTCTTGGGGAAGATGGTGACCCGCGGCACATCGCGCTCCACGGCGCCGGTGAGCGGATCGAAGATGCTGATTTTCTCAACTTCCTCGTCGAACAGTTCCACGCGGACACCGTCTTTTTCGGCGTCGGCCGGGAAGATATCCACCACATCGCCGCGCACCCGGTAGGTGCCGCGTTTGAAGTCCATATCGTTGCGGGTGTACTGCAGCTCCGCGAGCTGACGCAGGATACCGCGCTGGTCGATCTGCTCGCCTCGGGAGATGTGCAGCACCATGCGGAAATAGGATTCGGGATCGCCCAGGCCGTAGATGGCGGAGACAGTAGCCACCACCAGGCAGTCCTTGCGCTCCAGCAGGGCCTTGGTGGCCGACAGGCGCATCTGCTCCACGTGGTCGTTGATGGAGGCGTCCTTCTCGATATAGGTATCGGAGGACGGCACGTAGGCTTCCGGCTGGTAGTAGTCGTAGTAGGAGACGAAGTACTCGACCGCGTTGTTGGGAAAGAACTCCCTGAACTCGCCGTAGAGCTGGGCCGCCAGGGTCTTGTTGGGGGCCATCACGATGGTGGGCCGCTGCAGCTCCTGGACAACGTTGGCCACAGTGAAGGTCTTGCCCGAGCCGGTCACACCCAGCAGGATTTGCGAGGCCAGGCCCGCCTGCACGCCCTCAACGAGTTGGGCAATGGCCTGGGGCTGGTCACCGGTGGGTTTGTAGTCGGAGACGACTTCAAAGGGTTTTGACATGATTGCTCATAAGGCTGGCAACAAAGCTGGCCATTATCGGCGATTTGGCGGCGGATAGCATGCCTGATGTCGATTTCCCCGCTCCCGGGCGGCAGGCACCCCAAGCCGTTGACCATGAGGTTCTGGCCTACACTAGTGAGCAGGGCAGTCGCCCGGAGGATAGCGATGGCGAGCGGGCAGGCACAGTCAACCCCAGGGGAACCCCGCGAGGGCAGCGTGTTCCTGGTAGTGGACGACGACCCCATGGTGCGCAAGATTGTCGTCAAAGGCCTGAGTCAGCTGGACGCGGCAGAGATATTCGAGGAAGAAGACGGACTGGCCGCCCAGGAGGTGTTGCGCACACGGCACATTGACGTGGTGGTCACCGACGTGATGATGCCGAAGATGGACGGCCTGGCGTTGATGAAATGGGCCCAGGAACACTGCCCCGAACCGCTTTGGATTGTGCTGTCGGGGCTCGACACCTTCGACGCCGCCGTCGAAGCCCTGCAGCTCGGCGCGTTTGATTACCTGGCAAAACCACCGGAAGTCCCCAGGGTCAGGGTGGCGGTGCGCAACGCCCTGGACCAGATTGAGCTGCGGCGCGAGCGCGAGCGACTCTATGCGGAACTGGAAAACAGCAATGTTCAGCTCGCCGAGAAGGTCAACCAGTTGCAGACCGTGTGTCGCGTGCTCGAAGACCAGGCGGCCACCATCCAGGCGGACCTGGACCGGGCTGAGGTGATTCAGCGCGCACTGTTACCCCAGCAACCCCCTGCCATCCCGGGATGGTGCATGGAAACGCTGTACAATCCGGGCAGTAGCGTCGGTGGCGACTTTTACGACGCCGTGGTGCTGGACGAACACTACTTGGGGCTGGTTATCGCCGACGCCGCCGGCCATGGGGTGGCCGCCGCCATGCTATCGGTGCTGTTCAAACTTCGGCTCAAGCGGGTCAAGGAGAACGGGGATGTGCTACAGCCACAGCAGGTTCTTGAGCAGCTCAACCTTCATCTCTACGACATGTTGTCGGCACCCGGCGCCTTTATCACTGCCACCTATATACTGCTAGACCTCCGCACCGGCCAGGGCCGGCTCGCCTCCGCCGGCCACACGCCCTGCGTGATAGGGCCGAAGGCGGGCGAAGCGCGAATGCTGGAGCGCACCGGTCCGGCGTTGGGGCTCGGGCTAAACCCCAGCTACACGGAACACGAATTTGAGTTGCAGGCAGGTGACCGGCTGATGCTGTACACCGATGGCATCCTGGAAGGCGGGCCGGATTCGCCGGCGATCGAGGACCTGGCAGCCAGCATGACAACCGTCAGTGACCGGGCCGCACTGCTGGGCGGGCTGTTCCAGGACGCCATACGCGATATCGGCGGCGACCGCGATGACATCACCCTGCTCCTGCTGGAGCGCGGCGAGGGCACCAGCCACTTCGACGACAGCGTTGCCCCCCGGCAGACTCAGACGACTACGTCGAGCGACACACCCTCCCCGGCCCATTCGCAGCTTGCCGCCGGCGCAGTGACCGGACACGGCTTCATCAGCATTGATGGCGCTGTCACCTGGTTGTGCGCCCATGCCCTGCTGGAATCCGCGTGCGAGCTGCTGGCGAAAAACGACGCGCTGACGCTGGACCTCGCCCGCTGCAAGCATATGGACAGCACCTGCCTGGGCACCATCCACGAAATCGTCAGCGCCAACGGCGATAGCGTGGATTTACAGGGCGTGTCCGCCGAGGTGCGCAAACTGTTCGAGGAGCTGAGCATGAACGCCGTGCTGGATCGTATTCAGCCCGAGGCGCGGCCCCTGCCCGATGCCATGACCGCCATCGAGACCGCGAGCCTGACGCCCCGGCAGCAGGGAGCGAGAATCCTGAGCGCCCACGAAACCCTCGCCTCCCTGAGCGAGGAAAACCAGGAACAATTCCGCGCGGTGGTGGATTCCCTGCGCACCGACCTGCCTGACGCTTGAGGGCGATTGTCAGACCTGTGGTTCAGGTAGCTCTGACATTAAGGCCAGCTTTAACTCACCAAGCCGGGCTCTGAGGATATCCAGCTCGGGGCCCGCTTCGGTCAGCTTACCGGCCCGCCCCAGGTGCTCGAGACGCAGGGCGGCCGCCGCCGTGGCCTTGCCGCCGATCACCTGAGACGAACCCTTCAAGGCATGCGCGGCGCGCGCGAGTTCGTCACCCTCCCCGTTGGCTAACGCCTCCTCCACGGTGGTCAGCAGGCCGGGATACTGGGCGAGAAACATCTCTGCGAGTTCGCGCAGGAAATCTTCGTCCCCTTCAAGCTTGCGCAGCGCGTCTTCCCAGTCCAGGCAGGGTTCGTCGTCGCTGACGGGCTGCGATTGCAGGTCTGCTTCCGGCACCAGTTCGGTGGGCGCTGCCGCGGCAACGCCCTCCACCGCCTGGATCAACTCCTCGGCTCGGAAGGGTTTGGTGACAAAACTGTCCATACCGGCAGACTGGCTGTTCTCACGGTCCTCCACCGTCGCGCCGGCGGTCAAGGCGATGATCGGCAAATGCTGGCCGCTCCCGTGCTCCCGGTCGCGAATGATCCGGGTGGCGGTGAGGCCATCCATGACCGGCATATGCACGTCCATCAGCACCAGGTCGAAAGACTGGGTCGCGATGGCTTCCACGGCCTCCTTGCCATTGGTCGCCACCTCAACGCTGTGGCCACGCCGACCCAGCAGCTCAGTTGCGACCCGTTGGTTGACGGGGTTATCTTCCACCAGCAGCACCCGGCGCGGCAACACGCCCCTGGGCGCTTCCAGGGACTTCCGGTCAATCGTCGCCTCAGTGACACCCAGGGCATCGGTGATCGCACGCTGCAGATTTGAATGCTTGGTCGGCTTGAGCAGTACCCGCGATATATCCAGCCGCTCACGCAGCTCATCAGTGTTCTCGCGCCCGGCCGAGGTCAGCATCAGGATGCGCATGGCGTCATGGGCCTGCCGTTGGCGCACCCTCGTGGCGAGCTCGAAGCCATCCATCCTCGGCATCATCACGTCCAGCAAGGCGATGGCGAAAGAACTGTTCTCGCGCTCGGCGCGTTCAAGTTCCGTTAATGCGGCCTCGCCACTGTTCACAACCTGGGGCGACATGCCCCAGTTGAGCAGCAGCTCCTCCAGGATCATGCGATTGGTTTCGTTGTCATCCACCACCAGCGCCCGCAGGTCCTTTAGCTCTTCAGGCTGAAGGGCGACGGTCTGGGGTCCTTCCGGCAGCGGGAAGTCGGCGCCGAAATAGAAGGTGCTGCCCTCCCCCGGCTCGCTGCGAACCAGCATTGCGCCGCCCATCATCTGCACCAGTTGGCCGGCGATCGCCAGGCCCAGGCCGGTACCGCCGAATTGTCGTGTGGTGGAGGAATCCGCCTGCCCGAAAGCCTGGAAAATCTTGCGTTGCTGCGCCTCGGAGATGCCGATGCCGGTATCGCGCACCTCGAACAGTAGGTGAATAGCCTTCTCCCTTTTCGCGGCCAGCCGCAGGTCGACAGCGACCTCGCCGGAATCGGTAAACTTGATGGCATTACCCACCAGGTTGACCATCACCTGCCGCAGCCGCAGGGGGTCGCCCACCAGCCAGTCGGGCACGTCCGGGGGAATATGGAAGGTCAGCTCCAGGCCTTTCTCATTGGCGCGCAGCGCCAGAGTCTGCAGGGTATCGCCAAGCACTTCCCGCAGATTGAAGGGTATGGACTCCAGATCCAGGCGACCGGCCTCGATCTTGGAAAAGTCCAGGATATCGTTGATCAGCCCCAGCAGGGTGTCTGCAGACCTCAGGATGAGCGAGACATATTCCGCCTGCTGACTGGAAAGGTCGGTGCCCTCAAGCAACTCCGCCATCCCTACCACGCCGTTCATTGGCGTGCGTATCTCATGGCTCATGGTGGACAGGAAGCGGCTCTTCGCCTCGGTCAGCTCCAGCAGCTTCTCGTTGGCGACACCCAGCTCCAGGGTCTTGCCCTCCAGTTGCACGGCGAGCCGACGCTTGCCGTTGTAGGCGCGCAGAATCAGGCCGATCAGCAACAGGACCAGCAACAGCACCGCCACCGTGGCCACCAGGATAAATCGCTGATTCTCGATGGTGCTGAGCTGGGTCATCAATACCGAGCCCTGTTCCGCTATCTGCCGCTCTTGGGCGCTGATCGCCTGCTGCTGCGCGTCGAGACGCTCCAGGTTGCGCTCGATTCTCTGGGTGTAGCTCGCAATATGGGCCTCTTTCTCGGCCAGGACCCTCTCCTTTTCCTCCAGCTCCGCCGCGTTTTGCGCAAGGCTGCTTTCACTGTCCCGCAGTGCCTTCTGCACACCGGTCAGCTGGCTTTCCAGCGCCTCGAGCTCGCGGCGGTTGGCTGCCATCTCCGCCTGATGCTCGGCGAGCTGTACCTCCCGCTGCGCCAGCAGCCGTTGCTGCTCGCTCGCCACGGCCCTGGCCTGAGCCAGCTTCTCTTCGGTTTGCGTGTAAACGTCGGCAATATCAAGCTTGCTGCCACCGAACAGCAGCAGCTCTCGCGACGGAGTGAGCCCGGCATCGATGATGTTGCCCGCGTTGATCTCAAAGGCAACGCGCTGCTTCGAGGGGCGGGTGAAGTTCACCATCGCCTGGTCTTCGTCGTCGGCGTCGTCTGTTACCAGCAGCGTCTGGCTGCCACTAAGCACCGCATTGACCTCGGCTAGCCTTGCGTTTTCAGCCGGCGCCAACAGCAGAATATGTGCAGGCCGTGCCGCTTGCAGGGAGTCATAGCTGACGGCGACCACCGGCTTGCCGCGCACGCGAAATGCCAGCACATCCCTGGTGACTGCGCTCAGCAGCGCCTCGTCTTCGCCGTAAAAACCGATGATGAACGTATCGAAGGCGGCCTCATTCGGCCAGGTGGTGTTCTGCAGGATCGCCCCCAACAGGGTCGCCTTAGCGTCCTCAACGGTGATGACTTCGGTTTGGGGGTGGGCAGGCGGAGCCAGTGCCAGCAGCAGTGCAGGCAGGGCAGAGATCAACCGGGCGGCAAACGCCAGCTTTCGCAAAGGGATACTCCGGTACAGCCAGGTTAAAGGAAATATAGCAATCGGCCTATTACAAGTCGAAGCGGCCGGATGACCGCCACCAGCCAACTGCAAGGCCCCTTCAGATATTACTGCCCTGGTTGTCGCGCCCGGCGCCGAGATCGGCACTGCTCATGATGATGTCCCGGTAGCTGCCGCCGGCAGGAATCATCGGGTAGACGTTTTCCTCGGCCTCGACGATCACATCGAGCACATAGGGCTCCGACGGATCGGCCAGCATGCGCCGGTAGGCCGCTTCCAGGTCCTCAGGGCGGCTTACCCGCTCGCCTTTCACCCGGTAACCCGCGGCGATGGTGGGGAAATCCGGGTAGATATCCATCTCCTCCGCCGCTTTCACCGCCATCGGGTCGGCCATGCCGGAATCGGCCCGGTGGCCGTCGTAGATCATGTCCTGCCACTGGCGCACCATGCCCAGCCACTGGTTGTTGATCACCACCACCTTGACGCCGATACCATAACGGCGGCAGGTCGCCAGCTCCTGTACGGTCATGTTCAGGGAACCGTCGCCATCAATGTCGATCACCTGGCGTTCCGGGCAGGCTACCTTGGCACCTATCGCCGCGGGCAGGCCGTAACCCATGGTGCCGAAGCCCGAGCTGGACAGAAAGGAGCGGGTGCGGGCCGTGCGATAGTGCTGCATGGCCCACATCTGGTGCTGCCCTACCCCCAGGCTGACGATGGCGTCGCCCTGGGTAAGGTCGCTCAACAGGCGAATCGCATATTGAGGGCTGATGGCCGCTTTCTCGGGAATCTCAAACGGGAAGTCTTCCCGCAGGCCGGCCAGATAGTCCAGCCATGACCCGTGCTCGCCGCAGCTCGCGTAGTCGATAAGCTGCTCCAGCGCGGGCCGAATATCCGCGCAGATCGGCAGGGTGACGACCTTGTTCTTGTTGAGCTCGTTGCGGTCGATATCGATATGGATGATCTTGCCGTCGGCGATAAAGCGCTCCACGTTGCCGGTGACCCGGTCGTCGAAGCGCACACCTACCGCCAGCACCAGGTCGGCCTCGTTGACCGCCACGTTGGCGTACCTGGAGCCGTGCATGCCCAGGCAATGCAGGGCCAGGGGATGATCGGGCGGGAAAACGCCGTGGCCCATCACCGTGGTGGCTACCGGGCACTGGAGTTTCTCGGCCAGCGTGACCAGCAGCTCCGGGCAGTCCGCCGAAACGATACCGCCACCGGCATACATGACCGGGCGCTCCGCCTCCGACAACAGGCGGCAGGCCTCATCGAGCTGGTTGGCGGCCAGCCCGCCGATGGTGATCTCCGGCGGTTCGATAACCGCGGGAATGCGCGGCGGCGTGTAGTTGCCCTCCGCATCCTTGGGGTAGTGCTGCTGAATATCCTTGGGAATGTCGATCAGCACCGGCCCGGGGCGGTTGCCCCCCGCCAGGGCAAAAGCTTCCCGCACCACCTCCGGGATATCGGTGACCCGCCGTACCAGGTAGTTTTTCTTGGTAATCGGTTCCGTAATGCCAACGATATCCACTTCCTGGAAGGCGTTCTTGCCCAGCAGCGGCGAGGGCACGTTGCCGGTAATGGCCACCACAGGTGTGGAATCGCTGTTGGCGTCGGCGATGCCGGTGACAAGATTGGTGGCACCGGGGCCGGAGGTCGCCAGACAGACCCCCACCTTACCGCTGGCGCGCGCATAGCCCTGGGCCGCGTGGGCCGCACCCTGCTCATGCTCAGTGCGCACACAGCGGATGCCGAACTGGCCGAGCACGTCGAAAATCTCCAGATTGGCGCCGCCGGGATAGCCGAACAGGATATCGACCCCCTCAGCCTGCAGGGCCTTGGCCAGCAGTTGCGCGCCCTTCAGGGCCTCGGCGCGATGCTCGGGCTTAAGGTCGTCGAGAGCGCCGCCGGTGATGGTGCTCTCGCTTTTATAGGTGACGTTGTCATCGACAGATTGCATCTGTATTGCCCTTTAAATCAGGCCCACACCCGGGGACAGCTGTCCTTGCTACTACTATCGGCACGACAGACCGGCAGGTGTTCCCGATGGTGTTAGAACGGCAGTTTCAGACTACCGATGGCTAATCGCCGCATGCGGCTCAGGTGACCGGTATCACCCAGCCGAAGGGGTCGTCGCGCTCGCCGTACTGGATGCCCATCAGCTCATCAAACAGGCGCTGGGCCACGGGGCCGGTCTGGCCGCCATTGATGTTGTATTCCTTGTCCTGCATGGCAATCAGGCCCACCGGGGAGACCACGGCGGCGGTGCCACAGCCGAATACCTCGGTGATCTTGCCGCTGGCGATATCGGCGAGAATCTCGTGGATATCCAGACGCTCCTCCTCTACCTCGTAGCCCAGGGTGGGAGCCAGTTGCAGCAGGGAGTCACGGGTAATACCGGGCAGGATGGAGCCGCTCAGGGTCGGCGTCTTGATCAGCTTGCCCTCGTAGACGAAGCAGATATTCATGGCCCCCACTTCTTCGATATGGCGTCCCTCTACTGCGTCCAGCCACAGCACCTGGGTATAACCCTTCTTGGCGGCAGCCTCGCTGCAGTAGAGGCTGGCAGCGTAGTTACCGCCGGTCTTGGCTTCGCCCACCCCGCCCTTCACGGCGCGGCGGTACTCGTGGGATACGTATACCGACACCGGGTTGAAGCCCTGCGGGTAGTAGGGCCCGGCGGGACCGGTGATGATGAAATGCAGGTAGCTGGCAGCCGCGCCCAGGCCCAGCTTGGGCGTGGTGGCGATCATGGTGGGGCGGATATAGAGCGAGGCCCCCTCGTCCCCCGGCACCCAGGCACTGTCCAGGCCGACCAGCTCTTTCATGGCCTCGACGTGAAACTCAGGGTCTACCTCAGGCATCACCATGCGGTGGGCAGAGCGGTTGAAGCGCGCCGCGTTGGCATCCGGCCGGAACAGGTTGATACCGCCGTCCTGACGCCTGTAGGCCTTCAGGCCCTCGAAAATCTCCTGACTGTAGTGCAACACCGCGGCCGCCGGGTGCAGCGCGAGGTCACCGAAAGGCTTGATGGTGGCATCGTGCCAGCCCTGCCCCGCGTCGAAGACCTGGGTGAACATATGGTCGGAAAATCCGGTACCAAAGGAATACTGGGCCGGGCACTGCCCGCGTTCTGCCTCCGGCAGTGCCTGTAGGGTGATGCTCATTACTCGGTGCGACCGTTAACTCAATCTGTGGGATTGAGATGTTACCCATGATGGCTCTGAGGCACCAGCGCCGGCGGGGCTATGCCTAGAAGATGACCTAGAAGATAGCCTGGAAGACGGCCTAGAGAATAACGGTGCGCTGCCCGTTGAGCTGCACCCGCTCCTCGCAGTGCAGGCGCACGGCGTGGGACAGGGCCGTGGCCTCGATGTCGTGCCCGAGCTGGACCATCTGCTCCACGGTCACCTCGTGGTCGATGGGCCGCACTTCCTGGGAGATGATCGGACCCTCGTCCAGATCGGAGGTCACATAGTGGGCGGTAGCGCCTATCACCTTCACCCCGCGCTGGTAGGCCTGGTGG
>JANQGK010000078.1 GCA_028277365.1 Halieaceae bacterium | reverse complement strand
TACTTCGTGGACTGCGTCGCGAATAGTCGAGAGCCGCAGCGCGTCACGATGCGTGACGCCGCCGAGTCGATTCGTCTGATCGAGGCGGAGGTGGCGAGCGTGCAAAGCGGCGGGGTCGGATTTACCGATGGCGCCGGTGATGGTGCGCAGGCCGCCCTTGAGCAGACGCATGCTGACTTCACCCTCGGCACCCGTGGTGGCTACCGCCGAGGCTCTGGCGCCGTCCAAGCGGTAGGTATCCAGTGCCAGCCGGGTGCCGGCGCGCACCGAAATGCGTGCTCCGTCCACCATCAGTAGCTGCGCTCGCGCCCGCGGACCGGTCACGATGATGTCACCCTGCTGGAGAATATCGCCCTTGTTGAGCTCGAGGGTTTGTTCCCGCTCTACGGTCACCGGGCCGGCGGCATACAGCACCTTGCCAATATTTGCCTGGGCCAGGGCCGGAACCAGCATAAGCGCGGTAAGAACAGAGCGTGCCAGCTTGCTCATGCGCATGTCGGGCCTCCTACTCGAAGGTGCGGTGGAAGGTGAATCCCACCTCGGTGCGGTCGAAGGTGTACAGGTCGATGGTGGAATCCACTTCCGTGTAACCCACCTGGCTGATCACACGCCAGCCCTGCGACGGCCAGTCAAACAGGTGTAGCGACAGGGAGGCGTTCCACTGGTCGTCATCGCGCTGGTCGCCGAAGAACACGCCATTGAAATCGGTATTCTTGAAGCCCGCGTTCAGGCTCAGCAGCATACCCCGGGCAATCACCCGGCTGCCGGCAAAAGCCACCGCCCAGCGATCGTTGTCAAAGGGTGAGTCGCTGTCCGTGGTGTCATCCGTGCCCACCATGCCCATCAGCGAAATCACGCTGCCGGTCGCTGGATCAAGGTAGTGCTCAAACCCGGCCCGGGCGTTGTAGACATCGGTGTCGCGAATTTCCAGGTCGTCCGTAAAGCGCCAGGCGGCGGCAGTTACGCCGCCCAGCAGCTTCCAGTCGTCCGTCAGCGAATGGCTGGCGGCCACATCGAAGGTGTAGCGGTCGAGATTGCCATCTCCGTCCAGCCAGTTGAAGGCGGCGCCCAGGCTGGGGGTGATCTTGGTGTCACCGAAATTCCATTCCAGCCCGGCATTGGCATTCACGTCCGTGGAGTTCACAAAGCTCGCGTCCGGGTAGTTGCGCTGCCCGACGGCGCCGGTCAGCACCAGCTTCAGTTCGGGCGACAGGGGGCGGCTGTAGTAATCGCCGAGGCGGGCAAAATAGTAGCTGGAATCGGTCTCGACATTGTTGCCGTCGAGGATGAAGCCCAGGAACTGTTCCACGTCGGTGGAGGCATTGGCATTGGTGTCGTAACCGAAGCCCGCGGCAAAATGCGGCAGGTGGATCGGCCGGTAGGCGCCCGCCACCCGATCGATGGCCCGCAGATAGCTGGTGATGGCCGCCTGCACGTTGGCCGGCGGGTTCTGGCCCTGCAGATAATCGAAGTGGTAGCGCGCGGTTTCGTTGTCGCCAATGTCAAAGTAGGCCCGCGCCAGCTCCAGTCTGGCCCCGGCGAAGTTGGGCTTTTCCGCCAGCACCCGCTCCAGCGCAAAGATGGCCAGGTCGGCGCGGCCGCTGTCGACGGCGGCCGTGCCGTAGAGATAGTCGTAGTCAGAATTGCCGGCCAGCTGTAGCTCATGGGGTTGGAGCAGCTTGAAGGCGTCGTCGTAGCGATTGCTCAGCACCAGCTGCTTGGCACTGGCCAGCAAGGCCTTGACCTCCTGTGGAGGGAGTTCTGGCTCCGATTGGGCCTGGGTCGGACTGGAGAATAGCGCGCCGGCGGCCAGCAGGAATAACCCCGCAACCGCGATATGTCTGCAGTAGCCAGCCTTTTGCCTCAGCACCCGACCCACGCCTAGATGGCGTATGTTCATGGTTGCCCCGTCCCTGTTTGCGGTGGCAGGCGATTCAGTTCGCCTTCACTGGAGTATAGGCGTATGTGGGTGGCCTTCAAGGGCAATATGTGAATGCCTACTAGCTTTCTAAGGTGCTGTAATCGGCCTACCGGGGAGGCGATCGGCGGGCCTGGAGCCCGCCCCGGGGAGTGTCTCAGACGTTGAAGCGGAAGTGGATGACGTCGCCGTCGGCGACCACGTAGTCTTTGCCCTCCAGGCGCCAGCGACCGGCATCCCTGGCTCCCTGTTCTCCGCGGTGCGAGACAAAGTCCTTGTAGCCCACTACTTCGGCCCGGATGAAGCCTTTTTGGAAATCGGTGTGGATGACGCCAGCGGCCTCTGGCGCGGTAGCACCCACTTTCACAGTCCAGGCGCGTACCTCCTTGGGACCGGCGGTGAAGTAGGTGTGCAGGCCCAGCAGCTGGTAGCCGGCGCGGATTACCCGGTCCAGGCCGGCCTCTTCGAGGCCCAGCTCCGCCAGGAATTCCTCGCGCTCTTCGGGCTCCAACTCGGCGATCTCCGCTTCCAGCTTGTTGCAGATGATAACAACCACGGCGTTTTCACCGGCGGCAATGGCCTCCAGCTGCTCGGTCCACTGGTTGCCGGCCAACCCGTCTTCATCGACGTTGGCAATGTACATGGTGGGTTTCACGGTCAGCAGGTGCAGGCTGCGCACCAGCTCTCGCTCTTGATCTGACAGCGCCAGCGCGCGCACGGGTTGCGCCTCGTTGAGGTGCGGGATCAGCTTGTCTTCCAGCAGAGCCTTCAGCGCCACCGCATCCTTGTCGCCGCTCTTGGCGGTGCGGATGACCCGCTGTAGCTGTTTCTCGCAGCTCTCCAGGTCGGCCAGGGCCAGCTCGGTATTGATGACCTCGACATCGCCCGCCGGGTCCACCCGGTTCGCCACGTGGATCACGTTGCCGTCTTCAAAGCATCGCACCACATGGGCGATGGCGTCGGTCTCACGGATATTGGCCAGGAACTGATTGCCCAGGCCCTCGCCCTTGGACGCTCCGGCGACCAGTCCGGCAATGTCGACGAATTCCATGGTGGTGGCGACTTCGCGCTCGGGTTTGACGATGGCGGCAATCTGGTCCTGGCGCGGGTCGGGTACCGGCACCACGCCGGCGTTGGGCTCAATGGTGCAGAAAGGGAAGTTTTCCGCCTCGATGCCGGCCTTGGTAAGGGCGTTGAACAGGGTGGACTTACCCACATTGGGCAGGCCAACGATGCCGCATTTAATTCCCATCTTGGTTCTCTTCGCTTGTACTGGTAGCGGTGTGTAGCTGTTGCACGGCCTTGGCCCAGTCGCCGGCCGCCAGCCTCGGCATTACCCGGCAGGCTTCGTCGATGCTGTTGTCTATCAGCGCGCGCTCCTCTGCCGGGGGCTTACCGAGCACATAGTTGCTGACATTGCGGCCGGTGCCGGGGTGGCCGATCCCCAGCCGCAGCCGCAGGTAGTCGTCACCCATGGCCCGGGAGATATCCCGCAGGCCGTTATGGCCGCCGTGGCCGCCGCCGTCTTTGAGCCGCGCCACGCCGGCTTCGAAATCCAGTTCGTCATGGGCGACCAGGATTTCCGGTGGCGTGATCTTGAAAAAATGGGTCATGGCCACCACGGCGGCGCCGCTGCGGTTCATGAAGGTGGTGGGTATCAGCAGTCGCAGATCCATGCCCTCGGCCTGAATGCGGCCGCAGAGGCCAAAAAAGCGACTCTCCGCCAGCAGGGATACCCCGTAGCGATGGGCGAGGGCGCCGACGAAGTCAGCGCCAGCGTTGTGCCGCGTATCCCGGTACTGGTCGCCGGGATTGCCGAGGCCCACGACAAGCTTGAGTCGCATGGCAGATCGCCTGTTGAAGGGCCCACCGCCCAGGGGGCGGCGGGCATGCGAGCAGGACCTTAGTCCTCGCTTTCCTCGTCAGAGCC
>JANQGK010000266.1 GCA_028277365.1 Halieaceae bacterium | reverse complement strand
GGAGGACAACTACGAGCTGGAGCAGTTCACCGCCATTCTCGAGCTGCTGGGCACGGCACCGGACGGTACTGGCGCGGTCTACCAGAACCCGACCTATGAGCAGGATCGCGACGCCTGGGCGATCTTCGGCGAGGCACATATCAATCTGGCCGAGGACTGGACCCTGACCCTCGGCGGCCGCTACACCGAGGAAGAGAAGGAATTCGACGCCTTCAACCAGCTGGCGCTCGGCGTGCCGGAGAACTTTAATCCGATCGGATCAGCCAATGCCGACGAAAGCTGGGACGAGTTCACCGGCAAGGTCGGCCTCGACTACCGCTTCTCCGAAGACGTGCTGTTCTACGGGAGCTTCTCCCAGGGCTTCCGCTCCGGCGGCTTCAACGGCCGTAACTTCACGCCGGATTCCATCGGCCCCTACGATCCCGAATACGTGGATCAGTACGAGATCGGCATGAAGGGCGAGTTTTTCAACCGCACCCTGCGTTGGAACGCCAATGTCTTCTACACCGACTATGACGACAAGCAGGAAGAGGTCATCATCCCGGATGGCTTCGGCGGCACCTTTACGGTAGTCCGCAACGCGTCGACCGTGGAAATCTCTGGCTTCGAGAGCGAGTTCACCTGGGTGGCCAACGACTACCTGGTGTTCACCGCCAACGTCGGCTACCTGGATGCCGAGTACGACGACTATATTGCTGACCTCAACGGCGACGGCACCGCAACCGACAATTCCGACCTGGAGCTGCGGCGTGTTCCCGAGTGGACCGGCGGCGTTACCGGCACCTACACCTATCCGATAGGCCCCGGCCTGCTGACCGTGTTCGCCGCGGCGCGCTACACCGATGAGTACTGGGTGGAGGTGTCCAACGATCCTCGCGGCCTGATTGATGACCGCACCATGATCGATGCCACCATCTCCTACGAGTGGGATTTGTCGGCCCGCCGCTCCGTGAAGATCTCGGCCTTCGGCCGCGATATCACCGATGAGCAGGATTACGGTTCCCTGGTCGTGGTACCGGGCCTGTTCGCCTTTTCCTCAGTCTCCGGCGGCGAGATGTACGGCTTGCAGATCTCCGGCAATTTCTAGACCGCACAACGCCTGAACGACAGCGGCCTGCTCGAACGAGCAGGCCGTTTTTTCTTCCGCGTCACGAATTGAGTGGTGCAGGCACGGATTCAGCTGCGTATATCTGTGTATGCTCTCAGAGGTAGCGCAGCTGTCCGGCGATATGCAAGCACATGTCTGAGTACATACACGCTTACGTTCATCAACATCGAATAGGAGTGCTACTTAAGCTCCAATGTGATGATGAGTGGACTTTAAAAACCGAGGAGTTTAAAGCCTTCGCCAACCGCCTGGCTCTCCACATCGTGGCTGCGGAGCCATGTGCACTCTCGCTCGAACATCAGCCTGTCTTTGATGAACCTTCCATCTGTGTGGCAGATCTATTTCGGGATGTTTCCCACGCCCTTGGCGTGCGAATAAGACTCATTGAATACCATCGGCTTGAAGCTTCAGCCTAAAGCGCGCGTCTAACTTCGCTCTCGCTCAAACAAGCCCCTTCTGCGTCTCGATACGTCCGTACATAGCTATGTATCAACCGTAGCGAAAAAGTCTGCTCGGGGGGTGCCGGTCTCGTCGTAGATGGGGCCGGCGGCGTCGATGCGGTATTTGAGCGTGTCTGAGGCCTTGATGCCAAAACCGCTCAGCAGCGCCAGCATCTCCTGGTAGAAGCGCCCGGCCAGGTGGTCCGCCAGGGCCTGCTCGCTCTCCCAGTTTTCGTACACGTAGACCCGCCCCGGCACCGCCGGGTCCAGGCTCCAGACGTAGTGCCGGCAGCCGGCCTGGGTGCGGGTCTCGGCCATGAGGTCGGCGGCGGCCACAACTGCTTTTTCAGCATCGGCCGGTTCGAAGTCCACAGTGCCGTTAATCAGGATGGTCATGAGCGTCTCCTCTGCTTGCGTTGGGCAAACCTAGCAGAGCCCGGCCAAAAAACAAACAGAGTTGACTGATTTTTTGACCGCGACTAACCTGCATTATTCCCTTCACTCTGGAAGCACGCCCATGGATCCCGCCGTCAATCGCCAGTTCATTCTCAAGTCGCGCCCGGTGGGCCTGCCCACCCCGCAAGAAGTGCCGATGATCGAATCCCCGGTGCCGCAAGCCGGTGACGGTGAGATCGTTATTCGCAACCTGTATATCTCCCTGGACCCGGCCATCCGCGGCTGGATGTCGGATGAGCCCAACTACATCGAACCGATCCCCCTGGGCACCAAGGTCTGGGCCACGGGCATCGGCCGGGTGGTACAGAGCCAAAGCCCGGACTTCGAAGTGGGGGATATCGCGCTTGGCATGAACGCCTGGGAGGACTACACCCTGTGCCCGGCGGAGGCGGCCACCAAGGTCGATCCTATGGGCATGCCGCTCACCACCTTCCTCAGCATTCTCGGCGCTACCGGTCTGACGGCCTACTTCGGCCTGCTGGATGTGGGTGAGCCGAAGCAGGGTGATGTGCTGCTGGTCAGCGGCGCTGCCGGCGCAGTGGGTTCCATCGTCGGCCAGATTGGCAAGATCAAGGGCTGCCGGGTAATCGGCATTGCCGGCGGCGAGGACAAGTGCCGCTGGGTGGTGGAGGAATGCGGCTTCGATGACGTGATCGACTACAAAGCCTGCGACGACCTGGCGGCGGCTATCGCGGAGAAATGCCCGGACGGTGTCGACATCTACTGGGAAAACGTTGGCGGCGACATGCTCGACGCTGTGCTGCTGAACTTAGCCGAGCGGGCCCGCATTGTATTCTGCGGCTGGATTGCCACCTACAACGACGAAGAGAAGCGGCCCGGCCCCAAGAATCTCTGGCAGCTACTGGCCAAGAGCGCTCGCATGGAGGGCTTCGTGGTGAAGAGCTACGTGCCGCAGTTCCCGGAGGGCATCACCGCCCTGGCCGAGTGGCTGCAGCAGGGCA
>JANQGK010000002.1 GCA_028277365.1 Halieaceae bacterium | reverse complement strand
CGCGGCGCATACCCAGGCTGCCCACTCGTCCTCCGGCGGTCAGCTGGCCGCCGGTGCCGGGGGGAATAGCTTCCAGCAGCCCGGCCTCGGCTTCCGCCGCCCACGGCAGTGCCTCACAGCTTTCTTCTGCAATGGCAGACGGTGCTGTAAGCAGGCACGACAATGCCAGCAGCCCGAGCCACAGCCCTGTACAAGTGCCAGTTCTCATCATCGAGAGTCGATCTCCATACCGCTCGCCAGATTGGCTGATACTTAAGCAGCGTGCGCCAACATTAGTGTAATGGTCCGGCGTTTAATATCTCTAATCGGGAGAAAGCTGCTGCAATCATGCTAATTCGCTCTCCACTCGCCAGAAATTTTCATTGCGGCTGCCTTAGCTCAAACCGTAAGCCTATGAATCTTGACTTTGCGAGGGTGCTGTGGATTGCTCGGGTGACGCTGCATCGATAGAGCCAAGGAATGATTGCGCCAACAGTCTTGCTGACCTACTCATTGATTGTGCTGGGATTTGTGTTCGTACCCGGCCCGGCTACCTTGTTGACGGTGGCCCGCGCAACGACTTCAGGCACCAGAGTTGGGATTGCCACCGGTGCGGGAATTACCGTTGGCGACCTGCTTCACACCATGCTGGCGGTGATCGGGATATCAGCCGTCATCGCGGCGTCGGCGACGCTGTTCACTGTGTTGAAGTATCTGGGTGCGGCCTACCTGGTATACCTGGGCCTGAAGGCAATACTCGAGAAGGCCTCCGTTGATCTCAGTCAGGGCCGCATCCCGGTGACCGCGCAACAAGCGTTCAGGCAAGCGATTTTGGCGGAAGTTCTCAATCCCAAGACCGCGTTGTTCTTCCTGGCGTTCCTGCCGCAATTTGTAACGCCCGAAAACGGCTTCGTCGTCTGGCAGCTGACCATTCTCGGGGCGGTCTTTGCGATCATCGGATTCGTCAGTACGGTTGTCTACTCCTTTGCCGCCGGCGGGCTTGGACACTGCCTGCGTAAAAACCCAACAGTGCTGAAGTGGCAGGGTAAGATTGTCGGCAGCATCTATTGCGCACTCGGTGTTCGCCTGGCGTTGCAGGAACGGTAAGTCACAGAGCACCGCGCCGGATTATCTTGATGTAACGCAGCGAATTCCCCGCGAAGTGGGCTTTGCGTTTTCCGCCCGTGAGTCCAGTCGCTAGACTGGTGGTTCGCACACACATCGCATTGGACATGACCACCACCCGGGCCGCCATCGCCTCCGAATCCCCTTACACCGTCGACGCCGGCAGGCGTATTGCCGAAGCGGGCGGCAACGCGGTGGATATCGCAGTGGCCTGCGCCATTACCGCCACGGTGTCGGAAACCATCATGTGCTCGCTCGGGGGCTCTGCGTTTATCGCTCTGAAGATTCCCGGTCAGCCCCCCGAACTGATTGACGGCGCCGACGCCATGCCAGACGTACCCGGCGGTGGCGCGGGTGTGGCCTGGAAACGCGCCCATATTCCCTATGGCGACGGTATCACCGTCAATGTCGGCCACGCATCCATCGCAGTGCCCGGTATGCTGCGCGCGGTGGAGCTCGCCTGGCAGCGGCACGGATCATTGCCCTGGGTAGATATTGTCCAGCCAGCCATCGATCTGGCGCGCTCTGGTCTCGTCGCCAGCCACACGCTGGTACAGTGGCTGGCCATGGCCGGTGAGGCGGTGTTCTACGAGCAGCAAGAAAGCCGCGATAGTTTTTTTCCCGACGGCGTCAATCCCCTGGCCAGCGGTGATTTCTATACACCGCCGCACCTGGCGGAATCCCTGGAACTGATCGCCCGGGAGGGCGCTGATGCGCTCTACCGCGGTGATATCGGACACGCCCTGGAACAGGAGGTGCAGGCCAACCAGGGTTTTCTGACCATGGCCGACCTGGCGGCGTACGAAGCCCGTGTGCGCCAGCCGATCCTGCTGAATTCCCACGGTTTCAAGCTGGCGCTGAACCCGCCGCCCGCTATCGGCGGTGCCATGGTGGGCTCGATGGTGCAAATGTATGACAGCCTGTGGCGACCGGACATGAGTGACGCCGAGCGTGCGCTGGCCATCGCCCGGGTACAGCAAGCGATGTTCTCCCTGCGCCGCGAGGAGGCCAACGCGGCCTGGGGGCCGGCGCGTGCCGACGAGATTCTGGAGAAGGAATGGCTCAAGCGCTATCTGCACAAGCGCTCTTCGCCCAACACCATGCACCTCAGCGTCGCAACCGGGGACGGTACCGTGGTAGCCATTACCATGAGCAATGGCTACGGTTCGGGGATTTCCATTCCGGGCACGGGTATTCCCACCAACAACAGTCTCGGCGAGCCGGAGCTAAACCCGGCCGGCTTCTTCGCGATTCCAGCTGGCGGGCGCCTGGTGTCTAACATGTCACCGACGGTAGTCTGGAACGATGCCGGCAAGACGCTCGCCATGGGCTCTCCCGGCGCCAGCCGCATCACCACCACGATCTTCCAGGGCTGGCAGCGCTTTGCCTATGAGAACATGAGCTTTGAAAACATGGTGCGGGCGCCGCGTCTGCACGTGGAGTGGATCGATGAGACCTTTACCTTACAACACGAGCCGGGCATTGATGTGCGCGCCGCGCGTGATGCCTTCCGGCTGCGGCCCTTTGCTGATATCGATATGTATTTTGGGGCGCTGAACGTGGCCGGCCGCGAGGAAAGTGGCGAATTGCACGCCCTCGCCGACAGTCGTCGCCACGGTACTCAGATCATCACCTGAAAAGACGCCTGGCATGATGAGTGACAAAGGCCGGCCGGCTCGCATCGATCCTGTGCGGGAATCTGCTCCTGATGGGCTCAGCTCCTCCGAAGCCGGCCGCCGACTTGCCGATTATGGTCCCAATCAGTTGCCTGCCGCGGAGCGCACTGCCTGGTGGGTCAGGGTGGGGCGACAGCTCCAGAGCCCGATTATCTACATTCTGCTGTTTGCCCTGGCCCTTGACGTGATCATCTGGCTTATCGAAGGCGTCGAGGGTTGGCCCATCGAATCCCTGGCCATTCTCGTGATACTGGCCATCAATACGGTGATGGGTGTCTGGCAGGAGTACCGGGCGGAAGATGCCCTGGACCGTCTGCGGGCGCTGGCCGCACCAAAGGTATGGGTGCGTCGGGACGGCAATCTCGTGCAGATCCCCGCCGCCGAGTTGGTGCCGGGGGACCTGGCCCGGGTGGAGGCAGGAGACCGCATTCCGGCCGACGGCCTGCTGCAGGGTGAGCAGGGCCTGCTGGTGGATGAGTCTGTGCTCACCGGCGAGTCGGTGGCGGTGGATCGGGCGGTCGGTGAGGAGCTGTTGTCGGGCACGCTCTCGGTACGCGGGGTTGGATGGCTCACCGTGACCCGGACCGGAACCGCGTCGGCCATGGGGCAGATCGCCGGCATGCTGGCGTCGGTCGCGGCTGACAAGACGCCGCTGGAACGGCGGATGACCCGGTTCGGAAATCGTATTGCCCAGTGGGTTGCCGCCCTGGCCGTGGTGCTGGTGGTCGCCGGCGTGGGGATCGATGGCATCGACCGAATCGACGAGGCTTTGCTGTTCGCGGTAGCGGTCGCGGTGGCCGTGGTGCCGGAGGGACTTCCCGCGGTACTGACCCTCACCCTGGCGCTGGGCACAGAGCGGATGGCCTCGCGCCGCGCCGTGGTGCGGCGCCTGTCTGCGGTCGAGGCTCTCGGCTCGGTGACCGTGGTGGCCACGGACAAGACCGGGACCCTCACGGAAAGCAGTATGACGGTCAGGGCCCTCGATTCCCCAAGCCCCGATCGTGCGCTGCTGGCGATGGTGCTGGCCGCCGAGGCGGAACCCGACGGCGGGTCGGGGGATCCGATCGAGATTGGTATGTACCGCTATGCCGCCGAACAGGGCCTGGAGCCCGCGGAGGCCAGGTCTCGATACAAGCGGGTCTCCGAACGCCCTTTCGATTCGGAGTGGAAGTTCATGCGGGTGACCGTCCGCGATGAAGCCGGTGAGCTTGTCTCCTACCTGAAGGGCGCTCCCGAGGTGATTCTTGCTCGCAGTTGCCTGTCACCCGGTGAACAGGACAGATGGGCCGAGCGTGTCGAGACATTGGCAGCCTCGGGAAACCGCGTGCTCGCGCTGGCATCGGTGCCGGGGGAGGGCGAAACGGATGTGCACTGGCTGGGGCTGGTGGGTCTGTGGGATCCGCCGAGAGCGGAGGTACCTCAGGCCATCGGCGACACGCAGCGAGCCGGAATTCGGGTCTTGATGATCACCGGCGACCACCCGTCCACCGCGCGGGCCATTGCCGCGGATGTCGGCATCGACCCCACTGAGGTTATGACCGGGGCCGAGTTGCAGGGCTTGGACCGTGACGCCCTCGCCGAGCGCGTTCGCAAGGTCAGCGTCTTCGCCCGGGTCAGCCCCGAGCACAAGCTGACCCTGGTAGAGACGCTGCAGTCGAACGGCGAGATCGTCGCCATGACCGGAGACGGAGTCAACGATGCGCCGGCGCTCAAGCGCGCGGATATCGGTG
>JANQGK010000311.1 GCA_028277365.1 Halieaceae bacterium | reverse complement strand
CATCAGCTTTCATTCTCTGGAAGACCGCATAGTCAAGCGCTTCATTCGCCGCATGAGTCGGGGTGAACAGCCGCCGCGCGGGGTGCCGGTTATGGAAAGCCAGGTAGAGAAGAAACTGGCCGCGGTCGGCCGCGCTATCAAACCCTCCGCTGCTGAGGTGGCGGCCAACCCGCGGGCCCGCAGCGCTGTCATGCGAGTCGCCGAGCGCCTGCCGGGGAGGGCCGCGTGACCCGGGTGGCGCAAAAGCCGACCCGCGGCTGGGTAGTCGTGAATCTCGGCCTGGTGTTGGCCGTGGTATCGACGGCGGTGTCTATCGTCGGCGCCTCCCACGACTGTCGCCAGGCCTATGCGCGCCTGCAGGCGCTGCAGACCGGGCAATGGAATATGCAGGAGCAGTGGGGCAAGCTGCTACTGGAGCAGAGCACCTGGGCCGCCCATCACCGGGTGGAGCAACTGGCGCGCCGCGAACTGGGCATGCGTCTGCCGAAAGCCGTTGAGCTCGATGTGGTGACGCCATGAGCCGGGCCGCTTACAACCCCGTTTCGCCCTGGCGCAGCCACCTGATGGCCACATTTATCACCCTATTATTCGGCTTACTGGTGTGGCGAGTGCTGAGCCTGCAGGTGCTGGAAAACGACCGCGGCTACGCCTTCTTGCAGAATCAGGGCGAGGCGCGCTATGTGCGCAGCGCGGAGATACCCGCCTACCGGGGCATTGTGTCAGACCGCCGCGGGGAGCCGCTGGCGGTAAGCACGCCGGTTATCAGTCTGTGGGCGAACCCGGCGCAGCTGGCGGGCTCCGGTCGTGTGGCCGAGTTGGAAGCTGCGTTGGGGCTGGCGTCGGGCGCACTGGTGACCCGACTGGAGAATTACGCAAGTCGAGAGTTCATGTACCTGGAGCGCCATATGACCCCGCCGGAGGCGCGCGCCGTGCTGCGGCGCAAGATCCCCGGCGTCGGCGGCCACCGCGAGTATCAGCGCTATTACCCGGCGGGCGAGGTGGCAGCTCACGTGGTGGGGATGACCGACGTGGACGACCGCGGCATTGAAGGCATGGAGCTTGCCTTCGAGGAATGGCTGAAGGGCTCCCCCGGTCGCAAGCAGGTGATCAAGGACCTGCACGGTGAAGTGGTGAGGGATATCGGCGAGTTGCGCGCCGCCGAGCCGGGCCGCGACCTGCAGCTCAGCATTGATTTGCGCCTGCAGTACCTGGCGCACCGGGAGCTGCAGCGTGCGGTAGCGACCTCCGGCGCCCGGGCGGGCACGGTAGTGACCCTGGACAGCCGCACTGGTGAAGTGCTGGCGCTGGTCAATTACCCGAGCTACAACCCCAATGGGCGCGGTTCCCTGGAGGCAGGCAGTGCCCGTAACCGCGCGCTGACCGACGTGTTCGAGCCGGGCTCGACCATGAAGCCGCTGACCCTGGTGGCGGCCCTGGAAAGCGGCCTGTACACGCCGGATACGGTGATTGACACGTCCCCCGGGCGCGTGCAGGTGGGCAGCAAGGTGCTGCTGGACCCAGTCAACTACGGCGAGCTCAGCGTGGCGCGGGTGGTGGCCAAGTCCAGCCAGGTGGGCATCGTCAAGATGGCACTGAGCCTTGACGAGCAGGCGGTGTGGCAGACCTTTACCCGCTTCGGCCTCGGTGAAAACCCGGGCACCGGCTTCCCCGGCGAGAGCGCCGGTGTGCTGCCGTTCCGCGACCGCTGGCGCGATATTGAACGGGTCACCCTGGCCTATGGCTATGGGTTGGCGGTCACGCCGCTGCAACTGGCGCGCGCCTACAGTGTGCTTGCTAATGAGGGCAGGCTGGTCACACCCAGTCTGCTGCGCCTGCAGAGTGCGAAGGCGGTGGATGTTCGCCAGGTGGTGGAGCCGCGCATCGCCCGGCAAGTGCTCGAGGTGTTGCACGGCGTTACCAGCGAAGACGGAACTGCGCGCAGCGCCCGGGTCGACGGCTACGGGGTGGCGGGCAAGACCGGTACCGCCCACAAGGTGGGTAAGGGCGGCTATGCCGATGACCGCTACCTGGCTTTCTTTGCCGGCATTGCGCCGGTACGGGAGCCGCGCCTGGTCACCGTGGTGCTGATCGATGAGCCTAGCGGCGACCGCTACTATGGTGGCGAAGTGGCAGCGCCGGTCTTCTCCCGCATTACCGAAGGTGCCCTGCGCATGCTCAATATCATCCCCGACCAGCCCGCCCGCGGCCTCGCCCAGCGCAAACGGGCGGTGGGAGGTGAGGCGTGATGCCGTTGCCGACCGCCGCCGGGCACGCGGTGCCTCTGTTCCGACTGCTGCTGGGCATCGCCGATGCGGTGGCATTGCCGGTCTATGGGCTGGCGCTGGACAGCCGCCGCCTGCAGCCCGGTGACCTGTTCCTGGCCCTCAAGGGCGAACAACACGACGGCCGCGATTACCTGGCTGTGGCGGCGGCGGCCGGTGCCTGCGCGGTGGTGGCGGAAGCCGGTCTCAGTTCGGCCCAGCGTAAAGCCGCCGGCCAGCTGCCGATCGTTGAAGTCGCAGGCCTCGATGCGCAGGCCGGGCGCATCGCCGCGCGCTTTTTCGGCCAGCCCAGCGAGCGTATGACCACGGTGGGAATCACCGGCACCAACGGCAAGACCACTACCTCCCGCGTGCTGGCCCAGCTGCTGCGGGCACAGTTCGGTAGCTGCGGCGTGATCGGCACCCTGGGTGCAACACTCGGGAATGACGCGGTGGATGCTGCTAACACCACCCCCGACGCCGTCAGCCTGCATCGCCAGCTTGGCGAGTGGGCAGCAGATGATGTGGCGGCGGTGGTGCTGGAAGTCTCCTCCCACAGCCTGGTGCAGGGGCGCGTCGGCGGGATCGATTTCGACACGGCGGTGTTTACCAATCTGACTCACGACCACCTGGATTACCACGGCGACATGGACAGCTACGCGGCGGCCAAAGCGCGGCTGTTCGCGGTGGAGGGCCTGCGGCACGCGGTGATCAACGGCGACGACGCCTACGCGGAAGTCATGCGCGCGGCGGTACCGGCCGGCGTGGAAGTTATCGAATACGGGGTCACCAATAGTGCGGCTGCGGTGCGCGCCAGCCAGGCTGCCTACCATCATGGCGGTCTCGAGGCGCAGCTGCACACGCCCTGGGGCGATGGCCTGGTGCACAGTCCCATGGCCGGCGATTTCAATCTCGCCAACCTGCTGGCGGCCATCAGTGCCGCCTGCCTGAACGGTATGCCGCTGGCGCGGGCTCTGGCAGCCATTCCCGCACTCACGGGCGTGGAAGGGCGCATGCAATATGTCGATAACGACCGCGAGCTTCAGCTCGTCGTCGACTATGCCCACACGCCGGACGCGTTGGCCCAGGCGCTGCGGGCGCTGCGGGCCCACACCGCGGGAAGGCTGCACTGCGTGTTTGGTTGTGGAGGCGACCGCGATCGCGACAAGCGGCCGGTAATGGGCCGGGCTGCAGATGAGCTGTCCGACCGGGTGATAGTCACCAGCGACAACCCGCGCCATGAATCGCCCCTGGCAATCATCGACGATATTTTGCCTGGTATCAGTGGTCCCCACGAGGTGGAGCCGGACCGGGCCCAGGCGATCGCCCTGGCGGTGGCGACGGCGGCGCCGGGGGACTGCATCCTGGTGGCGGGCAAGGGGCACGAGACCTACCAACAGGTGGGCGAAGAGAGGCTCGAGTTCAGCGATGTGGCGGAGCTCCAGCGCGCCCTGGAAACCAGCGGAGGTGCGCAGTGATGCAGGCCTTTTCACTGGCTGAGCTGTCGCAGTCCCTCAATGCGACGCTGCATGGCGGCGATGCCCGTTTCTGGGCAGTCTGTACCGACAGTCGCCAGCTCCAGTCCGGCGACCTGTTCGTGGCTCTGCGCGGTGAGCGCTTCGACGGTCACAAGTTCCTGGTCGACGTGGCGGGCAAGGGCGCCTGCGGGGCGTTGGTGGACCAGCCCGTCGAGGTCAACCTGCCGCAGCTGCAGGTGAACGATACCGAGTTGGCCCTCGGCCGGCTCGGCGCCCTCAATCGCGAGCGCTTCCAAGGCCCGGTGCTGGGCATTACCGGCAGCAGCGGCAAGACGTCGGTCAAGAACATGCTGGCGGCCATCCTCTCCGAGGCCGCCCCGACCCTGGCCACTGAGGGCAACCTCAACAATGAAATCGGGGTGCCGCTCACCTTGCTGCGACTCGCGCCCGAGCACCGCTTCGCGGTGATCGAAATGGGGGCGGGCAAGCCAGGCGACATTGCCTACCTGGCGGAGTTGGCGCGGCCTGCGATTTCACTGCTGCTCAATGCCATGCCTGCACACCTCGAGCGTATGGGCTCGCTGCGGGGCATAGCTGAAACCAAAGGTGCCATACTCCGCGGCGCCCGGGTGGCGATCTACCCGGCGGGCAGCGAGTTCACGAGCTACTGGCGCGAGCAGGCAGCGGGTGCCCAGTGCCTTGAGTTCAGCTTCGACAGCAGCGCGCCGGTGCACGCCAGCGAGCTGGAGATCTACGAGACCGGCTCGCGCTTCCTGCTGCACGTGGAAGGTAG
>JANQGK010000240.1 GCA_028277365.1 Halieaceae bacterium | reverse complement strand
CTCTGCTATGAGCAGGGAGAGCTGGACGCAGCCCTGCCCTGGTTCCAACGGGCCGGTATCCGTGATTCCGCCGCGCGCATACTCTACTGCCTGTACCGGTGCGGGAAGCTTGCGGCATTCCGGGACCAGCGCGACATCGTGCTGGCGGCTGGCGAGCACCGCTCGCCGCAGGTGGCCGCCCTGCTAGCCCACCATGCCATGAACTTCGGCGGCAGCAACGACTACCGTTTCTGCCCGCAGCCCTTCGACTACGTCTACCGGGAATCCCTGCCGGAACTGTGCGGCGATGCACCCCTGCGGGGCGCCCTGCTCAGGGACATCGATGCCGCCGGCATCGAGGAGCGTACCCAGGGCCGGCTCCACCACGGTGTACAGTCGGCCGGCCACCTGTTCCAGCGCGAGGAAGACTCCTTCCAGCAGCTGGCGGCACTGGTTCGCCGGCACTTCACTCGCTACCGGGAGCGCTTCGCCGGCGCCGACTGTGAACTGATACGGGCCTTTCCGAGGGAGCTGGACTTCGAGAGCGCCTGGTATATCCGCATGCGCCGGGGCGGGCACCTGGATGCCCATATCCACGAGGGGGGCTGGGTCAGCGGGGTGCTGTACCTGGCGCTACCGGAGCGGGGAGCATCGGGCCGCGAGGGGTGCTTTGAGCTGGGCCTGCACGGCGACAACTACCCGCTGCAGCCCGGGGTAAGCCCGCCGGCCCGGGTGGTGGACATTCAGGTGGGGGATATCGTGCTGTTCCCCGCCAACCTGTTTCACCGCACCCTGCCATTTGAGAGCGAGGCGGAGCGAGTCTGCATCGCATTCGACCTGAAACCCGCCGCGGGCGTCAGCTAGAGGGGCCCGCTTGGGTGGTTCTCTATGCGCTGATGGCTCCCTATATGCGCTGATGGCTCCCTAGAAGAACAACACGGCGACAAAGAACAGCGCCGCGCCCGAACCGGCCGCGGCCAGCGTGCGCACCCGCAGCCGCTCGGCCGAGAGACCCAGCCACAGCCCGCTGAGAATGATGAACAGCATGCCGAGGGCGAAGATTTTCTGGAAGGTCTTAAAGGCCAGCGGGCCGTGGCCCATGTGCAGCTCCATCATAGCGGACTGCAGGTTGGGCTCGCGGCGCAGTACGGTGACCTCTTGGTCGTCCAGCTCGATCTTGTAATGGGCGCGGGAGGTCGGCCGGGTGTAGAGGTCAGCGCCTTTCACCTTGACGTACTCAAACCGGTAGCCGTCAACGCCGGCGCGGCCCAGCAATTCAACGACTGCTTTCTCCAGCGCCTCACCGGACAATGCGGACAGGCCCTCGGTATCTTCTCCGCTGTACACCTCGGTGCTCTCTACCACACCTTTGTAGCCCGCCAGGTACAAACCGCCAGAGGTCGCCACCAGCAGCACAAAGACGGCAAAGAAGGCGGACAGGTACATATGGATGGTAATGAACAGCGAGCGATTCATGAGAGCTCCAGAGCGGTTGGCGAGTAGCGATGATGGAAAACAGGCTTTGTACAGCAACACGCCGCAAAAGTCAGCGGCGCGGGCCTCAGTCTTCGACGGTGTCCTGTTCCGACATCAGCTTGACGATCAGCCGGCGCAGCCACTGGTGGGGCTCGCTATTGGAGGTCCGGGTATGGCGCACCAACGCCAGGCGCGTGCGCTTGCCACCGCTGTGGCCGGAGAACAGCCGCGACAGCTCATCGGGTATGGGTTGCACCACGATGTTGTCTTCCACCGCGGGGCTGTTGGCGAGCCCGGCATTGGCAATCAGGATGCAATCGGTGTTGGACAGCACCCCTACCGCCGGTGCGAACTGCGTGGTCTCCAGCACCACGTTGCGATACAGGCCGCGCTCGGCCAGCACTTCGTCCACCAGGCCCAGGTTCTCGCGAGTCAGGCCCGGCAGGTACAGGCGCACGTGGGGGTAGGCAAGAAAATCCTTTAGCGTGATGGCCTTCTTGATCAGCGGGTGGCCCTTGCGCAGGTAGCAGCGAGGGCTGATGGTGCGCAGAGGTTCGGCGTGCACGTCGGTGTCGGTGCGTTCCACCACGGCGATCGCGAAGTCGATCTCCCCCAGTTTCAGACGCTCCTGGAAATCCAGGCCCACATCACCGCTGATGATGCGCACCTGTGGTGCCAGCTCAGCCAGTTCGTGCATCAGGCGGGGCAACAGCACCTCGGTGAACATGGCCGGCATGGCCAGCCGGAAGGTCCCCTCGTACAACGCCGGGTCGAATTCATCGGGCTGCAGAATATTGTCCAGCTGCTCCAGGGCCTCGGGCAGGCCGCGGCCCAGCTCTTCGGCACGGGGGGTGGGAATCAGCCCGTGGGCAGTGCGGGTAAACAGCTCGTCGTCGAAGGTCTCGCGGAGCTTTTGCAAGGTCTTGCTGAGGGCGGGCTGCGACACATTGAGGCGCTCGGCGGCGCGGGTCACGTTCCGCTCCTCCAGCAATACCTGCAGGGCCAGCAGCAGGTTCAGATCGATCCGTACCAGTTGCCGCGATAGCATAGGCAAGAAATAACTTTCTAATATGTTACGGGGCATACATTATAGCGATACCTAATAATACTGCCAGCCCATTGCAATCGGGCTTTACAGCGGCGCCAGTAGGCAGGCCGTGGCCGCTTGCAACAGCCACACGCCAGCCAACGCCGTTGCAGCGATGGCGCCGCGGGCATACTATGGTGCGCCGTTTCAGTACTGGAGATCGTCGTCGATGAGAAACACCCTGGCCGCCCTGCTGTTCGGCCTGTTCGTTGCAGTGTTTGCCGGCTGTGCCTCGGTCGAGGTCGATGTCTGGGATTCGGAGGAGTTTGCCGGCAGCGGCTTCAAGACCTACTCCTGGCGCAGTGAGCCCTTCTCCAGCGACTTCTATTTCCGCGATCCGATTTACGTGGTCGACCCCATCCTGCGGGACCTGGTGGACGGGGAACTGACCGGCCTCGGCTACCGGCGCGTGGCCCGGGGCGGCGATTTCACCATCGACTACATCTATGCGCCGGGCGTGCGTCTCGGCGCGCCCACTGGCGCCACCAGCAATATCGCGCCGCGGGCCGGCGTGCGCCCCAACGCCAACATCAGCCAGGCCGAGCGCGACAATGCCATCGCCCTGTCGGGGGTGAAGGAAACCCGCAATATTGCTCTGCAGATCAACGATGGCGAGACCAACCGGGAAATCTGGCGGGCGGTACTCACCAAAATCATCGCCGATGCCAATACTCCGGACCGGAGCCGCACCCGGAGCGCCCTCAGCGGCGGCCTCAGCCGCGCCTTCGACCAGCT
>JANQGK010000244.1 GCA_028277365.1 Halieaceae bacterium | reverse complement strand
TCTCCCTGGTTACTTTTGCACAGATAACCCTGCGCCGGCAGTTCCGGCGCAGCCGGCTCAGAGGCGTTCGCGGCAGGCGCCTGCGGCACCGGCAAGCTCGACAGGTCCTGGCGGGTGGCTGGCGTCAGCCAGTCCAGCTGCAGCTTCCCGTGTGCCACCGGGTAAAGCCTGCGGTTAGTGAGCAGGTCCCCGGATTCCAGGAACCGCCGCAAACCCTGCAAATCCTCTGGGGTGTAGAGATCGGCTTTGCTGGCGACGATCACATCGGCGATGGCGAGTTGCTCCCTGAAGGTCGGATGGTCAACCAAGTCACTCCGGTGTACCTGGCGCGCATCAACCAGCGTTACGGTGGCGCAAAGCTTGAGCAGTGCCTGGTAGTGCGGCGCAGCAAGTGTGGCCATCACCTCGCGCGGGTGGCCCAGCCCAGTGGGCTCGATCAGCAGGCGGTGAGGCTTGGCCCGGGCCAGCAGCATATTGAGCGCGATCTGCATGGGCAGGCCGGCGCTGCAGCACATGCAGCCGCCCGGTACCTCGCGAACGTACACGCCGGCCCGCTCTCCCTGGCGCCGGGCCAGCAGGCTGCCGTCGATGCCCACTTCCCCAAACTCATTGACCAGGACCGCCCAACGCTCGTCGGACGGTTTCTCCTCGAGCAGGGCCTGGATGGCGGTGGTTTTTCCAACTCCGAGAAAGCCGGTGATGATATTGGTCGGTATAGGGTCTGCCATTGGTTCGGGCACCCGTGGCTAGCAGTCGCAGGCAACCCGCTTGCAGAGGCGGTGGTTCATGATGTGGCTGTAGGCCACGATCACGGCGCCGATAGAAGTCATGACTTTTTCCCCGGCTTCGCCCAGCAGGTCGTGGCCGAAAAATGCCGCCAGCACCAGTAGCGTCAGGCCGACGCCGGCGGCGGCTATAACGCTCAGGCTGCGATGCCGCCAACAGCCCAGCATCAAGGCCAGAGCGCTGGTGGGAAGGATGGCCACCAGCAGCCAGCGATGAAACTGTTCATCGGCGAGAAAGCCAATACTCAACGCCGGGGCCAGCGTGAGCAGTACCGGGAGAAGCAGGCAGTGGGCCAGGCAGGCCAGTGACAGGCCGACGGCAGCGGCGTCCGCTTTAAACTGTGTAGGGCTGATTGGCGATGTGTCACCCGCCGACAGGTTTCCGGTCGTCATGAAGAGTACCGTTCAGGCGGCGTGTGCGGCGCAATCGGCGCACAGGCAATCGAGTTCCAGTTGCGGGCTGACCAGCGTATAGCCCACCTGCTCCACAGTGCGGGTGAGAGACTTAATTAATTCGCTATTCACATCGATCTCAACCACACGATCGCAGCTATTGCAGATCAGGAATTGTGGCACCTCGTGGCTGTGATCACAGCTGATATGCGAACAGTAGATGTACTTGTTCGCCAACTGCAGCTTATGTATCAGGTTTTCGGATTCCAGGAAGTCCAGGATGCGATACATGGTGGTAGGCTGCATGGTAGCGCCGTAATTCTCTTTAACTCCCTGTATCAGGTCGTAGGCCGATTGCGCCTTCTGAGACTGCAGCAGACAGCTCAACACTTGTTTGCGCTTGTCGGTCAGGCGAGCACCGCTGGCGGAGCAGCTCGCTTCCGCGGCGTCCAGGATTTTATTGATATCTTGCATCAGCAGGTCTCTGGCCGGTATGTCTCGTTAACGGGAGTTTGCATCGGCAGAGCAATGATATACTGTATCATTTCTGCTTACCACAACGCTCAAGGTTTATGGTATCCGGACAGCCACTCACAGCTCCAGCAAAGAATCCCCATCCCCGGGTTCGCGCTGAGCTGGCAGTATCGCCGTGGCTGCCGTCGGTATCCAGCCTGGTGTCGGCCGTCTCCTCCAGCCTTGACCGTACGCAACATTCATCAACTAGCTAAGGGAGAGGCATAGCATGATCGAAGCCAGAAACCTTACCAAGCGCTTCGGCGATAAGATGGCATTGAGCGACGTGTCTTTCACCGTGCCGGCCTGCGAAACCCTCTGCTTTCTGGGCGCTAATGGGGCGGGTAAGACCACCACTATCAACTTGTTTCTCGGGTTTCTGACGCCTACGTCGGGTAGCGCGTGGGTTGCGGGTAGGGACGTCGCCAGCGATGCCGAGGCTGCCCGCGGCGTAACGGCCTATATCCCCGAACAGGTAGCGCTGTACCCGGAGCTTACCGGCTTCGAGAATCTCAAGTTCTTTGCGAGCCTGGGCGGGCGCGATATCGAGGAGGCGGAACTGGTCGCAGGTCTCGAAGCTGTGGGCCTGGAGTCGGACTCTTTCCACCAACCGGCAGCGAGCTACTCAAAGGGTATGCGGCAGAAGGTGGGCATCGCCATTGCTTTAGCGAAGCGCGCTCGCGTGCTGCTACTGGATGAGCCAATGTCGGGGCTGGACCCGAAAGCGGCCAGTGACTTCTGTGAACTGCTGAGGGCTATGAACGCTCGGGATGTTGCCATTCTCATGGCAACTCACGACCTGTTCCGCGCTCGCGAGGTGGGCCATCGTCTGGGCATTCTCCGAGCCGGGGAACTGGTCGAGGTGGTCGACGCCGCCGCGGTGACCGGCCGGGAGCTTGAGTCGCTTTATCTTGCTCACATGAGCAATGCAATCGAAGCTGTCACCGGGGAAGCGGCGTGATAGCAGCACGCATTGCAACAAAAGACCTGCACATCACGTTTCGCAACCGGCGGGTGATGGGGGTTTTCGCGGCTGTGATACTGGTGATGTTGGCGGCAGTGCTGCTGGCGGCTGAACGCACGGCGACCTTTGACCGGGAGCGCCGCAGTGCCCTGGCCACCGATCGCGAGGTATGGCTGGCACAGGGCGCGCGCAACCCCCACTCGGCTGCGCATTTTTCACGCTACGCTTTCAAACCGGTGCCGGCTTTCGCCAGCTTCGACCCGGGAACCGTTGACTACGCAGGGCTCGCCGTCTGGATGGAGGCGCATAAGCGCCACCCGGCGACGTTTCGCTACGCGGAATCCGCAGGTACGACGTCCACCTTTGCCAGCTTGAGTCCGGCCTGGGTACTGCAGGCTCTGGTGCCGCTGCTGATCGCGCTGACGCTGTTTCCCGCGTTTGCGGGAGAGCGTGAGGATGGGACCCTGCGCCAGCTGCTCGGCGCCGGCGCGGGCATCGGCGCGGTGTTCGCTGGCAAGCTGGCGGCGGCAGGGCGCCTGCTGCTGTTGGCTCTGCTGCCGCTGCTCCTTCTTTCAGTCCTCGCAGTGGTGCTGACAGAGGCCGAAATCGCGCCGCCAGACGCGCCCCTGCGCGCCGTCGGTATGGCCCTGGTCTACGGTGTCTATCTGCTGGTGTTTTGCCTGGTGGCGCTAGGCATATCTGCGCTGTGCGCGAGCCGCCGAAGTGCGGCGATTGTGCTGTTTACCTTCTGGTTTGGGTTTGTGGTGCTGGTGCCGCGGCTGGCTGGGGATCTGGCGCTGGCCCGCACACCGCAGCCGAATGCCGCCGAGGTGACCGCATCGCTGTCTGAAATCGGGCGGGCATACTGGAACAGTGAGTCGCTGCGTGACGCTGCTCGCCAGCGCGCCCTCGACGAGTACGGAGTGGAAACGCAGGAACAGCTGCCCGTCGACTACAACGCGTACGAGCTGCAGGCCAGTGAGGAATACGCCGACCCGCTGTTTGCTGAAGTCTACAGCGAGCTTGCCCAAGTACACCGGCAGCAGGAGCAAACACTGTCTGCGCTGTCGATCGTCTCCCCGACGCTGGCGGTGAGCCGCTTGTCCGCAGGCCTAGCCGGTACCGATCGGCTGCACCACAACGATTTTACCAGGCAAGCGGAGCTGCATCGGCAAAGGATCATCGAGCAAATGAACGATGACATGATGCTCAACGCCGGCGACGCCGGTTACGGCTATAAGAGTGATGCGACCTTCTGGCGAGAGATTGCCGACTTCCGCGGCAGTCTGCCGCCGCTGTCCCGCTTCGCGGGCTTCTACCTGTGGGACTTGCTGGCACTGATAGTCTGGCTGGCGGCCGCGTTTTTCTTCGCAAAGGCAGCAGTGTCACAAGCGGGCAGGCTGGAGACGGGTCGATGAGTGCCGCACTGATCTCACTGGAGTGGCTCAGGTTGCGGCGCTCCCGGGCCGCCGCTGCGGTATTCACCTTTGCCCTGCTGGCGTCAGCTTATGCCCTGTGGTCTGGGCTGCAATGGAAGCAGGACTACATCGCCGGCCAGGTGCTGCACGAGCGCAAGATCACCGCAAACATGGAGGAGTGGGTTGCCTCTCTTACGGCCATCGAGCAGGGCGAGGAGGAGTCGACGCCTTACGACGCACGCCCCATGGACATCCAACTGGCAGCGACTCACAGGCCGGGGCCGCTGGCACATCTCGCTATCGGCTTCCGCGAGTTAATGCCCAGCCGGCTTACTTTGAGCCCCTGGCGCAACGAGATCTCCATGATAGAGCGCTATGAGTTCGACAACCCGCTGTTGCTTGCTCTGGGGAAATTCGACCTTGCGTTCTTTATCATCGTGGTGCTGCCCGTGTTGATGATAGCGCTGTCGTTTGACGTGATAGCTTCCGACCTCGCGAGCGGTCGAGCCCGCCTGCTGCTATCCAACGCCGTGCATCTGCGGCAGATAGCCATCATCCGGCTGGCGTTTCGCAACGGGCTGTTGTGCGGCCTCGTGCTGTTGGTGGCGATCACAGGCCTGATGTTGGCAGGCGCGCCCGCCGCGGAATCGCTGTCCTGGATGGCAATTTGCATCGCCTACATGCTGTTCTGGTTTGCGCTGATTTTCTGCGTGGTCATGCTGTCCCAGCGGGCGGAAACCGTAGCGGCGGGCTTGCTGGCCTGCTGGTTGGTGCTGACCTTCGCCATCCCTGCGCTGGTTGAGTCGGGCGTGCAGGCGCTGAACCCGCCTCCCTCCAAGCTGGCGTATCTGTCCCTGGCGCGCAGCGCGCAGGGGGAGGCGAACCGCCAGACCGCCTCGCTGACCGACGGCTTCCTGGCAGATCATCCCGAGCTGTCAGTGGGCGATGAAGACGTGCCCAGCTTTTACCGGGGCACCTATCTGGCGAACGAGCGAGTGCGGGAGAAGACCGCAGCGGTCACGGCTCGATTCAACACCGTTGCCGAGGCGCGGGAAACCAGCCT
>JANQGK010000160.1 GCA_028277365.1 Halieaceae bacterium | reverse complement strand
GGCTCGCACGCTGCTGACGATCGGCGCCGTGGTAGCGCAGGGCAATTGCCAGGTCATAGGCCCAGTCCAGGCGGCCGCGGTGGCTGTGAGCAATGCCTTTGGGCTGGCCGGTGGTGCCCGAGCTATAGATGATGTTGACCAAAGCGTCGTCTGCCAGCCGGATATCCGGCAGCAGCTCCGGCTGGCCGTCGCTTACCGCCCGCAGCGAGCTCCAGCTCGCATCCGGAGGAGATTCACAGAGCTTCACCGCCAGACTGTCGGGCAAACCTTGCCCCGGCACCCGCGCCAGCTGGTCATCGGTGAGAATCAGTGCGCGCACGCCGGCATCGCGCAGCATCGACATCATGGCCTCGTCGCTGACCGACAGATTGATGGGCACCGACACCGCGCCCGCTGCCATGGTGCCGAACAGGGCCTGCAACATGGGCAGGCCGTTCGACATAACAATGCCCACCCGGTCGCCGGGTTCGATGCCGGCGGCAATCAGGCCGTGGGCCAACCGGTGATTGGCGGCGACGAAGTCGCGCCAGTTGAGGCGCTCACCTTCACAGCATACCGCTTCGCGATTCCCCCGCCAGCGGCCGTGCAGGGCCAGGATTTCGGGCAGCAGCGGGGCCTGAGACTCAAATGCGCTCATGAACAATGTGCTCGGTAGGAAGTGCTCGGGAAAAGTTGAGCCGCATCCCTGCGGCCCTCAGTCACTCACCCTCAGAAGCTGTACTCCACGGTCGCCGTCCAGGTGCGGGGCGGCGCGTAGAACACCGTAGTGTTGTTCTCCAGGCCCAGGGAAGACGGGCAGTCCTGGAAGCCGAAGCAGTAGCCGGCGGTGCGCACGTCCTCATCCCCCAGGTTCTTGCCGTGCAGGCCCAGCGACCAGGTGCCCTGCGGGCTCAGCCATACCGCGCTGGCGTTGTACAGGCTGTAGGAATCCTGGTCGATATCCGGGGCGGCGATCTCAAACTGCTGGATGTCGTCCTTGTAAGACCAGTTGGCATTGAGATTCAGGGTGCCGCCAAAGGCGTCGGCCACGTAAGTCAGACCCAGGAAGGCCATGTTCTCTGGGGTATTCTGAATGGCGCGCTGGTCGGACACGTCTTCGCCTGCAAAGATCCACTCCTTGATCTCGGCATCCAGGTAGCTGTAGGCGAACTGCGCCGAGAAGCGCTCTGTCAACAGCCAGTTGCCCTCGATCTCCACACCCGAAATCTCTGACTCACCGGCGTTGGTGACGGTACCGACGAAGTCATCGTTGACGCCATCGCCGTCGGTATCCACGCCCACGGAGCCGGGGATCTGCATGTCGTCGTATTCGCTGTAGAAGGCCGCGATATTGGTGCGCAGGCGACCGCCCAGCCAGTCGGCTTTCAGGCCCACTTCGAAAGAGTCCAGGGTCTCTTCATCGAAAGCCTCGGCGGCCTCCGGGGTCTCGAAGTTCGCACCCCGCGGGTCGAAGCTACCCGCCTTCCAGCCCTGGCTGTAGCCGGCGTATACCTGGGCGTCCTCATTAATGCGATAGGTGACGTTGATGCGCGGCGCCAGATTGTCGAAGGTTTCGTCGTTCTCATAATCGCTGGTGACGGCGTTAAGGATGGCGCCGTCATTGCCGAAGGCCGGCGAGCCGATACCCAGGTAGTTGGCACGGAACACGTCGGCATCGCGCTGGTCGTCGGTCCAGCGCAGGCCCACCGACACCGACCACTGCTCGTTGATGTCGTAGGTCACGTCGCCGAATACCGACCAGGCCTCGGTATCGATCTGGCCGCCGGTGTAGGCGGTCAGGCCGATGTCCGGCACCAGCTGCGCCAGCACCACGTCGAAGTCGTTGCCGGCCTTAGCATCCAGATAGTAGACGCCGAGCACCGCGTTCCAGCGCTCGTCGCTGTACAACAGCTGGAACTCCTGGCTGAACTGCTCGTTCTCGTAGATGACCTGGGCGTCGAAGTCCATCTGCGGCAGGCTGTCGAAATCGATCACCGACTCGGTGTCATCCTCACGGTAAGCGGTGATGGAGCGCAGGGTGATGGATTCGTTCACGTCCCAGTCGATGGTCAGGCTGCCGCCCTTTACTTCCACCTCGTTGTTGCCGTTGATACCCGCGGTGGAGGGTTGCCCGGACGCGCCGGCGAAGGTATCACGCACATCGCCCAGCACCGGCTCGTTGGTGGTGACCGCCGGGAAGGGGCGATGGCCCGCCACCGGGTTGGTGTCGTCCTGGGTATCATCGTAGGCAAAGCGCACCAGCAGGTCTTCGCTGGGCTCCCATTCCGCGCTGACGCGGAAGGCGAAAATGTCTTTCTCGTACTGGTCATCGCCGGTGGTGAGGTTTTCACCGAAGCCGTCACGCTGGAAGGAAGCCACGGTGCCGCCGACCCGGAAGGTGTCGGTCAGCGGGTAGGAAGCGGTACCTACCAGGTCCACCTGATCTTGTTCGCCATAGGACGCACGCAGGTTCAGTTCCGGCTCGTCAGACAGGCGGCGGGTGACGTACTTG
>JANQGK010000085.1 GCA_028277365.1 Halieaceae bacterium | reverse complement strand
TAGCGGACGCCCGTGGTTTCCAGTTGCGCAGCCCTGGCCAGGTATTCCAGTCCCTTCTCCCTGTCGCCGGCTCGGGTTTCCAGCAGCCCCAGGGCGTGCCAGGCGGCGGCTTCATCGGGCGCAACCTCGGTGGCCTCCAGCAAACTTGAGCGGCCGGCATCATCGCGGCCGGCCATGCGATAGAGGTCGGCGAGATTCATGTAGGCTGCCACCAGCTGGGGATTCATGTCGATAGCATTGCGGTAAGCCAGCTCAGCGGGCTCCAGCAGGCCGCGGGAGACGAAAAACAGGCCCATTTCCAGCTGCCCCTCGGGGGTGTCGGCCTGACGCCCCATGGTTTCCAGGTATTCATCGAACAAGCCCTGCAGGCGCCGGGCGTCCTCCGGTGCCAGCTGGTCCAGCGGTATCTCTGCCAGCAGGCGTGCCACTTCCAGACGCACCGTGGTGATATCGTCCTCGACCAGCGGTGCCAGCATGCCGTAGCGGTGCTGCAGCGGCAGCATTCGCAGGGTACTGGCTGCGGTCCAGCGCAGCATCGGGTCCCCGCTGTCCAGCAGGCGCACTGCAACGTCCAGCGCTTCTCGGTTGCTGAACCCCGCCAGCTCATTGACGGCTGTGGCGCGCAGGATGGGTGCTGCCTCCGGGTTGCGGGCCAACTCCACCAGACCGGGCACGGCACGGCCGTCGCCTTTGCGCGCCAGTGCCAGGCTGCGGGCCGGATGGGTACTGCCGTCATTGAAATGCACACCCCAGTCGCGCAGGCTGTTCACCGCCCACTGGGCATCGCGGCCGCTGTGACACTGGTTGCAGGCATTGGGTGTACCCAACGCCACGCTCAGGTCAGGGCGGGGGATACGCATGCTGTGGTCGCGACGGGCATCGATCACCATGTAGTTCTGGGCCGGCATATGACAGTTGGCGCAGCTTGCACCCTCGCTGCCTACCGGGTGCCGGTGGTGGTCGGGGCTGTCGTAGCTGGCGGGCTTGTGGCACTGGGTGCAGACCCCGTTGCCGGGCGCCCGCAGCTGGTTGCTGTGGGGTTCATGGCAGTTGGAGCACACCACGCCCGCAGCGTGCATCTTGCTTTGCACGAAGGAGCCGTACACATAGACTTCGTCGAGAATCTGGCCGTCGGCGTGGTAGAGTGGCTCCAACAGCAGTGCCGGCCGATGTGTGTCCAGCAGCGGCCGGCCGTGGCGGTAGTCACCCAGTGTGCCGCGGCGAGCGTGGCAGCGGCCGCAGCTCTCGACCTGTTGTGAGCTGT
>JANQGK010000069.1 GCA_028277365.1 Halieaceae bacterium | reverse complement strand
AAGTTCATCCTGATGATCGGGGTGGAAGAAGCGGTGGGCCAGCTCAACGAGCGCGCGGCACGTTACGGTCGCACCGAGTTACCGATAGACCCGGCACCTATTCCACAGTTCTAGATCGATCCCCTACCCATTCGGGAGCTCCAGGTCTAGAACTCCCGCAGATACTCCAGGCTGTCACCGACCATGATGCAGCGGTGACGGCCGCCGGGGGCCGCCGGATCCTCGGTATCGAAACCGGCGTCGCCGGCATAAAGGAAGTGCAGCGCACCGTCCAACTCGGTGACCCGCGGCGCGTACATAAGCGGCGCCATGTCGGGCGCCTCGCGCTGAATCACCTCGCAGCTGCCAAAGCGCTCCAGCTCCAGCAGGGTGATAAAGGTCGGCGGCATCAGCCGCAGCTCGCCGCGGGCCTGCTCCGCCAGGGCATCAGCCGGGCGCACCCAGCGGTGCTCGGCAATCTCGCCGCCATCGACCATCACATCCTGCTCCTCGCACAGCAAGCCGACGTAGAACCAGGTCGCGAAACGCTTCTTCGCGCCCTTTGGCGTGGTCCAGTGGGAAATGTAGTGCAGGGCGTCGGCGGTGATTTCCAGGCCGGTTTCCTCACGGGTCTCGCGAATCGCGGCCGTCAGTGCCGTGGCCTCCGGATCGGCCTCGAAGTCGCCATCGGCGGGGTCGACGCGACCTCCGGGAAACACCCACATGCCGCCCATGTGGCGCACATCGCGAGAGCGGCGCACCATCAGCACTTCCAGTGCCGCATCGGCACTGCGTACCAGCACCACGGTCGCCGAGGGATAGGCCGGGGAGACTTCCTTGCTATTGAATTCCATCAGCTCAGGAGGCCTTCTGCTCGGCGGCCTCCATGGGCAGCTCGAGCCGGTCGTCTTCCGTCAGGGAACGAAAATCCAGCGGCCACTCGCGAATCTTCATCTCACCGCGGGGTGTGAGCACGGTCATGAACAGGTCCTGGTAGCCCAGGGGCTGACCCCGGCTGTTCTGGACGGACATGGGGGCGATCTCTTCACCGGTTTCACGCACCCGTACCTTCATATAGCGCTGCTCGGGCTCCTGCTCCCAGCGGTCCCACCACTGCATGATGGCAATCATCACCGGCAACAGGTCGCGACCCTTGTCGGTGAGTTGATAAGCATAGCGGCGGCCCCCTTCCTGTAGGGGCACCTTTTCGATCACGCCCGCCTCGGTGAGCGTGCGCAGCCGCTCGGTAAGGATGTTGCGGGAAATGCCGAGACTGTCGCGCAATTGCTCGAAGCGCCGCCGGCCACCGCCGACAAAAAAGTCGCGCACAATCAGCATGCTCCACCACTCGCCAATTACATCCATGGCCTGGGCCACGGAACACGCCATATCACTGAAGGATTTCTTGACCATGTTATTCCGGGTTGTTGTTCACGTTCGCGGGCATCAGAACCCCGCCTGGCTCGCCTGACACTCGCTCCCGAGCAGCAGGCTGCGCTTGTTATGGTTCGGCGCCGCCCTATCGGCAGCCCCGTCTTTTGCGCCTAACGCGCACGATACCGAATTCGACCGCGCAACACAAATTAGTTGCATTATAGAACTCAGTTGATATAGTTGCGTTATGGGATTAGTTGCATTTTAGAACTTTTAGTTCCAGAGAGCGCACCTCATCCCGGTCCATAGTGATGACTTTTATTGGGGGATTTGCCCATGAACACACGAGCACTGCTGAGTATTCCGTTCCTGGTGGCCGCCAGCGCCGCTACCCTGCTGTCGGCTGGCGCCGCCCGCGCCGACCTGGTACCCGATGCCAAGGCCCACCGGGCCTGCCTGGAGCGCATCGACAGCGTGAATCACCGCGAGGGACTGCAATTGCGGGACGGTGACACCTACATCGCGCCGCAGGAGGCCGCCGATCGCTACCGCTACTACCTGAACCTGGCAAGCCGCGGTGATGAACCCCGGGCCTACCGGGTAGAGTGCGTGGCCCGCCGCAACGGCAAGGTGACCCATTTCACTCTGGAAGCCGGCCGTTGGAACTACCAGAACGAGCCTGTTGACGCTGTAGCTACTCGCTAACAGCCGTTTTTCCTACCGCCGGGGGAGGCTTTGCCGAACCCGGTTTTTTCGTTCAGGGAAAGAAGCGGGAGATAGTGTCCACCACGCAGGCGGGGCGGTCGCTGTTCTCGATTTCGACCGTCACTCGTACCACCACCTGCACGCCCCCTTTGACCTCCTCGGCGCTGATGACTTCGCCGCTACCGCGCAGGCGAGTGCCTACCCGGACCGGAGCGGGAAACCTCACCTTCTCGCAGCCGTAATTCACGCCCATGGAGGTGTTTTCCACCGTCATCAGTTCCGGCAGGAACAGGTTGGCCAGGGACAGGGTCAGGTAACCGTGGGCGATAGTGGCGCCAAAGGGGCCGCCTTTGGCCCGCTCCGGGTCCACGTGGATCCACTGGTGATCGCCGGTGGCCTCGGCAAACTGGTTGATGCGCTCCTGGGTGATCTCCAGCCAGTCAGTGGGCCCCAGGGGGGTACCGGGCGCTTGCAGCAGCGCCGCGAGATTCTCAAAGCTGGTGCTCACACGCATCTCCACTTGACTTAAGTGCCTAATTTAGCTGGCTTTTTATTCAACCGACAGAGCCAGGACCGCGTCTTGCCTCATCGGTATAGATAGTCGGTCGCGGCCGGTTTTAAGTCCACCGGGAAGTCAAAGGCATGCGGCTCAGAACAAATTTTTCTAAAAACCCGCTTGCTCCCCGGTGCTGGTGTAGTGTTATAGTTGCGTATAACACTAAACAAACCTTAACAAACGCCATGCAATCGCCGGATTTCAGCAAGCCCCACTACCTGGTAGACACGTTTACCCGCCACCGGCTGGCCTCCAACCTGCTGATGATCATGCTGATCCTGGCCGGCATCTGGGGTATTCGCCAGCTCACAGTACAGCTCAACCCGACCCAGGACTCCCACACGGTCAGCGCTGAGGTGACCTGGCCCGGCGCCAGCGCCGAAGATGTAGAGCGCCTGGTCACCCAGCCTATCGAGTACCAGCTGCGCTCTCTCACCCGGCTTAACAAGCTGACTTCCTCCACCTCCGACGGCATGGCCAGCATCGAGGTGGGCTTCGACAAGGGCACCGACATGATCGAGGCTCTGGACCGGGTTAAGCAGGCCGTGGCCCAGGTGCGCGACCTGCCGGTAGATATTGAGCCGCCGATCATCCAGCGCATGCAGTGGCTGGATACGGTGGCGGCCATCCTGATTTCCAGTGACGGCAGCGTAGAAGAGCTGGTGCCTATCGCCCGTGAGATCGAACGTGACCTGCTGGCACGCGGCGTCGACAAGGTGGAGTTCCGCGGCGTACCGGAGGAAGAAATCGCCATTCAGGTCGACAGCAAGACCTTGTTTGAACTAGGTGTTCCCCTGTCGGCCATCGCCGCCAGCGTTCTCGAGTCCAGCGCCGACGTGCCGGCCGGCAACGCGGGCGGTGGCCAACTCCAGCGCAAGCTCAGGAGCCTCGACCAGCGCCGCACCGCCGAGGAGTTTGAACAGCTCCCGGTGCGCATCGGCGATGAAAGCGAGCTGCTGCGCCTGGGGGATGTAGCCCGGGTAGAGCGGCGCCAGCAAGACGACCAGCGCATGGTCTACTACGAGAACCGCCCGGCTATCATGATTCGCCTGCGCCGCGGTATCGACTCCGACACTCTGGACGCCGCCGACATTCTCTACGCGTGGGAAGCGGACAATGCCGAGGCCCTGGAAGAACGCGGCGTGAAGGTCACCATCTGGCTGGAAGCCTGGCGCTTTGCCTACAACCAGATTGCCCTGGTATTCCAGAACGGGGTCGGCGGACTGCTGCTGGTGATTGCCACCCTGTTCCTGTTCCTCAACGGCCGCGCCGCTTTCTGGGTGACCGTGGGTATCCCGGTGTCTTTCCTGGGTGCGCTCGCGGTTTTTTACGGCTTCGGCGGCAGCATTAACTTCATCAGCATGATCGGCGTGGTGATGGCGCTGGGCATCGTGGTGGACGACGCCATCGTGGTGGGCGAACACTCCCTGGCGCTATACGAAGGGGGCCACGGGCCGGTGAACTCCGCCGCGCAAGGCGCCCAGCGTATGTTCGCCCCGGTCATGGCTTCGTCGCTGACCACCCTGGCGGCCTTCCT
>JANQGK010000371.1 GCA_028277365.1 Halieaceae bacterium | reverse complement strand
GCCCGGGAGCCACAGCACGCCAAGATGGGCACCACCCTAACCGCGGGACTACTGCAGGACGGCCGACTGGCCCTGGTCCATATCGGCGATTCACGCTGCTACCGGTTCCGCGCCGGGGCGCTGGAACAGCTCACCGAGGACCACAACCTGGCTCAGGAAATGGTGCGCGAGAAAGCCCTGGCCGCCAACCAGCTGGCGACCCACCCTTACAGCAACGTTCTCACCCGTGCACTGGGCGTAGAAGGGGTGGCGGAGTTCAGCCGCGACAACCTGAAAGTGAAAGCCGGTGATGCCTACCTGTTGTGCTCGGACGGCTTCTTCCAGGTGTTGGAAGACCAGGACATCACCGCTGTGCTGAAACAGAATCTCGGGCTCGAGGAGACGGTAAATCGGCTGCTCGACCTGTGTGAGGAAAGAGAGACCAGCGATAACGCCTCGCTGGTCATGGCCCGCTTAACTGACTGACCCGCGAACGAGAGAGGAGACCTCCATGCCTTTCCTGGCCCAACTGGTTGACGATGTGGTCGTCAACAAGATCGATCTGGAGAAGCCCACGCTCACGCTGGGCCGCCACCCGGACTGCGATCTACAGATCGACGACGCCACGATCAGCTCAAAGCATGCCGAATTGAGCGTTGCCCGCAGCGAATACATGGAAGACCTGATTGAGGTGCGGCTCACCGACCTGGGCAGCACCAACGGCACCTTCGTCAACGAGCAGCAGCTCTCGGAGCCGCGGCTGCTGGTCAACAACGACATCATCCGGGTGGGTTGGAACAAGTTCAAGTTCGTCGACGAGAAGCAGAACGACCTGGAAGCCACGGCGCATATCCTCCAGCCCTGAGCACTGCCGTAGGCGCTAAAATCCGCTGCGCACGGTGATAGAGAGCTGTACGTCGTCTACGTTGTTGCCACCGGTGCGCAGCGGTGCGGCCAGATCGATGTGTACCATGCCGTTGGTGGGCAGCCGGGTGGGCATCAGCCGCAGCCCGATACCCACGTTGGACAACCAGCCGTCCTCGGCATCATTGGGATCATCTTCAAACCAGGCGCGACCGGCGTCCAGGAACACGGCGGCCCCCCAGCGGAACAGGCGCAGCGGCTCGCCGTCGGCGTACCAGCGTTCCTCGATCCGGGCGCGCAGGCGCCGGTCACCCTGCTGGAAGCGCTGGGGGTAACCCCGCAGGCCTCTTTCGCCGCCCAGCTGTAGCTGTATGTCGTCAGTCAGCCCTTCGGTCCAGGTACCATCGAGCGAGGCATAGAGGCGCCAGCTGTCTGTCTGCAGGTAGTACACCTCACCGCCGGCATTTACGAACAGATTCTCCGCTTCCCCGTCCGAGGTGGTCACAGCGCCGCCAAGAGAAAAGAACCCGGTGACGATGACCGATTCAGACGGGCGCGCACCGTCTCGCCAGCTGGCCTCGGCGATGATCCTGCCATCGTCGGCATCGCCGATGTCCGGTGAATAGCCCAGCGTCCCGCTCAGCCGTCGCCCCAGGAACACATCATCGGGCCGGCCGATCAGCGCCAGATTGCTGATCGGGACAAAGTCGTCTTCAATGGTCTCAAAGCCGAGGTAGGGATAAACCGCGCTGCGGTCCTCCGGCAGTGCCTCCGGTTGCCTGTCGCCGGGCTCGCGTTCGAACTCGAAGTCCCACCATTCGAGGCCTGCATTCCAGCGTCGTACGTGCCCGTCCACCCGGCCCGTGGACTGGGCAAAGTTCATCTGGCCACTGAAGGTTTCCTGGCGAAACTCGATGACCCGGTCGCCCGCTTCGAACAACGGCTGGACGCGCTTGTCCTCGGTGACCCGAATGCCCCTGCTGCTGCGCTCATCGAGGGACCGGAAAGGGCGTCGCAGATTCATATTGACGCGGTGGCCGTCGTCGTTGTCAGCGGCATCCAGGTTGAGACGCCAGGCGCTGCCACGCACCGCCGGGTCAAAAAAGAACAGTTCCACGCCGCTGCGGTCGACGTCGTCCTTGTACAGCACGCCCAGCGTCTCGCCGCGCCCCAGCAGGTTCTCATCCTCGATGCCCAGAGCCCAAGTGGTTTCGCCACCGCTGAGGTCGAACTCGATTGTGGGCAGGATGGTCCAGACATCCCGCGTTACCACCATGATGTCCACCACTTCTCCGCAGCGCCGTAGCGGCACCACCCGGGCGTCATAGAGCCAGTCGGCGGCACGCAGCACCCGCTCTGCTTCCACGACTTCCAGCGGCACAAACTCCTCGCCTTCCACCAGGAAGGGGAGCTGCTCACGAACCGTCTGCTCCCGGGTGATGATGTGCAGGCGGTTGGCCATCCGGAAGAGCGGGTTGTCCTGGGCCTCGTCAGAGGTACCGAAGATGGGCGCGCGGCGCATACCCAGGCTGCCCCCTCGTCCTCCGGCGGTCAGCTGGCCGCCGGTGCCGGGGGG
>JANQGK010000213.1 GCA_028277365.1 Halieaceae bacterium | reverse complement strand
TCATTCCGGAGAACACGGCGATGCCCATGGCCTGGCGCATCTCGGCGCCGGCGCCGGTGGAGACCACCATCGGCAGCACCCCCATGATGAAGGCCATGGAGGTCATCATGATCGGCCGCAGGCGCAAGCGTCCTGCTTCGCGAATGGCGTCCAGTGCGCTGCGCCCATTGTTTTGCAGTTCGCGGGCAAACTCCACGATAAGGATGGCGTTCTTGGTCGCCAGTGCCACCAGCACGATGAAGCCGATTTGGGTGAAGATGTTGTTGTCACCCTGGCTGATGATCACTCCGGTCATGGCCGACAGCAGGGTCATCGGCACGATCAGGATGATGGAGAAGGGCAGCCGCAGGCTTTCGTACTGCGCGGCCAACACCAGGAAGACCAGCAGCACTACCAGCGGGAACACGATTATCGCGGTATTGCCGGCGAGGATCTGCTGATAGGTCAGCTCGGTCCACTCGTAGGTCATGCCCAGCGGCAGGGTGTTATTGAGAATCCGCTCGATGGCAGCCCGCGCCTCGCCGGAGCTGAAGCCTGGCGCCGGAGCGGCGTTGATCTCGGCGGTGGAGTAGCTGTTGTAGTGCATTACCCGGTCGGGGCCGGCGGTGTCGCGTACGTCAATGAACGAGCCCAGCGGAATCATGCGGCCGTCGTCATTGCGCACCCGCAGTTGTCTGATCTGCTCCGCTTCCAACCGAAAGCGTTCCTCCGCCTGCACGTTCACCTGGTAGGTGCGGCCGAACAGGTTAAAGTCGTTGACGTAGATGGAACCCAGGTAGGCCTGCAGGGTCTCGAAGATGCTGTCGATACTCACACCCTGGCTGCGCGCTTTGGCGCGGTCGAGCTGCACGTCGAGCTGCGGCACTTTCACCTGAAAGCTGGAGAACACGCCGGTCAGGGCCGGGTCCTGCCAGGCCTGGTTGATCACTTCCTGGGTGACGTTGTACAGCGCGTCATAGCCCTGGTTGCCGCGGTCCTGCACCTGCAGCTTGAAGCCGCCGATGGTGCCCAGGCCCTGCACCGGGGGCGGAGGGAAGATAGCGGTGAACGCCTCCTCGATGCCCCCGAACTGCTCGCCTAAGGCCGCGGCAATGGCGTTGGCAGAGAGGTCATCCGTGCGGCGCTCCTCGAAGGGATCGAGGGTCACGAATACGATGCCGCTGCTGGGGCTGTTGGTGAAGCCGTTGATGTTGAGTCCCGGAAAGGCCACCGCCGATTGCACACCGGGCTGGGCCATGGCAATGGCAGACATTTCGCGGATCACCGCCTCGGTGCGGTCCAGCGAAGAGGCGTCCGGCAGCTGTGCGAAGGACACCAGGTACTGCTTGTCCTGGGTGGGCACGTAACCGGTAGGGGTGGTGGCGAACTGCTGCCAGGTCAGCCCCATCAGACCCGCGTAGATGAGCAGCACCACGGCGCTGAAGCGCGCCAGCCGGCGGATGCTGCCGTCGTAGGCGCGGGCGCTGCGCTCGAACAGGCGGTTGAAAGGGCGGAACAGCCAGCGACCGAACAGCCAGTCCAGGGCCCGGGTAAGAGCGTCGGGCTTGTCACCTGGCGCCTTCAACAGCAGCGCCGACAGCGCCGGGCTCAGGGTCAGGGAGTTGATCGACGAGATCACCGTGGCAATGGTGATGGTCAGCGCGAACTGGCGGTAGAACTGGCCGGTCAGACCCGACATGAAAGCGGTGGGTACGAATACCGCGGCCAGCACCAGGGTGGTGGCGATGATCGGGCCGGTCACTTCGCGCATGGCCTTGCGGGTCGCCTCCTGCGGGGCCAGGCCGTTGGCGATATTGCGCTCCACGTTCTCCACCACCACGATGGCGTCATCCACGACGATACCGATGGCTAACACCAGGCCGAACAGCGACAGGGCGTTCAGAGAAAAGCCCAGCACCTGCATGATGGCGAAGGTGCCCACCAGTGACACGGGTACGGCGACCAACGGGATGATAGAGGCGCGCCAGGTCTGCAGGAACAGCACCACCACCAGGACCACCAGTAGCATGGCTTCGAACAGGGTCTGCACCACGGCGTCGATGGACTTGCGCACAAATACGGTGGGGTCGTAGACGATGCTGTAGTCCATGCCTACCGGGAAGGATTGCTTGAGCTCGGCCATGGTGGCGCGCACCCGGTCCGACACCTCGATGGCATTGGAGCCCGGCGCCTGGAAGATCGGCAGGGCCACGGCGGGGCGGTTGTCTAGCAGCGAGCGCAGGGCGTAGCTGTCGGCCCCCAGCTCGATGCGGGCCACATCCTTGAGGTAGGAGAGCTGTCCGTCTTGGCCCACCTTAATAATGATATCGCCGAATTCCTCCACCGTTTCCAAGCGGCCTTTCACGTTGATGAGCAACTGGAAGTCGGCGTTGCCGGCGGGCTGGGCGCCGAGGCTGCCCGCAGCCGCCTGCTGGTTCTGCTCGCGGATAGCGGCAACGATATCGCCTGGGTTCAGGTCCAGGGCGGCGACCTTATCCGGGTCCAGCCACACCCGCATACTGAACTCGCCGGCGCCGAACAGGCGCACTTCACCCACGCCGCCTATGCGCGCCAGTTCGTCCTTGACCCTCAGGTGGGCGTAATTGGACAGATACAACATGTCGCGGCTGTTATCCGGCGAGGTGAGGTGCACCACCATGGTCAGGTCCGGTGAGGACTTGTTTGTAACCACGCCCAGGCGCTGTACCTCGGAGGGGAGTCGGGGCAGGGCGCGATCGACCCGGTTCTGCACCAAGACCTGGGCTGCGTCCGGGTCGGTGCCGATGGCGAAGGTCACCGTCAGGGTCATGCGGCCGTCGGAGGTGGCCTGGGAAGACATGTAGAGCATATCGTCCACGCCGTTGATCTCCTGCTCCAGCGGTGAGGCAACCGTCTCGGCGATCACCTTGGGATTGGCCCCCGGGTAGCTGGCCGTCACCACCACCGTGGGCGGCACCACTTCCGGATACTCAGTGATCGGTAGCTGCCAGACTGCCAGCGCGCCGCCGATAAAGATCAGCAGGGAGATCACACTCGCGAAGATGGGGCGCTGGATGAAGAACTGCGAGAAGTTCATGGGGTTATCCTCTTACGGTCGCCTGCTACGGTCGCCTGCTACGGTCGCCTTGATGAATGCGGTGGGCCTAGCTGCCCCAATGATAGGTGGTCCAACCGGCACCTTCCGGTACGGCCACACTCTCGGCCAGCAGTTGCTCGGTGGAGCGGCTGTTGGCGCGCTTTTCCAGGGCCAACAGCTCGGCCTGCTGGGCTTCGCTGATCATGGAGACGGTGTTGGTATCCACCACCGTGCCGGGAACAACGCGCTGCAGCCCGTTCACGATGACCCGGTCACCGGCGGAGAGGCCGCGGGTGACGATGCGGAGTCCCGCCATGCGCTCACCGAGTTCCACGGCGCGGTACTGCACGGCGTTGTTTTCATCCACCACCAGCACGTAACGGGTGTCGAGGTCGGTGCCCACGGCTTTCTCATTGATCAGGATGCCCTGATAGCTGCCGCTCCCGGTGAGCATGACGCGGGCAAACAGGCCTGCCACCAGCAGGCCGTCGCGGTTGGGGATGACCGCGCGGCCGCGGATGGTACCGGTGGCGGGGTCGACCTGATTGTCGATGAAGTCGATATAGCCCTCGTGCTGAAAGTCGTCTTCACCCGCCAGCGCCAGGTAGACCGGAGTGGGAACATGGCGGCTGTCCGGGCGCTCGCCGCTGCGGGCCATGCGTGCATACTTCAGGTAGGTCTGCTCGTCGGCGTCGAAATAGGCATAGATTTCACCGGTGGACACGATGCTGGTCAGCACGCTCTCGCCTGCGGTCACGTAGTTACCTTCCGTGATGTTGGCGCGCGAGACGCGGCCGCTGATGGGCGCAGTCACCCGGGTGAATTCAAGCTGCAGACGAGCGTGGTCCAGCCGTGCGCTGACGGCCTGCACATCGGCGCGAGCGCTGCGGTAGGCCGACTTGCGCTGATCCCGCGCCTCGGCGGATATAGCACCTTTCTTGATGAGGTTGTCGGCACGGCGTGATTCAGCGTCGGCCAGGGCCTCGCGGCTGCGGGCGCTCTCCAGCTCCGCCTCCAGGCGCGCGACTTCGGCGCGGAAGGTGCGGTCGTCGATCTGGAACAGCTGTTCGCCTTGCTCTACCAGGTCGCCCTCCTTAAAAGCGACTTCAGACAGGTAACCCGACACCCGGGCCCGCAGAGCCACGCTCTCGGGGGCCTCCAGGCGGCCGGTAAAGACGTCCCACTCGGTGAGGGAGCGGGGGTTGACCTCGGCGACGGCCACGCTGGGGCGGGGCTGCTCGATGGGTTGGGGGCTGCCGCCGGAAACAGGTTCACAGGCGGTGAGTACAAGCAGCAGGCCGTAGGCCAGCCAGGTGCTGCGTACAACGGTCTCGATAGTCATGGCTGTGATCTCCAGTTGGTGTTCGATGAAGGTCATTATCGGGGACCGTAATAAATAAAAAAAATTATATATTTATATGTAAAGCATAAATTTATATGATGTATTAGTTTTTCAGGAGAAAGCCCATGAAACCCCAGGATCTCAACCTGCTGGTGGTATTCGACGCCATCATGACCGAGGGCTCTATGACCCGCGCCGCCGACCGTCTGGCCATGACCCAGCCAGCGGTGTCCAATGCCGTCTCCCGTATGCGCACTGCCTGGCGCGATGAGCTGTTTGTGAAGAGCGGGCGCAATATTCAGCCCACCCAGCGGGCCATCGCCCTGTGGCAGCAGGTGCAGGACCCGCTGAAAAGCCTGGACCAGGCCATTGCCCCGGGCGGCTTCGACCCGGCGACATCCACCCGAACTTTCCGCATTTCCGGCGCCGACGGCGTGATTGACCTGGTGTGGCCGGCCCTGCGGCAGGTGATAGAAAAAGAGGCGCCGGGTATCGCCATTCACGCGGTGCCCTACAACATCGTCAACGGCGAGGGGCTGCTGGAAAACGCCGAGGTCGATATCGTGCTCGCGGTGCAGGGCATGATGCACAGCGACTCCCTGAACAGCCAGCACCTGTATGACTCCACTTATCGCGTTGTGATGCGCAAGGGCCATCCACTGGCCAAAGCCGACCTGGAACTGGAGGAATTCGCCGCCGCCGATCACCTGCTGGTGTCGCTGTCCGGGGATACCGTAGGCTTTACCGACCGGGTGCTGGCCCAGCAGGGCCTGAAGCGCCGCATTGCCATGACGGTGAACCACTTCCACGGTGTCACGGCCATTGTCGAGGCCTCCGACCTGATTTCGGTGGTGCCGACCCTGGCGGTGGAGGAGGCCATCAGCACCTGCCGGTTGGCGGTGACCCACACCCCGGTGCCCCTGGAAGACAGCCGCCTGCTTGCCTTCTGGCACCGCCGCCAGGACCGTGACGAGGGGGTGAGCTGGCTGGTCTCGCAGCTCAATCGCCTGCTGAAAGCCCGTGCTGCAGCCCATGAACGAGTGCTGCGCAAGCGGACCTGTCGCTAGCCTGGCGCCGGTCGGTATAGAAAGCCCTTGAAATCTCCGTAGCGGTCCCCATATGCCGTGGATAACGTCGTATAGCCACAGGAGACAAGGCATGACCGCGGACGTCCACAAGGAGACCCTCGGCTTCCAGACCGAAGCCAAGCAGCTGCTGCACCTGATGATTCACTCCCTGTACAGCAACCGGGAAGTGTTTCTGCGCGAACTGATCAGTAACGCCAGTGACGCGATAGACAAGCTGCGCTTTGAGTCGCTCAACAGCGAGGCTCTCCTGGAGGGCGACGGTGAGTTCGCGATTCGCGTGGAGGTCGACAAGGACGCCAAGACCATCACCATCAGCGACAACGGCATTGGCATGAGCCGCCAGGACGTGATTGACAACCTGGGCACCATTGCCAAATCCGGTACCGCGGCCTTCCTGGAACAGCTCACCGGCGACCAGAAGAAGGACTCCCAGCTTATCGGCCAGTTCGGCGTGGGCTTCTACTCAAGCTTCATCGTCGCGGAGCGCGTCGAGGTGTTGAGCCGCAGGGCCGGCGACCCGGCCACTGCCGGCGTGCACTGGGAGTCCAGCGGCGAGGCCGAGTTCTCGGTGGAAGATGCGGAGAAGGCCGGCCGCGGCACCACTATCATCCTGCACCTGAAATCCGACTGCGAGGAATTCGCCGACGATTTCCGGGTGCGCAGCGTGATCAAGAAGTACTCCGACCACATCTCCGTGCCGGTGGAGATGGAGAAGCCGGCCATGCCGGCGGCGGATGAGGAAGACGGCGAAGAGAAAGCAGAGGATGCCGCTCCGGAATTCGAGGCCATCAACGAGGCCACCGCTCTCTGGACCCGCTCCCGCAGCGAGGTCAGCGACGAGGAGTACAAAGAGTTCTATAAGCACGTCTCCCACGACTTCGACGACCCGATGACGTGGTCCCACAACCGGGTCGAGGGCAAGCTGGAGTACACGAGCCTTCTGTACATCCCGGCCCGCGCACCTTTTGATCTTTACAACCGCGATATGGCACGCGGCCTCAAGCTGTACGTGCAGCGCACCTTCATCATGGACGACGCCGAGCAGTTTCTGCCCCTGTACCTGCGGTTCGTGAAGGGCGTGGTGGATTCCAACGACCTGTCCCTGAACGTGTCCCGTGAGATTCTCCAGCAGGACCCGCAGGTCGATGCCATGCGCTCGGCCCTGACCAAGCGCGTGTTGGACATGCTCGACAAAATGGCTAAGAAGGACCCAGAGCAGTACCAGAAATTCTGGGACCAGTTCGGTGAAGTGTTAAAGGAAGGCCCTGCCGAGGACTTTACCAACCGCGAGAAGATCGCCGGCCTGATGCGCTTCTCCACCACCCACACCGACAGCGAGGTGCAGGACCAGGGACTGGCCGACTATATGGAGCGCATGCAGGAAGGCCAGGACAAGATCTACTACGTGGTGGCCGAGAACTTCAAGACCGCCAAGTCCAGCCCGCATCTTGAGGTGTTCCGCAAGAAGGGCATCGAGGTATTGCTGCTTTCCGACCGTATCGATGACTGGTTCATGAACCAGCTGCAGGAGTTCGACGGCAAGCGCTTCCAGGACGTGACCCGCGGCGAACTGGACCTGGGCGAGGAAGAGAAGGAGGCCCAGGAAAAGCTCAAGCAGGAAAGCGAGGCCCTGGTCGAGCGCCTGCAGTCGGTGCTGGCTGAGCAGGTGCAGGAAGTACGCGCCACCTCCCGCCTGACAGACTCGCCGGCTTGCCTGGTGGTGGGCGACTACGACATGGGTGCGCAGATGCGCCGCATGCTGGAAGCTGCCGGCCAGGACGTGCCCGAGTCAAAGCCTATCCTCGAGGTAAACCCCACGCACCCGCTGCTGGAGAAGCTCGACGCCGAGTCCGACGAGGCGCGCTTTGCGGACCTCGCCAGCATTATCTTCGACCAGGCCAGCCTGGCCGAGGGCGGCGCCCTGGAGGATCCGGCGGCCTACGTGGCGAAGCTCAACAAGCTGCTGCTTGAGTTGGCCGGCTGATCAATTCCTGATCAATACCCGGCGCGGACCCCCGCGCCGGGATGCTGCTACACTGAAACGCTCACAGGAGATCAGGGCTCTCTATGCCTGCAACACATTGCGTGGCCGTGCTTGGGGGCGGCAGCTTCGGTACGGTGATCGGCAACATCATCGCCGCCAACGGGCATACCACCACCCTGTGGATGCGCAGCGATGAGCGCGCCGATATCCTCAACGAGAGCCAGGAAAACCCCACCTATCTGCCGGGTTACAAGCTGGAGCCCGGCCTTAAAGCCACCACCGACCTGGCCGCCGCGGTCTCCGGTGTCGATATTGTCTTCGTGGCCGTGCCCAGCAAGTCCTGCCGGGCGGTGGCGCAGAAACTTGCTACCTGCATCGATCCCGCCACGCTGGTAATCAGCACCACCAAGGGCATTGAAGCTGACGGCTTCAAGCTGATGAGCCAGGTGCTGGCGGAGGCGTTGCCCGACAATCCGATCGGCGTGCTCAGCGGCCCTAACCTGGCGCGGGAAATTGCCGCCGGGCAGATCACCGGCTCGGTGATCGCCAGCAGCCACACCCCCCTCTGTGAGACTATCCAGGACCTGTTGCAGAGCCGCAGCTTCCGGGTCTACTCCAGCAGTGACATGTACGGCGTGGAATTGGGCGGCGCACTGAAGAACGTCTACGCCATCATGGCGGGCATGGGCGCCGCCCTCGGCGTGGGTGAGAACACCATCGGCATGTTGCTGACCCGCAGCCTGGCGGAGATGTCGCGCTTTGCGGTAAGCCTGGGCGCGGATCCGCTCACCTTCCTGGGTCTGGCCGGCGTGGGCGACCTGATCGTCACCTGTTCATCGCCCCTCAGCCGCAACTACCGGGTGGGTTATGCTCTCGGCGAGGGCAAGGCGCTGGATGAGATTCTTGCCGACCTGGGCCAGGTGGCCGAGGGGGTGAACACCCTCAAGCTCCTGAAAGACGAGGCCGATCGCCGCGATATCTACATGCCCCTGGTAAGTGGCCTGTACGCCATCCTCTACGAGCGCCGCGGCCTCGATGAAGTGATTGGCAACATGATGCTGGCAGAGCAGCCCCAGGACGTAGAGTTCTCACTGGGAGCGGGACACTGATGCGGGTCTACGTGGTACGACATGGCGACGCGGTGCCGCCGCGCGGTGGCGGCGAGCGGGCCCTGACCGAGCACGGTATTCAGGATGCCAACGACGCCGGCCGGCTACTGGCCTCGGAAGGTTTCGATTTTCTGCTCTACAGCCCGAAGCTGCGCACCCGGCAAACCCGCGACTGTATTCTCTCGACGGCGGGCGACGTAGACAACCGTGAGGAGCTGAGCCTGTTGCCGCCCACCACTGAGCAGTCAGTGGCCGACGCCATACAGACCTGTAGTAGTGAATCCGTGGTGCTGGTCAGCCACCTGCCGCTGGTGGCAGAACTGGTGGGCTGGTTTACCACGGGCGACCCTCGCGACTATCGGTTGATGGGTTTCCCGCCGGCCGGCATTGTCGCCCTGGATATGGACGTGGTGGGGCAGGGCATGGCGAGCCTCGCCTGGCACGCATTTCCCCCGGAATTTACTCAGCAGTAGCCCGTGCAGGAACGAAGCTTCCAAGTATACGGCCGACGGCTGGCGGCGCTGGAGTGGGGTGAGCCCGGTGCCGCGCCGGTGCTGGCCCTGCACGGCTGGCTGGACAATGCCGCGAGCTTTCTGCCACTGGCGGAAGCGCTGATGGCGCGGGGAGCGGGGTTGCACCTGGTGGCGCTGGACCTGGCCGGTCACGGCCAGAGTGATCATCGCGCCGCTGACGGCGAATACAACGCCTGGAGTGATCTGCCTGATATCGAGTCAGTGGTGGATCAGTTGGGCTGGGAGCGCTTTGCGCTGCTGGGCCATTCCCGCGGTGCCATGATTGCCACGCTGTACGCGTCAGCGAGGCCGGCGCGCGTCGAGCGGGTGGCCTGGCTGGACGGCATTGTTCCGCCGCTGGCAGACCCCACCGATTGTCCCAAGCAACTCGCCGAGTTTCTGGCCGACAAGCGCAACCTGCTGGACAGGCCCGGGCGCACCTTCACGCGCGTTGAAGACGCGGTACGAGTGCGCGAACGCAAGGGCCTGGCGCCGCCGGCGGCGCGGCTGATCGCCGAGCGCAACTTGCGGCCGGTGGAGGATGGCTGGTGCTGGTCCCACGACGCACGCTTGCAGGGGGCGTCGGCGATGAAGCTGACCCGCTCCCATGTGGAGGCGGTGCTGGCCGGGATTTCAATGCCCGGGCTGTTACTATTGGCGGAGTCCGGGATGCGCGACCGCTATGAAACCCCGGAATTGCCCGGGCATATCCGGGTGGAAATTGTACCCGGGGAACATCATTGCCATATGGATGAAGCTGTTGACGCGATAGCCACCGAGCTTGTGGCGTATTTTTCTCACTCGTCTAGCTCGTCTCACTCGCTTGGGGAGCCCGGTGCATGATGCGCTGGACGCTGTTACTGCTACTCGCGCCGCTGCTGGCCGCAGCGCAGCCGCTGGATGTGACCTGGCGCTACGCCCAGCTCTTCGAAGAGCGCGGCCCGGAAACCCTCGACTACCTGCTGGGCCTGGGCGCCTACCAGAAAATCCACAGCCGCTGGCGGCTGGCAAAGAGCGATGTGATCCGCGGTGAGCTCACCCGGGTAACCTGGCAGGTGCAGGAAGGCTTTACCGCCCAGGAAGGCTACGAGTGGTACCGCGAACGGCTGCCCGCGGAGGCGGAGAACCTGTTCCAATGCGAGGGCCGTGCCTGTGGCTCCAGCGCCCAGTGGGCTAACCGCATGTTCGAGCAGCGCATCCTCTACGGACACGACGACCGCCAACGACTCGGTGTCTGGCGCCTGCAGGAAAACGGCGAAACCTGGACCCTGGTCCTCTACGCTGTCGACCGCGCCAACCGCCGTCACTACGTACACCTCGACCGACTCCGCCACATCACCGACATTCCCGAACCGGACTAAGCCCCGGCGTTTTGCCGGTCCCGGAAACGTGCTTCGTAGGCCGGGCGCAAATTGGGTGTGCAGCCAGAACGCCGCACGCGCGGCACCCGGGGTCCTTCCGGGACGCGCTAAAGGCATGACGTCCCTGTCTCGCTCGGATGCGGCCATCCCTGGCCGTTGACGGTCCGGGAAAGACCCCACCCACTCCGCGCCCTTGTACAGAGCGAACCAGGCGGGTTTACCGACGTAACAGTCGCCGT
>JANQGK010000201.1 GCA_028277365.1 Halieaceae bacterium | reverse complement strand
CGCGGTGGCTGGGACGAGGGCATCAAGGTCTACTGCACGCGCAACAATGGCTGGCTGAGAGGATTGGCGGGTGACTACTACGAGAGCGCCTGTCCCATCGAGCTCGAGGTTGATTTTCTAACGGCCTACCGCCTCGGAGCCGAGATTCACAAGCACCAGACCACGGTCGACCAGCTTGAGTATGAGCTGGCCGAGGTCAATGCCGAGATTGACGAGCTGGATGCCGACCCGAGCGAGGAGCGGGCGAAGCTCAAGAAGAAGCGCAAACGGCTCAAGAAAGACCTGTCGAGTGCCGCGGCATCACTTATAATCAGTCGCCTCGAAGCCCAGACTAAGGGTTTCACACTGCCCTAGTAGAATCCATGGAGCCCTCCCTATGAAATTGATTACCGCCATCGTCAAGCCGTTCAAACTCGATGACGTGCGCGAGGCGCTGTCCGAAATCGGCGTGCAGGGGATTACCGTGACCGAGGTAAAGGGTTTTGGCCGCCAGAAAGGCCATACGGAGCTCTACCGCGGTGCCGAGTACGTGGTGGATTTCCTGCCCAAGATGAAAATCGAGGTGGTGCTGACCGATGACGATGTCGACGGCGCCATCGAGGCGATTGCCAAGTCGGCAGCCACCGGTAAGATCGGCGATGGCAAGATCTTTGTACAGCCCATGGAACAGGTGATTCGTATCCGTACCGGCGAGACCGGCGAAGAGGCCATCTAGCGGGGCAGCCGCTCCTCGATGCGGTAAACCGCCGCGGGCAATTCCGCCAGGTCGCGCACTTCCTCATCGGCAGGCGTGTCACCGGGCCACTCGACACCGTCGTAGTTGGCCCACACCGTATACATACCCACCGCCTGGGCGCCCGCCACGTCGTGTTCCGGGTGGTCGCCCACGTGCACTATTTCACGGCTGTGTGCACCGGTCTCCTTCATGCTGGCGTGAAACATGTCAGGCAGCGGCTTGCTGGCGCCGATCTGCTCTGCGGAAAACGCGAAATCGAAGTACTCGCCGATATCCACCTTGAAGATATCGGCATTGCCGTTGGAGAGTGCCCCCAGTACGTAGCGCTCCGACAGCACCTCCAGCACCTCCAGGGCGCGCTCAAAGGGTTCCACCTGATGGCGCACCCGCAGGAATGCCTCAAAGGCCGCCTCGGCCCCCTGGCGCGCCAGCTCCTCCGAGTAGCCGCAGTGCAGCTGAACCTCGTACAGGGCCTGCCGGCGCAGGTCGCTGATGTGGTGCTTGAGCTCCGGGTGCAACTCGAAAGTGCGCATGCGCAGGCGTCGCATCTCGGCGGCGTCAAAGGCCTGGGTCACCCGCTCCCGATGCTCTGCCAGCCAGGCATTCTGGGCCGCCTCGGCCCGCAGCAGGGTCGGGGTGACGTCCCAGAGGGTGTCGTCCAGGTCGAAGGTAATTACCCTGATCACGGTCAGTCCTCGTCGCTGTCGCGCTTGCGGGCCCGCGGGTGGGCCTGGTCGTAGACCTTGGCCAAGTGCTGGAAATCCAGGTGCGTGTAGATCTGGGTGGTGGAAATATTGGCGTGGCCCAGTAACTCCTGTACGGCGCGAAGGTCGCCGCTGGATTCCAGCATATGGGTCGCGAAGCTGTGTCTGAGCATGTGCGGGTGCACATCCTGGTGCATGCCGGTGGCGCGGCCGCGCCGCTTGAGGCGGTCCTGGATGTTGCGCACGCTGATGCGCTGGCCGCGGCTGCTGAGGAACAGGGCGGGCTCTCCGGCGAGCTCCGGCCGCACCCTGAGCCAGGCTGCGATTGCATCAAGGGCCACCCCACCTACGGGCACCGTGCGGGTCTTGCGGCCCTTGCCGGTGACAGTCACCAGGCCCTGGTGGGCATCGATGTCATCCAGGTTGAGGGAGGCCAGTTCCGACAGGCGCAGGCCCGAAGAGTAGAATAGTTCCGCCATGGCCTGGTCGCGCAGGGCGGTGCTGGAATCGTCGCTGGATTTCAGGAACTGCTCGACCTGGTCGGCGTCCAGCGCCTTGGGCAGGCGCCTCTGCTGGCGCGGCGCCTGAATGCCGTTGGCGGGATTGCCCTGTACCTCACCCTGCTTGACCAGAAAGTTGTAGAGGCTGCGAATGGCCGACAGGGCGCGCTGGATGCTGCGCCCCTGTTTGCCGGCCCGATGCAGGCCGGCCGCGTACTGGCGCACGTGGGCGGCGTGCACGGCGCTGGCATTTGACAGGTCCCGCCCCTGACAGAAGGCGAGGAATGTGCCCAGGTCGCGGCGGTAGCCGTCCAGGGTGTGGGGGGAGTACTGGCGAACCGTGCCCAGGTAATCCAGGAAGGCGTCTACCTGCCCGGGCAGGGAGGCGTTCACGCGCCGGCCTGGTCTCCGCGCAGTCGCGGCAGCAGGCGTACCACAACCTCGCCGAGATGCCCGAGGAACAGGGTGCCGGTGTTGGCGCTGTAGTAGTGTGGGTCTTTGCTGCCCACTGCGATCACGCCCAGGTCGCCGCCGCGCACCAGCGGCACCACCGCGGCTGAACCCACGCCGGTGCTGTCGGGAAACAGGTATTGCAGCTCTTCTTCGCGCAGCGTGCCGCAGACGGCGCTCTGGCCCTTGATCAGCGCGCCGATTTCGATGCGGGCCCGCTCGGCACTGTCGACGCGACAGTGCTCGGTGCTGTCCCGGGACTCGCCGAACAGAATGAAGCTGACGTGGTCGACGCCGAAGTCCTCCCGCAGACCGCGGCAGAAGGTGGCGCTCAATTCCTCCAGGCTGGATGCCTCCAGCAGGTTCAGTACCAGCCGGCGGGTGAGGTCGTAGAGCCGGTCGTTCTCGCGGGCATTGCCGGTCAGGCTGTTAAGCCGCTTGCGCATTTCCATGTTGCGCTCGCGCAACACGCTCACCTGTTTTTCCACCAGCGACACGGCGCTGCCGGCCTTGTGGGTGATCTGCAGGTGGTCGAGCATGTCCGGGTGGTGGTCGAAGAAGTCCGGGTTGTCTTTCAGGTAGTCGCGGACGCGGGCGTCGCTGAGGTCGGGCTTCGGGCTGTCCGCCCTGTCTTTTAGTTCCTGCTTGGTCTTGTTCTTGGCAGAGACAGTCTTGGCAGTCAAATTCGCACGCTCCCTTCGAACACGGTTGTCGCTGGCCCTGTCATCATAACCGGATGGCCTTCCCCGGCCCAAGCGATTTCCAGGTCACCGCCGGTGAGGTGCACGGTCACGCGCTCATCCAGCAGGCCGAGCTGGCGGCCGGCGACCATGGCCGCGCAGGCACCGCTGCCGCAGGCCTGGGTTTCGCCCACGCCGCGCTCGTAGACCCTGAGGCGCACCTCCTTTCCCGACACTACCTGCATGAAGCCGGCGTTCACCTGTTCCGGGAAACGCGGGTGGGCCTCGATCAGCGGGCCCTGGCGCTCCACTGGCGCAGTGTCCACATCGTCCACCAGCGTCACGGCGTGGGGGTTGCCCATGGACAGGGCGACAATGTCGAGCTGTTCGCCATCCACATCCAGCGGGTAGCGTTCAGCGCGGGCCTCGGCGCTGAAGGGAATGTCGGCAGGCTCGAAGCGCGGCTCGCCCATGTTGACCTCCACCTGCTTGTCTTTGCGCACCTTGAGCTTCATAGGGCCGCCGGCGGTTTCCACACGAATCTTGTGGTGGTGGGTGAGGCGCCGATCGCGCACAAAGCGCGCCACGCAGCGGGCGCCGTTGCCGCACTGTTCTACCTCGCGGCCGTCGGCGTTGAAGATGCGGTAGCGGAAGTCCACGTCCGGGTTCTGGGGCGGTTCCACCACCAGCACCTGGTCGCAGCCGACGCCCAGCCGGCGGTCGGCCAGCTTGCGGATATGCGAGGGCCGCAAATTGCAGCGCTGGCTCACCAGGTCCAGGACTACGAAGTCGTTGCCCAGGCCGTGCATCTTGGTGAACTTCAGTCTCACGCCGCGTCCGTCCCCGCGTCGGGCAGCAGCTGCTCACCGCGCAGCAGGTCGGCGACGGATTCGCGGGCGCGCACCAGGTGAGTCGCCTCGCCATCCACCATCACTTCCGCCGCCCGCGGCCGCGAGTTGTAGTTCGAGCTCATGCTGAAACCGTAGGCGCCGGCATCCATCACCGCCAGCAGGTCGCCCGGTGTGAGGGCCAGCTCGCGCTGCTTGCCCAGGAAGTCGCCGGTTTCGCACACCGGCCCCACCACATCGTAGGCCAGCGTCTCGGCGTCCTCGCGGGGAGTGACCGGCAGAATATCCATCCAGGCGTCGTACAGGGCCGGTCGCGTCAGATCGTTCATGGCGGCATCGACAATGGCGAAGTGGTGGTTGTCGTTGCTCTTGAGCCGGTTGACGCGGGTCAGCAGCAGGCCCGCCTCGGCGCAGATCGAGCGGCCCGGTTCAAACATCAGTTTCAGGGGCCGGTCCCCTAGCCGCTCGCGTACCGCGGCGATGTAGTCACCGGTGGCTGGGGGTTCTTCGTCGCGGTAGCGCACGCCGAGTCCGCCACCCAGGTCCAGGTGGTGGATGTGAATGCCCGCTGCCGCCAGTTCATCCACCAGGTCCAGCAAGCGCTCCAGGGCGTCGAGGAAGGGGCTCATCTCAGTCAACTGCGAGCCGATATGGCAGTCGACGCCCACCACTTCCAGGCCGGGTAGCCCCGCCGCGCGGCGGTAGCTGGCGGGGGCGCTTTTCCAGGGTACCCCGAACTTGTTCTGCTTGAGGCCGGTGGAGATGTAGGGGTGGGTGCGGGCGTCCACGTCGGGATTGACCCGCAGGGAGACGCGCGCCGTGCGGCCCATGTCCACGGCCACGCTGGAGAGTAAGTCCAGTTCGCTGTCGGACTCCACGTTGAAGCAGAGGATGTCGAGCTCCAGCGCGCGGCGCATTTCCTCCGCCTGTTTGGCAACGCCGGAAAACACCACCTTGCGCGGGTCGCCGCCGGCGGCCAGCACCCGTTCCAGCTCGCCCACCGACACGATGTCGAAGCCGGCCCCCAGCCCCGCCAGCAGGTTGAGTACCGCCAGGTTGGAGTTGGCCTTCACGGCGTAGCACACCAGGTGGTCGGTGCCCGCCAGCGCCTCCTCGTAGGCCAGGAAGTTGCGCGTCAGCGTGGCCCTCGAGTAAACGAAGGTGGGTGTGCCATAGCGCTCGGCGATAGCTGTCAGCGGCTGCGCCTCGGCGAACAGGGCGCCATTGCGGTAGTCAAAGTCACGCATTGTGTGGTTTATTCCGAAGTGTCCTGTTCGGCAGGTGTGGGCGGTGGTGCTTCCTGAGGAATGTACAGGCCGCCTTTTTGTCCGCAGCCCGCCAGCACCAGCAGCAACAGGAAAAAATAAGGCTGTAAGCGCACTGCACGTTTCCAATCGGTGAAAAGCAGGCATTATAGCCGCGGCCCCCAGCGCAGGCGATAGCCGCCGCATGGGGCGGGCGGAGGGCGGCCGGCAGCACATGCCGCAATGCTCGCGGGGAGTAAGCC
>JANQGK010000198.1 GCA_028277365.1 Halieaceae bacterium | reverse complement strand
GCGTGGAAATTTTCGCCGCTGATGGCTCTTTAATTTCCGGCGACAGCTTGATTTTCACCGTGCTGCCGGCGCTGTTCGACACCATGGGGACCGCCGGGCTGGTAGTCAGCCTGCTGTTCTTCGCGCTGATGACCATCGCCGCCCTCACCTCGTCTATTTCCATGCTTGAGGTGCCGGTCTCGTACACTATCGAAAACCACGGCCTCAGCCGGCGCCGCGCGGTATACCTTATCGGGTTTTCCATTGGCGCCGTAAGTACAGTGATTCTGTTGAACTTCCAGGCGCTGTTTGGACTCGTAGTTGCAGGCACCACGCGCTACGCGCAGCCACTACTGGGCCTGATGTTCTGCCTGTTCTGCGGCTGGGTGTGGCACCGGGACGGCATACTGCAGGAGCTGCGCAAGGGTCAGTCGGATATCGAGAGCGGCCTGTTCTGGGCCATCTGGCCCTGGTACATCCGCTTCATCGTACCGGGCATCATCCTGCTGATCTTCGCCAACTCACTGTGGGGATAGCCGAGAATCTATCGGAGGAAATGCCGTTATGTCATTGAAAGATAAAGCATTCACAGGTGCAGCATGGTGTCACTGAACCGCCGTCGCTTCCTGCGGCAGTCAGCACTGCTGACGCTGTTGGGCGCCCTGCCCCTGCCGGCCCTGGCACGGCTCGTCAGCAAGCCAGCGCCGGTCAGCGCTTTCGATGAAACCGCCACCGCCGAGGCTGTCACCGAAGGCCTGGACCTGACCGGCTTTACCTACGCCGTCACCGGCTGCAACTCCGGGCTGGGTTTTGAAACCATGCGCGTGCTCGCGCTGCGTGGGGCCCATGTGATCGGCATCGCCCGCACCGAGGAAAAGGCGGAGCTGGCCTGCGCCGCGGTGGACGGCCACACGACGCCGGAGTACCTGGACCTTGGGGACTTCCCTTCGGTGGTCGCCGGCGCCGAGCGCATCCGCGCGATGAACCTGGCACTGGATGGTCTGATCTGCAATGCCGGCATCGTCGCCGTGCCGCAGCGAGAGGTTGTCAATGGCGTGGAAAAGCACTTCTGCGTCAATCATCTGGGCCACTACATTCTGGTGAATCACCTGCTGGACCACGTTATTGCCGCGGAACAGGGCCGGGTGGTGTTTGTCAGCAGCCGTGCCCATCGGCGCGCTCCG
>JANQGK010000130.1 GCA_028277365.1 Halieaceae bacterium | reverse complement strand
CTGCAGATTCTGTTCGCCCTGCTGGTGCTCGCCGGACAGGTATATCCTGCGCTGCAGCATCCCCTGGTGCTGGGGCTGCTACTGGCCGTCGCGGGTGTTACCGCGCTTAGCGGCCTCCACTACGTCTATATCTGGGGCAGCAAGGCGCTGTCCAGCGCCTGATCAGACGCCGGCATCCACAGCCGGGAAGTAGGCGACACCAGCGTCGCTGAAGCGTGGAGCGCCTTCGATATAGATGTCCATCTGTCCCGGTTCAGCCCGCTGAGTGAACTCGATAGATACACTGCCCCGCATCAGCGGCGACAGGGCGAGCAGCAGTTGACGAGCGTCTGCGCGATGATTCTCGTGACAGCGAATAACAAAGCCGTGGGCCAGAGGCGGATGTGAGACTTCGCCCATGTCTTGGTTGAGGAAGGCCTGTCGGGCGGCAAGGCCTTCGCTGGCGAGCCAGCTGTCTACCTGCTGAGCAAACTTCACGGCCGCCTCGGCGAATTCCATGGGTGTTACCGATACTGTCAGGCCGCGGGCTTGCCAGTCGTCGCCCAACAACGCCAGCTTCTTGCGCACTTTCTTTTCCTCCCTGGCGGCCGCGGGCACGAAGGCGTGGGTCAACACCCGTGTGCTGGAGGGGGTTGCATCGCGCAGGTCCAGGCTGATTTGATCGCGCATAAAGCCGGTGGTGGTAAGCTGTGGCTCGTTAGAGCTCACATAAACGATGGTGCCGGCAAACAGGGCGCCGGCGAGAATAACGCGGGACATCACCCGGCGTGTGGGCAGTGACGGCAGCGGGCTGTGAGGGCCGGCGGCGTTTGAGTGGCTCATGGTGTCTCCGAGGGTTGGTTGCGAAGATAATACGGACCAGCCCCGGACCGGGCTCATCACCGTCCAGATCTTGTCGAATTACGCCGCCTAGTCCCGGCGCAGGTGGTCGGAGATTGCGATGGGAGTGGGGTAGTTAAGTACAACGATGTAGCTGGACACCACGAAGGTGAGAATCGTGGTGGCCTGGATTAACAGCGAGGCCTGACTGCTGATCAGGGCGCCGGCGGTAGCGACATAGGCGATCAGCAGCGAGAACTCGCTGGCCTGGCCCAGCCGGAAGCCCAGGTCCCAGGCCAGGGTGCGCTTCTCGCTGACGCCCTTGAGCAGGAAGCGGTAGATCACCGGCTTGAGGCCCAGCACCAGCACGGCGAGCACCACCGCGGGCAGCAGGACGGTGCCCAGCAGGTTGATATCGAAACGGGCTCCGACTGAGAAGAAAAACAGCACCAGGAAAAAGTCCCGCAGCGGCTTGAGGTTGACGGCGATGTACTGGGAGATTGGGCTGGTAGCAATGCTGATGCCGGCGATAAAGGCTCCGATTTCCGCCGAAAGCCCCAGGGCCGAAGCAGCTTCCGCCACACCCAGGCACCAGCCGATGGCCAGCAGGAAGATATATTCGTGAAAGCGATCGAAACGGCCGATCAGCGGCAATAGCAAGTAGCGCACCAGCAGGAATGCTCCCGCCAGCAATAGCGGCAGGCTCAAGAAAGAAAACAGCACCGACAGGGGCGACATGTCGCCGCGCTCCGGGTTGGCCGCGCCGAGCAACAGCATCAGCACCACGATAGCCAACAGGTCCTGCAGTAGCAGCAGGCCGATCATCAGTTCGCCGATGTGGCGGTGGTGCAGCACCGTGGTGGGCAGCAGCTTGATGCCGATAATGGTGGAGGAAAACATCATGGCAGTGCCCACCACCAGCGCGTCGAACTGCTCGAAGCCGAACAGCACGGCGACGCCGTAACCCATGAGCAGAAACGCCGCCGAGGATAGGATGGCCACGAAGGTGGACTTACGCAGGGTCTGCCACAGGGCCTGGGGCTGCATGTCCAGGCCCAGCAGGAACAGCAGGAAGATGATGCCCACGTGGGCAATGTCAGCCAGCAACCGCACGTCTGTCACCAGCGACAGGCCGAAGGGGCCCATGGCCGCACCCAGCACGATGTAGGCAATAATCAGCGGCTGGCGGGTATAGAGGGCGATACACGCCAGCACCGCCGCGCCGGTGAATATCAGAAAAAACGAGAAGGTGACCGCACTAACGTCCATAGTGCGAGTATAACGTCAGCGGCGGCGGAACAGGGGCTCGCTCTGGAGGACGTCGGCCTGGTAGTGGTCGCTAAAGCCCTGCAGGCTGGCCAGGGCCGCCTCCAGGTCCATATCGGCATCGAAGGCGAAGCTGTTGACGCCGCAGCGCGTCAGGTAGGCCAGCTGGTCGCGGATGAAACTGCCGACAGCGCGAATTTCGCCGCCGTAGCCGCGCTGACGCAGCTCGCGGGCATATGAAAAGCCACGGCCGTCTGTGAATACCGGGAAGTTTATGGCGATGAGCGGAATAGCGGTCAGGTCGCCTTCAATGCCGGCGGGCTCTTCGCCGGGCTCGAGCAGTACGCCGATGTTCTCCGCGGGGGCATCACCGTTGCCGACCGCCGTGTTATAGCTTTCCAGGTCCAGCAGGCGGCCGTTCCAGCCATCCTCAACTACTGCGCCGTCTTTAATGATCCTGGGCATAGACGCGCTCCTTGAAGGGGTCGATGCCGACCCGGCGGTAGGTGTCAAGGAACTGCTCTTCCCCGGTGCGCAGTTCCACGTAGGTCTCCAGCAGCTTTTCGATCACGCCGGGCATGGCATCCTGCTCGAAGGAGGGGCCGAGGATTTTGCCCAGGGATGCATCCTTCCCCTGATGGCCGCCCAGGCTGACCTGGTAGAACTCAGCGCCTTTCTTGTCGACACCAAGAATGCCGATGTGTCCTATATGGTGGTGGCCGCAGGCATTCATGCAGCCGGAGATATTGAGGTCGATGGGACCCAGGTCGTAAAGGTAATCCAGGTTCTCAAAGCGCTCCTGGATCGCCTCGGCTACCGGAATCGACTTGGCGTTGGCCAGCGAGCAGTAGTCGCCGCCGGGGCAGCAGATGATATCCGTGATATGGCCGATGTTGGGTGTCGCCAGTCCCAGCTGAGTGAGGACCTCCCAGACCTTGAGCAGATCCTGCCCGGCGACGTCTGCCAGCACCAGGTTCTGCTGATGGGTGGTGCGCACTTCGCCGAAGGAATAAGCGTCGGCCAGGTCGGCCACCGCTTCCATCTGGGTGTCGCTGATATCTCCGGGAGCGTAGCCGGTGGCCTTGAGGGACAGGTTCACGATGCGGTAGCCCTGTACCCGGTGGGGCAGGGTGTTGTGCCGGTACCAGCGTTCAAAGTCAGGGTTCTCCGCCAGCTGAGCCTGCAATCCAGCATTGTCGGCGTCCGCCGGCAGCGCCTGGTAGTCGGGCTCGGTGAAGTAGCTCCTGGCGCGCGCAATGGCTTCGTTGGTGAGGGTGGCAGGCCCATCCTTCAACGCCTCCCACTCCTGTTCCACGCGCTCCCGGAAGGCATCCACGCCCATCGCTTTCACCAGGATCTTGATGCGGGCCTTGTACTTGTTGTCGCGGCGGCCGAGCTGGTTATAGACCCGCAGGATAGACTCCAGATAAGTCAGCAGGTGTTTCTTCTCCAGCCACTCGCAGATCACCTGACCGATCACCGGGGTGCGGCCCAGGCCGCCGCCGGCCAGCACCTTGAAACCGATCTCGCCCGCTTCGTTGGGCACCAGTTCCAGTCCGATGTCGTGGGCATGGATGGCCGCACGGTCAGTTTCGCTGGCGCATACGGCAATCTTGAATTTGCGCGGCAGGAAAGCGAATTCCGGGTGGAAGGTGCTCCACTGGCGAATAATCTCGCACCAGGGCCGGGGGTCTTCGAGCTCGTCGGGGGCAACACCGGCGAACTGGTCGGTGGTGGTATTGCGGATGCAGTTGCCGCTGGTCTGGATAGCGTGCATCTCCACGCTGGCCAGTTCGGCGAGAATATCTGGCACGTCTTCCAGCAGCGGCCAGTTGAGCTGCATGTTCTGTCGGGTGGAGATATGGCCGTAACCCTTGTCGTAGTCGCGGGAGATTTGCGCCAGCTTGCGCAGCTGCCGGGTCGACAGCATCCCGTAAGGAATAGCAATACGCAGCATGGGCGCCAGGCGCTGTACGTAAAGGCCATTCTGCAGCCGCAGGGGCAGAAACTCGGCGTCGGAAATCTCTCCGGCCAGGTAGCGCTGGGTCTGGTCCCGGTACTGGGCGACGCGGTCGTCGATAATGCGCTGATCAATCTCGTCGTAAATGTACATGGCGATACCGAAATCGTGGACGGGCTACCTTAGCAAAATTCAACCGGCCGCTGAACGCACGAATGTGCATAAGCTTATGTGGAAACAGGAAATCTGCTGTTATAATCCGCGCCCGTTCAGACCTGCACTTGAAGCTTTGCAGCTCACACATTACGACGGGGGGAAACCATGACCGAGCAAAAAGATTCCGGCGACGCGCGCGCCGACGCCATCGCCACCACGGCCATCGTGGCCATCATCATTTCCGGGGTTGTTTTCTGGCTGTCCGGGATGCCTTCCTGACCTGGTACGCTACGTCAGCAGCTTCAGAGTAGGCGCCGTGCCGTAAAGATGGTCGGCGGCGCCTTACTCCACTCATATTTCCAGATCTCCCCCGAACTCGCACGCCCTGGCCGGTATGCGATGGCAGAGAGGCCCTAGCGGGCGTTGCTCAGTACCGTGCTTACCACCAGGTACAGGGCGCCGATAAACAACACCGTGAAAATGATGCCCGCGGCGATAAAGGGGCCGAAACTGCCACGGGTAAAATCCCGCTCCCGGTTGCGGCTGCTCTGTACACCGAAGGCGGCGGCCAGCACGCTGCCGACCACCTGCAAGGGATTGGGGGGCTTGCCGGCGGGTTTTTCGTCCTGAGGTTGCTTTTGCTGATCAGCGGGTTGCATCTTATCGCCAGTCACTTCTACAGGTAATCCAGGTTCGGTCGCAGCCAGCGCTCCACGTCTTCCACCGCCACCTGCTTGCGCCGGGCCAGGTCTTCGACCTGGTCCTTCGCGATCTGGCCGACGGCAAAGTAACGCGCCTCGGGATGCGAGAAATAAAAGCCGCTAACCGAGGCCGTCGGCGTCATTGCGAAATGCTCGGTCAGCTCCACCCCGGTATGGTAGGGCGCATCGAGCAGCCTGAACAGGGTTTCCTTCTCAGTATGGTCCGGACAGGCGGGATAGCCCGGCGCCGGGCGGATGCCACGGTACTTTTCGCGGATCAGCTCCTCATTGCTCAACGCTTCCTGCTCGGCATAGCCCCAGAACTCCCTGCGCACCCGCAGGTGCAGGTGCTCGGCAAAGGCTTCCGCCAGCCGGTCGGCCAACGCCTTGAGCAAAATGCTGTTGTAGTCGTCGTGGCGGGCCTCGAACTCGGCCAATTTCTTATCGATGCCTATGCCGGTGGTCACCACAAAACCACCCACGTAGTCCTCAACGCCAGAGCCCTCGGGTGCCACATAATCAGCGAGGCACAGGTTGGGCTTGCCGTTGACCATGGCGGTCTGCTGGCGCAGGTGGTGGAGGGTGGCCAGGCGCTCGGTGCGGCTCTCATTGGCGAAAACGGCGATATCGTCGCTACCGACGCGGCTGGCCGGCCAGAAGCCGAAAGCGGCTTTTGCGGTCAGCCATTTCTCATCGATGATACGCTCCAGCATCGCCTGGGCATCAGCGAACAGCTGGCTGGCAGTCTCGCCCACGACGTCGTCCTCGAGGATGGCCGGGAACTTGCCCGCCAACTCCCAGGTAATGAAGAACGGCGTCCAGTCGATGTTCTCCACCAGGGTTTCCAGTGGGTAGTCGGCGAGGCTGCGTACTCCGGTGAACGTCGGTACCGGCGGCCGGTAGCTGTCCCAGGCCGGCGTGAAGGCGCGGGCCTGGGCCTCTACGTAGGCAAGGCGCTTCGACTTCGGCTTGCGGTTGGCCATGCGCTCACGCACCTGGTTGTACTCTTCGCGACGCTCGCCGACAAAGTTTGCTTTGGTGTCACTGACCAGCTGGGTAGCCACGGACACGCTGCGTGAGGCGTCCGGCACATACACCGTCAGGTCGTTTCGGTAGCTGGGCTCGATCTTCACCGCGGTGTGAGCTTTCGAAGTCGTGGCGCCGCCGATCATGAGCGGCACCGAGAAGCCCTGGCGCTGCATCTCGCTCGCCACGTGCACCATCTCGTCCAGTGACGGGGTGATCAGGCCGCTGAGGCCGATGATGTCCACCTGCTCATCGTTGGCAACCCGTAGAATGTCTTCAGCGGGCACCATGACGCCCAGGTCGATGACCTCGAAATTGTTGCACTGCAGCACCACGCCGACGATGTTCTTGCCGATATCGTGCACGTCGCCCTTGACCGTTGCCATGAGGATCTTGCCGTTGCTCTTATTGTCCTCGCTCTTCTCGGCCTCGATAAAGGGCTGCAGGTAGGCCACCGCCTGTTTCATGACCCGGGCACTTTTCACTACCTGAGGCAGGAACATCTTGCCCTCACCAAACAGGTCGCCGACCACGTTCATGCCGTCCATCAACGGGCCCTCGATGACCTGGATGGGGCGATCGAAAAACTGCCGTGCTTCTTCGGCGTCCTCCTCGATATAGCTGTTGATGCCTTTCACCAGCGCGTGCTCGAGGCGCTTGGCCACGGGTGCTTCCCGCCAGGACAGGTCCTCCTCGCGGGATTGCTGGCCGCCGCTGTCGCGGTAGCGCTCTGCCAGTTCCAGCAGGCGCTCCGTGGAGTCCTCGCGGCGGTTGAGCACCACGTCCTCTACCGCCTCGCGCAGGTCTTCCGGCAGGTCGTCGTAAACCGCGAGCTGCCCCGCGTTGACGATGCCCATGCTCAGGCCGGCGCGGATGGCGTGATAGAGAAATACCGAGTGGATGGCTTCCCGCACCGGGTTGTTGCCGCGGAAAGAGAAGGACACGTTGCTAACGCCACCGGACACCATGGCGCCAGGCAGCTGCTCGCGGATATAGCGGGCGGCGTCAATGAAGTCCACCGCGTAGTTGTTGTGTTCCTCGATGCCGGTGGCAATTGCGAAAATGTTCGGATCGAAGATGATGTCCTGGGGTGGAAAACCGACCTGATTCACCAGAATATCGTAGGAACGATTGCAGATTTCCGCCTTGCGCTCGAGGCTGTCCGCCTGGCCGTTCTCGTCGAAGGCCATGACCACCACTGCCGCACCATAGCTCAGGCAAAGGCGGGCTTTCTCTACAAAGTCAGCTTCACCCTCCTTGAGAGAAATGGAGTTCACCACGGGTTTCCCCTGGATGCAGCGCAGGCCGGCCTCGATCACTTCCCACTTGGAGGAGTCCACCATGATCGGTACCCGAGAGATATCCGGCTCCGAGGCCACCAGGTTCAGGAAGGTCACCATGGCGTTTTCGGCATCGAGCATGCCTTCATCCATGTTGATATCGATCACCTGCGCGCCGTTCTCGACCTGCTCGCGAGCCACGTCCAGGGCCGTGTCGTAATCTTCCTCGAGGATCAGGCGCTTGAAGCGGGCCGAGCCGGTAACGTTGCAGCGCTCACCGACGTTCACAAACAGGGAATCCCGGCCGATATTGAAGGGTTCAAGGCCGCTCAGCCGACAAGCCGGAGCAGGTTCTGGCAGAGCTCTCGGCGCGGCCTCTGCCACCGCGTCGGCAATGGCGCGGATGTGGTCCGGCGTCGTCCCGCAGCAGCCGCCCACCGCATTGAGGAAACCGCGCTGAGCGAAGTCTTTGAGTTCACCGGCCATGTCATTGGGAGTTTCGTCATACTCACCAAAGGCATTGGGAAGACCGGCGTTGAAGTGGCCGCTGAAATAGCAGTCGGCCGCGTTTGCCAGTTCCTCCGCAAACGGGCGAATTTCCTTGAAGCGGCGACCACAGTTGGTGCCGACAATTAGCGGTTTGGCGTGGGCAATGGCATTCCAGAAGGCTTCGGGGTTTTGTCCGGAAAGATTGCGGCCGCTCATGTCGGGGAAGGTGACGGTAATCATGATGGGCAGTTCCCGGCCCACTTCCGCGAACGCCTGTTTGATGGCGAATACCGCGGCCTTCGCATTCAAGGTATCAAAAATCGTTTCTACCAGGATGATGTCGACGCCGCCCTCGATAAGGGCAAGGGTCGCCGCCTTATAGTCCCGGGCCAGCTCTCGGAAGCTGATATTACGCGCGCCGGGATCGTTGACGTCGGGAGAAATCGACGCC
>JANQGK010000104.1 GCA_028277365.1 Halieaceae bacterium | reverse complement strand
AGCGAAACGGCATGCGCCCTGCTCCTGGTCGATAAGAGACTGCAACTCCGGAAGACAGCTACCGCAGCCGCCGCCCGCTTCGCATTGCGCGGTGATCGCCGCCGTGGTGGTGCAGCCTTCGCGCACCAGTTCGCGGATGCGCAGCTCCCCCACGCGCTTACAGCTACACACCAGGCGGCCCTGACTGAGGCCCGGGTCGGGCGACAACCCGGCCAGCGCCCAGCGCTGGTCCTCCGCGGACAGGCGGTTGCGATCGAACAGACCCGCCAGCCAGGCCTGGTCGGCGTCAATCTCCCGCGGGCCAATGGAGAGCGCCGCCTGCAGAGCGCCGGCCTGGTCCAGCACCAGCCACCGATAAAGGCCCAGCGCAGCATCATTCAACTGCAAACGCCGGCCCTCCGCGGGCAGCAGTGTTTCGGCGAGTTGCGCCGGCGCAATCGAGTCGCGCCCCGCTGCCATCAGATAGCGGTCGATGCTTTCACCGGGTACGCGAACCCAATAGTCCACCGGCGGTGGTGTATCCATGTGCCCAAAAAATACGCCCGACCAGGCGGTATCCACCGCACTCAGTTCCACTGCTGTCAGCTTGAACGCGGGTTCGCCACTCACGGGGTCGGCGACCGGGGCCACCACCGCATTGATATTGGCGGCCGCGCTGAAGCGTCGCGACCAGTGCATGGGAACGAACACCTGACCCGGGGACTGGTCGAGACTTAGACGCACCCGGACCATGGCAGTACCGCAGCCACTGCTGATCCGTGCCAGGGACCCGTCGGTCAGCCCCGCCCGGTCGGCATCTTCCGGGTGCACGCTAGCAAAGGGCTCCGGCATATGATCGCAAAGCCGGGCCGCCCGGGCGGTGCGGGTCATGCTGTGCCAGTGATCGCGCACTCTTCCCGTATTCAGGGTCAGCGTCGGGGTTTCCGGCGGCGCATTCTGCAGAACAACGAAGCGGGCGCGGGCGTCGCTGTGATAATAGCGACCCTCCCGGAACACCTCCGGAGAGGCGCCGGCGGCCGACAGCGGCCAGCGCGTCGGCGGCATGGCGTGGTAGTCGTTGCTTGAATGTGCGGCCAGGGCCGAGATATCGAAATCTCGACGGCCCTCGTTTTCGAATCCGGACAGGGCGGCGTGCTCCGCAAAAATGTCTTCCACCCCGGCGTAGGCGAACCCGGCTTCAAAACCGAGCCGCCGCGCCACTTCGCAGATCGCCCACCAGTCCGGCTTTGCATCCCCTGGCGGGGGCAGGAAGGCGCGTTGCCGCGACAGGCAGCGCTCGGAGTTGGTGACGGTGCCGGTTTTTTCACCCCAGCCCAGGGCGGGCAGGCAGATATCCGCCACCGCCAGGGTATCGGTATCGTCGACACAGTCGGACACAATCACGCAGTCACAGCGCTCCAGCGCACGGCGCCAGCGCTCGGCATCCGGCAGGCTGAACAGCGGATTGGTCGCCATGATCCAGACCGAGCGCACCTCCCCCCGCTCGATGGCTTCGAACAGCTCCAGCGCCTTCAGCCCCGGCGTGCGCGCCACGCCCGGAGCATTCCAGAAGCGCTGCACGCGATCACAGTCGTCTTCCGTGAATTCCATATGGGCAGCCAGTGTCGTTGCCAGGCCACCGACCTCGCGGCCACCCATGGCATTGGGCTGCCCGGTGATGGAAAAGGGGCCGGAACCCGGCTTGCCGATCCTGCCCAGGGCCAGGTGCAGGTTGATAATGGCATTCACCTTGTCGGTGCCGGACCGGGACTGGTTTACGCCCATGGAGAACGCCGTCACCGTGCTGTCGGCAGATGCCAACCAGTCGAACAGGGTTTGCAGCGCATCCGGCTCCAGACCACAGCACTCAGCCAGGTTATCAACGCTCTCAGCATCAAGCGTGGCCAACAGCTCATCAAACCCGGCGGTATGTGCAGCGATGTAGTCCGCATCGGTCCTGCCGGCCCGGTGCAGCAGCGCCAGCAGACCGTTGAACAAGGCGACATCTGCGTCTGGCAGAATCGGCAAGTGCAGGTCGGCAATTTCGCAGCTATCGGTACGCCGCGGGTCGATGACCACCACCCGCATGTCGTCGCGCGCCAGCCGGGCCCGCTTGATGCGCTGGTAGAGCACCGGGTGGCACCAGGCCAGGTTGGAGCCCACCAGAATCAGCAGGTCGGTGTCCTCCAGGTCCTGGTAACTGCAGGCTACCGTGTCGGCACCGAAGGCGCGGACGTGACCCGCCACCGCGGAAGACATGCAGAGGCGGCTATTGGTATCGATATTGCCGGTGCCGATGAAACCCTTCATCAGCTTGTTGGCCACATAGTAATCCTCGGTCAACATCTGGCCGGAGGCGTAAAAGGCCACCGCGTCACCGCCGTAGCGGGTGGTAATCTCCCGCCACCGCTCGGCCACGGTATCCAGGGCCGTGTCCCAGCTCACTGACTGACTGTCTACCCACGGATGCAGCAGGCGATTGCGATCGGTGGCCAGGGTGTCGCCGAGGGCGGCGCCCTTGGAACACAGCCGGCCCTCGTTGGCCGGATGCTGTTTATCACCGCGCACCTCGATGTCGCCGTTCTCGCGCTGCACGACTTCTACCCCGCAGCCGACGCCGCAGTAGGGGCAGGTCGTCCGGGTGACCACGTCCACCTCAGACTTCGACCCAGACGCCGCCGTCCCTTAAGGCGACGGCAAAGACCGGCAGGGATTGGCTGGCATCTTCCAGGCAGACGCCGGTGCTCAGGTTGAAGTGCTGCTTGTAGAGCGGTGAACTGACCACGGGCTCATCATCGAGATCGCCGATAATGCCGCGGCTGATCACGTTGGCACCGCCGATCGGGTCGTAGTTGCCTACGGCCCAGAGTCCGTCCCCGCCGTCCGCCGCGCGGAAAACCGCAATCTGCGTGTCGCCCAGGCGGGCGGCCACGCCCGCGCCCGGAAGCAGCGCCGATTCATCGCAGATGCGCACCCAACCCGCTTCGGTATTCGCCGCGGTCATGCCACGTCCTCCACCACCACAACCGGCGCCTCACGCTCGTCTTCGCGGGCGGGCCGTATCTGGCCGCGCTCCTCGACAAACATGATGTGCTCGTCTTCGGCCTCGCTGTTCACAAAGCCCTGGAACAGACGCAGACGCTCGGGATCTTCCAGGGTGGTCGCCCACTCGCACTGGTAGGTATCCACCACCGCGCCCATGCGCTGCTCCAGCTCGGCGGCAAGACCCAGGGAGTCTTCAATCACCACCTGTTTCAGGTAATCGAGCCCGCCCTCCAGGTTTTCCAGCCAGCGCGCCGTGCGCTGCAGCCGGTCCGCGGTGGCCACGTAAAACATCAACACCCGGTCGATGTAGGCAATCAGCGTTTCATCGTCGAGGTCGACGGCAAACAGGTCCGCATGGCGGGGTTTCATTCCACCGTTGCCACACACATAAAGATTCCAGCCGTTTTCAGTGGCGATCACACCGATGTCTTTGCTCTGGGCCTCGGCACACTCGCGGGTGCAGCCGCTGACGGCAAACTTGAGCTTGTGAGGCGCGCGCAGGCCCTTGTAGCGGTGCTCGATGCGCAGCGCCATGGATACGCTGTCCTGCACGCCGTAGCGACACCAGGTGGAGCCCACACAGCTTTTTACCGTGCGCACCGCCTTGCCGTAGGCGTGGCCGGTTTCCAGACCGGCATCAATCAACTCACCCCAGATGGCGGGGAGCTGTTCGAGCCGGGCGCCGAACAGGTCGATGCGCTGGCCCCCGGTAATTTTGGTGTACAGCTGGTACTTCTTGCCGACTTCGCCGATGGCAATCAGCTGGTCGGGGGTAATCTCACCCCCCGGCACCCGCGGCACCACCGAGTAGCTGCCGTCTTTCTGCATATTGGCCAGGTAGCGGTCGTTGGTGTCCTGCAGGCCCAGGTGCGGCTGTTCCAGTACGTAGTCGTTCCAGTTGGCCGCCAGGATGGATGCCACCGCCGGCTTGCAGATGTCGCAGCCCCGGCCCCGGCCGTGTTTCTTCAGTAGTTCAGCAAAAGTCTGAATCTGACCGACCCGCACCAGGTGGAACAACTCCTGCCGGGTGTGGGGAAAGTGCTCGCAGATAGCCGTGCTGATTTCCACGCCGCGCTCGGCGAGCTCGGCATTGACGATATCTTTGAGCATCTGCGCGCAACCGCCGCAGCCGGTGCTGGCCGCAGTGCAGTCACGCACCTCGCCAACACTCACGCAGCCGCCATCCAGGGCGCCGACAATATCGCCCTTGGTGACGTTGTGGCAGGAACAGACGGTGGCCGCAGCCGGTAGCTGGCCCGGCGCCAGGGATATGGCGGCGCCGTCCCGCGCCGGCAGAATCAGGGTATCCGGCTCCGCCGGCAGCTCGATGCCGTTCAGGCAGTACTGCAGCAACTGGTCATAGCCCTGGGCGTCGCCCACCAGGATGGCGCCCAGCAGGGTCTTGCCGTCCTCACTGATATTGATACGGCGATAAACGCCGGCCACTTCGTCGGTGTAGCTATAGGTTTTCGCACCCGCGCTGGCGCCATGGGCGTCACCGATGGAGCAAACGTCCACCCCCAGCAGTTTAAGCTTGGTGCTCATATCGGCGCCGGTAAAGGCCGCCTCTTCATCCAGCAGTACCGAGGCCGCCGTGCGAGCCATCTGGTAGCCCGGCGCCACCAGCCCGAAGATGCGACCGCCCCACAGCGCGCACTCGCCGATGGCATAGATGTTCGGGTCACTGGTCTGACAGGCGTTGTTCACGGTGATGCCGCCGCGCTCACCGATGTCGAGTCCCGCCTCCCGGGCCAGTTGATCCCAGGGGCGAATGCCTGCCGAGAAACAGATCATGTCGGTTTCCAGGTATTCGCCACCGGCGAACTCCATGCGGTAGCGGGCCGACTCGCCGGGGACGATCTGCTCTGTCGCGGTCGCACAGTGCACGGTGATGCCCAGCTCGCTGATCTTGCGACGCAGCATGGCGCCACCGCCGTCATCCAACTGCACCGGCATCAGGCGCGGCGCAAACTCCACCACGTGGGTATCCAGGCCGAGGTTCTGCAAGGCGTTGGCCGCCTCCAGCCCCAGCAGGCCGCCGCCGACCACCACGCCGACCTTGCTGCTGGCCGCGCTGGCGCGCATGGCCTCGAGATCAGTCAACGTGCGGTAGACAAAGCAGTGCTCACCGTCGTTGCCGGGAATCGGCGGCACGAAGGGGTAAGAGCCGGTGGCTAACACCAGGCGGTCGTATTCAAAACTCTCACCGCTCTCCAGCTCCGCGATGCAGGCTGCGGGGTCCACCGAGGCCACTCGCGCGCCGGTGCGCAGGGTGATACCGCTCTCCTCGAAAAAGCCAGGCGTGACCAGTGACAGATCTTCCGCCGTACGGCCGGAGAAAAACTCGGACAGGTGCACACGGTCGTAGGCGGGTTCGGGTTCGCCGCACAGCACCGTCACGTCGTAGCGCTGCATGCCACCACCGTCGACCAGGCTCTCGAGAAAGTGGTGGCCGACCATCCCGTTACCGATTACCAATAGTTTTTGTTTGTTCATGGGTTTACCTCTGGATGTCAGGCGATGCGCGGCAGCCCAGGGTTCGGGGCCGAGCGCCAGCAGGTGCCGTGTGTCGGGTGCGGCGACAGTGCCCACCGCTGAATAGAAAAAGTCCACTGCGTCATCGCAGTTCTGGAGGGCCAGGCCACGGAGCACCTCACCCTCGAACAGCAATAGGCGTGCAGCGTTGTTACCCTGGTCGGCCCAGTACACCGCCGTCGGGGCAGCAAGGCCCGGACTGAGGACCAGGAGGATCGGTTGCTCCGCCTCGCCAACCGCAAAGGGCGAGAGCAAAACCCGCAGAGCCGCGAGACCGTCGCAGTTCGCCAGTTCGTTTGCGGAGAGCGCCAGGAGAAGGCGTTGATAACCGAGTTGCTGGCCGTTGAACTGAATAGCGCCGTTGGCCAGCCCGTCTGCGCTGAGCTGCAAATCGCAATCGGAGCTTACCGGGTAGCAGGCATCTGCCGTAGCAAATCGCGCCCGCAGCGCAGGGGCGCCCGGCCACTGCAGCAGCACACTCGAGGTTTGCTGGGGTCCCGCCGACACCGTCAAGGCCGTCAGGCGACCCGGGCCGGTGAAGGCGTGGACGGCGGCGTAGAGGCGGCCGCTCTGCGCCGGTCGCCCAGGTCTTCGACCTTGCGCTGCTTCTCGTACAGAAACTCCAGCACGTCGTGGCGGTAACCGTTGTAGGCAGGATCATCCGACAGGGCGATGCGATCCCGCGGGCGCTCGATATCGACATTGAGCACTTCGCCAATCGTCGCCGAGGGACCGTTGGTCATCATCACGATGCGGTCGGACAGCAGAACGGCTTCGTCCACGTCGTGGGTGATCATGATCACCGTGTTGCCGAGCTGGGCGTGGATTTCCATCAAAGAGTCCTGCAGGTGGGCCCGGGTCAGCGCGTCCAGCGCACCGAAAGGCTCGTCCATCAGCAGCACTTCCGGCTGCATGGCCAGCGCGCGGGCAATACCGACCCGCTGCTTCATGCCTCCGGAGATTTCGTCGGGACGCTTGTCCATGGCGTGCTCCATATGCACCATCGCCAGGTTGTGCTCGATCCACTCGCGCATCTCGGCCCGCGACTTGCGCCCGCGGAACACCTGCTTCACGCCCAGCTCAACGTTCTGGTAGGTGGTAAGCCAGGGGAACAGCGAGTGGTTCTGGAACACCACCGCGCGCTCCGGGCCCGGTTCGCGCACCTCTTTGCCGTTGAGCACCACGCCGCCGGTACTCGCCTGCAGCAGGCCCGCCACAATATTCAGCACGGTGGACTTGCCGCAACCGCTGTGGCCGATCAGGGAAATAAACTCTCCCTTGTTGATCTTGAGGTGCACGTCATCGAGGGCCTGGAAACTGCCCTTGGGCGTATCGAAGGCCATGGAGACGTGGTCGATAATCAGGTGTGGCTGATCCATGTGTATTCTCCTCAGCGCAGCGTCGCGCTCTTGTCCCAGGACAGGTAGCGCTGCAACAGCAACATGCCGCGATCGAGCAGGAACCCGATCAGACCGATAACGATGACGGCCACCATGATGCGGCCCAGTGAGTTCGAGCTGCCGTTCTGGAACTCGTCCCAGACAAATTTGCCCAGCCCCGGGTTCTGCGCCAGCATCTCGGCGGCGATCAGCACCATCCAGGCAATCCCCAGGGACAGGCGCAGGCCGGTGAAGATCATCGGCAGCGCCGAGGGCAGAACAACTTTGTAAACGTGGGTGAGCGGACCCAGGCGCAGCACGCGACTGACGTTGACGTGATCCTGGCTAACCCCCGACACCCCCACCGCAGTGTTGATGATGGTGGGCCAGATGCAGCACAGCATTACGGTGATCATGGAATTCAGAAAAGACTTGGGCACCGTGGGGTCGTCGCTGACGTACACCGCGCTCACCACCATGGTGACCAGCGGCAGCCAGGCCAGGGGCGAGACGGGCTTGAGCAGCTGAATCAGCGGATTCATGGCCGAGTACAGAGACTGGCTTAAACCGATCATGATGCCGATCGGAACTGCGATCAGCGCCGCCAGCAGGAAACCCAGCATGACCGTCACCAGGCTGGTGCCGATCTGGTCAAAGAAGGTGGGCTTGCCGGTGAAGCGGCGCTGCTTGGGCACGTAGCCGGGATTCTTGGCCAGCTTCTCAGCGTTGCGCTTGGCCTGCCGCTCGTAGAAGGCCGCGGCCTTCTCACGCTGCACCCTGTGCTCGTCGACCAGGTTGCCGCCCTGTTCCCAGACCTCCGCCGGGCCGGGGAACTGCCCCAGTGAGGTTTCGATGCGCTGGGCCGACATGTTCCAGACCAACAGGAACATCAGCAGGCCGGCGATGGGCAGCGCAGCGCTCACCAGTTTCTCGGTAAGCACCGCGCTGTTGAGATTAGATAACATCATCACCTTTCAACCCGATGTCTAGCGCCTCCAGGTAGGCGTTGGGTTTGCTGCCGTCGTAGGTCACGCCGTCCAGGAACTCGGGCTGGGGCGGGCGGAAACCGGACTCGATGTCGAAGTTGGGGAAGTCGCCGGCAGTCATCAGACCTTCCTCAATCAGCGACTCCGCGGCGGCGCGGTAGATATCCGGGCGGTAGACACTGCGCGCAGTTTCAAAAAACCAGTCGTCGCTCTTCGGCTCGGCAATCTGGCCCCAGCGGCGCATCTGGGTGAGATACCAGACTGCGTCGGAGTAGTAGGGATAGGTGGCGTTGTAGCGGAAGAACACGTTGAAATCGGGCACGGAACGCTTATCGCCCTTCTCGTACTCGAAGGTGCCGGTCATGGAGTTGGCGATCACGTCATAGTCGGCGCCCACGTACTCCGGCTGGGAGAGAATTTTGACCGCCGCGGGGCGATTGGCGTTGTCGTTGGCGTCGAGCCATTGGGCCGCACGCAGCAGCGCGCGCACCACGCGGACGGTGGTGTTCGGGTACTTCTCAGTGAACTCCCGGGTCATCCCGAAGACTTTTTCCGGGTTGTTCTTCCAGATTTCGTAGTCGGTGATGACCGGTACGCCGATCCCCTTGAACACCGCCTGCTGATTCCAGGGCTCACCCACGCAGTAGCCGTAGATGGTGCCGGCCTCCAGCGTGGCCGGCATCTGCGGCGGCGGCGTGACCGACAGCAGCGCGTCGGCATTGATCTGCCCGGAGATATCCCCCTTGTGCGGCGCATAGAAGCCCGGGTGGATGCCACCGGCGGCCAGCCAGTAGCGCAGCTCGTAGTTGTGCGTGGAGACCGGGAACACCATGCCCATGTTGAAAGGCTTGCCCTCGTCCCGGTACTCCTCGATGACCGGCTTCAGGGCCGCGGCGGAAATCGGGTGGACGGGCTTGCCGCCCTCCTGGGGAATGTTCGGCTTCATCTGCTCCCAGATTTCATTGGAGACGGTGATGCCGTTGCCGTTGAGGTCCATGCTGAAGGGCGTGACGATATGCGCCTTGGTGCCGAAGCCGATGGTGGCGGCCAGCGGCTGGCCGGCCAGCATGTGGGCGCCGTCGAGCTGGCCGTCGATAACGCCGTCCAGCAGCACCTTCCAGTTGGCCTGGGCCTCGATGGTGACGTACAGGCCCTCATCTTCGAAGTAGCCGTTTTCATAGGCCACCGCGATTGGCGCCATATCGGTCAGTTTGATAAAGCCAAAGGTCAGCTCGTCTTTTTCCGGCTCACCGATCTCCATGGCGGAGCCGGCTGCGGCGTAGGCGAGTGCGCCGATGCCCGCGGCCAGGAATCGAAGACGTCGTGTCGTCTCGGCGAGTATGTTCATGTGCTACCTCCTTAATGAGGGGCCAAAAAAAAAGCCCGCGACACCTGGCATGTGACTGCCAGTGCGCGGGCTCGATTACCCCTGATTCTCTTTTTTTGGCGGCTTTACCAGGACCTGGTCGTTGTGTCCGCGTATTGATGCCAGCGCAGACGCCGCAATGTGTTACCTAACTAGTAGAGCAAGATGCTTGCCAGAAAAAGCTTTTCTATGTCTTTCAATGGCTTACAAATCTTTGCGTCTCTGGGCGCAGCCCACTAGCCCGTTCCATGCACTGGAAACGCGCAAGCCTGCACTAGGCTGGGTCAATCTCTGCCGGCTGCAGCCGAAGATCCGGCCCCATCTCCAATCCAGGAGCGAGCTGCCAGGTGTCGGCATGTTCACCGTCGGGCTTGGTATCGGATGCCGGCAGCGGCATACCCAGATGTCGCGCCGCATCCCGGTAGAGATCCGTGCGATAGGTCTGTTGCACCACCGCGGCCACATTCTCCTGGGCCGGCGACCGGCCGATCATGGCGAGACAGCGCTCCAGCAAGTCCGTGGCGGTGGAGCGCCAGGGAAAGCCCGCCTGGTAGCGACCAAACACGTGGAACAGGGGCTGCTCGATAACCGGACCGTCTTTTTCGAACTGCAGGCGACCCAGCAGGGATGGGGCGAGCTGCCGCTCCGGTAACTCCAGCACGCGCGCCATTTCGCCAACGGTCTGCTCTCTGTTCTCCGGTAGCGCCAGCCACTGGCAGGCTTCCATAACGGCCATCCGCAGGCGCAGGTGGGTGGTGGGATGTTGCTGGTGCCAGTGTTCCGTTACCCCGAGCACTTTTTCCGCCAGGTTGTTCCAGATGCCGTAGCCGGTGGCAACGACTTCGCCAATGCCACTTTGTACAGCAACGCTGTTCCAGGGTTCCCCGACGCAGTAGCCGTCGATCAGCCCGCGGGCGAGGCTGTCCATCATCTGCTCCGGTGGCAATACGATAATGCGCAGGTCCCGGTCCGGATCAATACCACCGGCACGCAGCCACAGCCGCAGTTGGATGCTGTGGCAGGAAAAGCTGTGGGCACTGGCCAGGGTGATGGATCGCTCCCGCCCCGCGCCGCGCAACCAGCGGCCGAAGGCGGCTGCGGCGCTGGCAGCGTCCTGACTGACGGGCTCCGCCTCATCACGAATCGCGCTGGCAATACCGCGATTGAGGGTGATCGCATTGCCGTTCAGGCTCAGCACCAGGCCCGTCACCATATTGGCGCGCAGGCCACCGCAGCCCAGTGCGGTTGCCAGCGGCAAGGGTGCCAGCATCTGGGCGGCATCCAGCGCCCCCACCACCACTTTGTCTCGCAGGTTTGCCCAGGACACCTCCCGGTGCAGGTTCACCTCAAGCCCGTACTTTTCATACAGACCCAGCGCCGCCGCCATGATCAACGGCGCGCTGTCGCTCAAGCGTATATAGCCCAGCTCCAGACGGGACTTTTCGGGCGTTGGCAGCTTGGCGGGTTCTGTACTCATGCGCTATCGGCTTCCGTGTCGAGTGCCGCCAGGATGGTGCGTGCGATAACCGGCATGCGTTGATTTCGGTCCATAGAGAGTTTCTGCATCATGCGATGCGCCTCGTCACGGCTGATACCGTGGCGCGCACTCAATGCCCCCTTGGCGCGCTCGACGGTTTTGTGTTCCTCGAGCTCGGACCGGGTTTCCATGAGCTCCCTGCGCAGGTTTTCAAAGCTGCGGAACTGGCTCATGGCCAGCTCGATGATGGGCTTTACCCGCTCTGGGTTGAGGCCCTGGCCCTGGTAGGCGGTAACGCCCGCATCCACGGCCTCGCGGATAAACCCGACATCATCGGTTTCCGAGAACATGACAATCGGTGTTGGGTTGTGGGCATTGGCGATGGCGAGACTGTCGAGCACGTCGCGGTCGGGGGATTCGAGATCCACCAGAATCACATCCGGGCGCTGTTGCTCAATCTGGTGCAACAGGCCCGATGCGCTGGACAGCACCGAGACCACGTTGAACCCGAGTGCGACGAGGCTGGTTTCCACAGCGGAAACCCGCTCTACCTGGTCGTCGAGCACCATCACCCTCAGTGCGTCCGCCGCCCCAGCTTCCTCGTTCATCGATTCACGGTTCCCCGCGTTGCCCCCGGGCTGATCATGCCATACCGCAGTCTCCAAGTTTTACCCTACAGCTTTACCTGTGCGCTTAGCCAGATTCTGTCGGTATCGGTGTAGCGGGATGCGTCGTCGGTATCAAAACTGGCGAACTTGCCTTGCAAGGTCAGCACCTTGTTGACCGGCCAGGTGGCGATGAAGTTGAACTCCGTGCCGAAGTCCGCACTGGAGGATTCGGCCTGGAAGTCGTGGTAGATAGCTGCCATCTTCACCGGGCCGACTTTGCCGCCCACTTTCACGTAGGCATCTTCGATACCGTCGACGGGTGTCACCAGAAACTTATCCGCCCAGCCCTGGAACTTGTGCAGGGTCGAGAGCGGCGTCTGGAATCCCTTGCCGTTGTCAGCCTCAAGCACTTCGTAACCCGCGGTGACGGTCACCGGCGCGAGCTTTACTGCTGCCTCGAGAAAGTAGTAGTCGGCATCGTAGTCCAACTCGCTGTCGCCGCCGTCGGACTGGGTGGCATAGCTGGCCTTGAGGCCCAGCCAGTCGAACTGGCCGGCATACTCCACACCGTAGGTGTCATTGGAATTATTGACCGTGCGCCCGGCCGGGAAACCGCCCTGGTCTTCCACATCGATGAGGTAGCCGAAGGCTGCAATCGATTGCCCTTCGGCAATGGCGTAGTCGACGCGCAGCAGGCCTGTGTCGCCTTCCCACTCCGCCGGTTGGCCGCCGTCGTCCGGGCCGAAGATACGGTTCACCTTGGTGACGTAGCTGAGATCGACACGCAGACCCTCGATGGGGGTGAGATCAAAGCGCAGGGAATCATAGGTCTGCTCGTTCTGGCGCCAGGCCACACCGCCGACAAAGCGCTGGTTGCCGTGGTTGATGCGCTGGCGGCCGACCGTCGTGGTGTTGCCCTCGGAGAATCGGTAGCTGACCCAGGCCTGGTTGAGGTCCGTCCCTTCCGGGTCGGGCACCACCGGGTATTCCGTCTTCCCGTTCTCGGTGGAGTTGTAGTCGTTGGGCCCGATCGAGGTAACGTCGTCCATCTCCAGCAGCGCCGAGAAACCCCGGTACTCCGCCGAAGACAAGGTCAAACGGCTGCGCAGCAGCGCGGACTCGGCATCCTCATCAAAGCCGTCCTGGTCGACGCCTTCGAAGCGATAGCGAAAATTCACCGACGCCGTACCCTCCGTCACCATCTCTCCCAGGCTGTTCACGATTTTCTTCTCAGCGAGCGCCGAACCCGAGAGCATCAGCAGGGAAAGCCCCACCAGGCCCACGGCGCGTGTGTACGTTTTCATTTCCTAACCTCCACAAAAAAAGCCCACCGATTGACGCGTGCTAACGCGAAAACTCGGTGGGCTTTATTACCCCGTCAAATTGTCATGTGCACGCCAGCCGCGACGCGCTGATATAGTCACTGCAAGGCCCGTGCCATTTCAGTAAGTCACTGAAAAGCCTCAAGTTTGCAAAAATGACCCCACAAACCTCACGAGATTTCTGCGCCGCCGCAGTGCAGCGCGCACCATTACGGCTCGCGCCAAGGCACCGCGCTAGACGCTGAAGGGACGTAACGGTATGATTCGCATCCCTTCTTGGGACCTCCCCGCCCGTAGCTCAGCTGGGTGGAGCCGTTAAAAAACTGCGCAGCAGTTTTAGGCGGAACGCCCGGAATCTGTGATTCCGGGCCAGACCCTCGGGGGAGCGCTGGCAAGCCGCAGGCTTGCTAGAATCTGCGGTAGGCAAAGCCGTTGATTGTCACTCAGAAGTTATCCGCCCGTAGCTCAGCTGGATAGAGCGCTGCCCTCCGGAGGCAGAGGTCAGAGGTTCGAATCCTCTCGGGCGGGCCAATAAATTCAATAAGTTACGTGCGCATTTCATTGTTAACATATCCTGCGCATCGTCCGTAAGTCCTGTTTAAGTCCAACTCGCTTTGAACTGAAACCTCTTAGGCGGAGCAGAGCTCCAAGAAGCCGATCGGTCTTAAATGCTCGCAGAGCAAACTCGAAACATCCTTTGCCATCGATCAAACAACTTGTGCCACCCGATTAATCTAGCTCCAAGTTAAGCACTAGAAATGATCGAAAAGTAAACGAACAGATGAAGCATGAGGAATTGTTGCTTCTCTACCTTTGCTCGCACAGATTGAATAGGGTTAAGGTCTCACCAAAGAAATGCTCGCATACACAACCTACGACAACACTACGGAAATTGACTGATAACGTGGCCGATAAAACCCGAGAAGACGCTGAGTTGGTGCTATTCACACAAGAGGAAAATGATGACCTTGATAGCCGAACCTTTGCAAAGGAACTCCGCGGAAAAGATGTTACGTACGTAAAATGCCTCGTCCGGGAAAAAGACATCCAGCTGAAACCGGAAGAAAGAAACCGTCAGCTCTGGCTGAATCACCTAATCAATAACTTGGGTTACAGCACATCCCGCATTGCCGTTGAATACCCGATTACCTTTGGGCGGGACAGCTCGAAACGGGCAGACATCGTAGTGTTTGATGAGAAGCGCCCGACAGTCCCCTACATCATTGTCGAAGTTAAACAGAAGAACTTTAAGGACGGAAAAGAGCAGCTTCGATCTTATGCACATGCCACTGGCGCGCCCCTGGCTGTCTGGAGTGACGGAATTCTTGCTGAGGTCTGGCACCGGAAGAACCCCAACTATTTTATGTCGCTGCATGAGCTGCCGCGCGCGGACCAGACCATTGAGGAAGTGGTCGATAAACCTTGGACAATTCAAACTCTGATCGATCTAGAGAACGAGCGCATTCAGGAAGGCAAGTACGCACGGTCATTGAGAGATCTAATTGAAGATATGGAAGACGAAGTTTTGGCAAATGCGGGCGTCGACGTATTTGAAGAGGTCTTCAAGCTGATTTTCACAAAGCTCTTCGACGAAATGACATCGTACCGCCGTGGATCAGTCGTACGTTTTCGCAATCAGAACACCGCGGCTCAACTTGCGGAAGCCATCCAAAATCTATTCGATGACGCAAAGAAAAAGTGGCCTGGTGTTTTCTTAGATGACGAACGTATTCGACTTTCCCCTGACCACCTACAAGTTTGTGTCGGATCTCTGGAGGAATGGAAGCTCTTTAATTCAAATCTAGATGTAATCGATGATGCCTTTGAGTACCTGGTCTCGAAATCTTCTAAGGGCGAAAAGGGACAATATTTTACGCCACGCTGGGTCATCGATATGTGCGTGCGAATGATGAACCCGACCGAAGGTGAATCCATCATTGACACTGCCTGTGGCTCTGCTGGGTTCACCGTTCACGGCATGTTTCATGTTTGGAAACAAATAATCAGAGACCTTGGTAAGGAAGATAGCCATCTGTTTACCATGGAAGAAAAGCCAAGTCGCTGTGTCGACTATGTTCGCGACAGCGTCTTCGCTATCGACTTCGATGAGAAAAGCGTCAGAGTAGCTCGCTGCCTAAACCTTATTGCAGGCGACGGTGAAACGAATGTTCTCCACCTGAACAGTCTGGACTGGACGAAGTGGGACGAGACGGTTAAACAAGATGAGTGGCTGGACACTTATGGAGAAGGCTGGCGTCGGCTACGCAAACTACGGCAGAGCCCTCGTCAGAAGGACTATCGAAACTTCGGGTTTGACTTGCTAATGGCAAACCCGCCATTCGCAGGCGACATAAAGCAGTCTGACATGCTGGCGCCCTATGACTTAGCGCACAAACCCAAGACCGGAAAGCTCGAACGCGCTGTAGCAAGAGACCTTTTGTTCATTGAACGAAACCTAGACTTTCTAAAGCCCGGCGGGCGCATGGCAGTAGTTCTCCCACAAGGCAGATTCAACAATGCATCTGACCGCCGGCTGCGCGAGTTCATTATGGAAAGGTGCAGAATTCTCGCGGTCGTAGGGTTGCACGGAAATACCTTCAAACCCCATACGGGGACAAAAACAAGTGTCCTCCTGGTACAGAAGTGGAACGAAGACTCTGAGGCAGGCCCGCTTTGCCCCAAAACAGAGGACTACAATATATTCTTTGGTACTCAGCAGGTCGAAAGCGTCGATAATTCCGGTCGCAAGATCTACTGCCGGAATACTGATGGAGCTTTTATCAGAGATGCGCACGGTCACTTCATTGTTCAACACGACCTGTTCAACCACGATGGCTTGACTCAAGATGGAATTGCCGAGGCCTTCGAGGTATTTGCCCGCGCGGAAGGCTTCGCATTTTTCCAAGATACTGCCAGATGACGAGCGCACTGAATGAACCAGAGGTTCGGATCGCCTCGCTGAATGACGTTCTTGATAACAAGGACCAGCGGATTGACAGCTCATTCTGGACAAAAGAACCGTTCCGGAATCCAGATCTAGAATACGAGCCTATTGGGCATCATTTGAGACTTTCTCAATACGGGATTTCCATCTCGATGAATGAGGATGGTTTAGGTACGCCAATCTATCGAATGAATGAGATTCACAATATGTTGTGCGATCTCAATGTCGACAAATGCGCTCAGGTAAGCTCAAAAGAGGTCGAACAGTACACGCTTAGTCCACGAGATGTCCTGTTCAATCGAACAAACTCTTATGAGTGGGTCGGACGCACGGGGCTGTATATGGACTGCCTCGACGGGGACCCCGTCTTTGCGTCATACCTGGTGAGGTTCAGAACCAATGAAGACTCTCTGTTGCCAGAGACCTTAGTTGCGTTTCTTAACTGCAAATATGGCGTTGCAGAGGTAAAACGGAGGTCGCGTCAATCGATCAACCAGACCAATGTAAACCCCGAAGAGGTGAAGCATATCCTTATCCCTCTACTCTGCATGCAGTTGCAAGAGCGAATAGCAGAGCTTTTTGAGCGAGGGTATCGGTGCCTGGAAGACGCCAATCGAATGATGGAACGAGCGGAGAACCAACTTCTCGCCGAGCTGGGACTGGCAAATTGGTCACCACCCGAACCGCTGACCTTCACCGCTTCTGCATCCCAAGTCTCTATTGCAAACAGGATTGACGCCCAATACTTCCGCCCGCTTTTTTCCGAGATCGACAATCGCCTTCGCGAAACAGGGCGAGCTGTTGATTTGGGAACAATACTAACCACGAATGCCAGAGGGCGTCAGCCTCACTATTCGGAGGAAGGTCTGCCGGTCATCAACTCCAAACATGTTCGTACGAATCGAGTACTGTTTGAGAACAATCGCTCCGCTTTAGAAGATGGCTCTCCCGTAGTTATTCAAAGAAATGACGTGCTCATCAACGGGACTGGTGTTGGCACAATAGGTCGAGTCGCTCCATTCCTACATGATGTAGATGCGCTACCTGACAACCATGTAACGGTTTTGCGAACCGATCGTGTGGACTCCGTATATATGTCCGTTTTTCTCAACAGCCCACTTGGCCAGATGCAAATTGAACGCCACATAAAGGGCTCTTCTGGTCAACTCGAATTGTATCCATCTGATATAGCTCAGGTCAGAATCTGGGATGCGCCAGAAGACGTGCAGAAGTCTGTTCGGGATTCTGTCATGTCAGCTTTCGAGCAAGAACGAAGCTCAATTGAATTACTCGAAGCGGCGAGACGAGTAGTTGAAATAGCGATAGAGAACGGTGAGGCCGCCGCATTCGCCTACCTCGACAAACTAGGCTAGAGACTCCATGCCACTTCCACCCCAAGCACAAGACTGGATGAATCGTGCGGAGATCGACTACATAGGTCCGTTTGTCAAAGCATGGGCAGCATTCAATGGATGGTATAGACACGCCTCTGGCGAGGAGCAGGAGCGTGTAATGCTCAATTGGGTTAAAGACCAGCCAAATGCTGTTCGGCGTGGCGTCCTCCCATTATTGCGGGACGATAACGAGACTGCGGATGCGTTGGCTCTTCAACAGGCAGTCTCAGACTTACAGCGCAACCTAGATGCCATTCACTTGGAAGTAATGCGAAAAGGAGTACGCGAGAGGGTATCCCTCCGCACAGTTTGCATCTCTCCCAGACACTTCAATAATGAGCGCCGAGAACACCGAAGGCATGAATTTGTGGCGCGCCGTGTAGCGGGCGGTGAAATCGAGATTGTAATTACCTCACAGCAAACAGGGGTCATAAGATTCACCCACATTCAGCCTCAATATGACCCAGCGGCCCTGTACTCCTTGCCAGCCTTCCTTCAATTATCCAACGATCAGAGGACTGTTCTTCGAGAGTTATACGACTCCTGCAATCCTCGGCCAATGCGCGACCTCTTGAGGGATGGTGCCCCGCCCATGCAGATAGCCGCTGTAGAGTTTCAATGTACACCGGAAGATCTACTTGCCGGCTTGATAGAGACGATCTACGCAATGAGGAATGCGCTACTTCATGGAGAGGTGGAACCTGACTCATCTGTGCTCAAATGTTACGAACCAGCCTATAGAATTGTAATGATCTTTCTTGGAGTGGTCGGTTGATCAGTCTCTTCGTAATTTGATGCTCATAATCAGTTTTTCGTCACACCATACGTACAGTTATTGACAGTACTCCAAGGAATCCCCGCCTGCGGTCGGGGATTCTGAAACAGGCCCTAGCTCAGAGCGCCTTGCCGCCGCTCCTTCCATAATCGATGTCTGGAAGTTACCAACGGGCTTGTACAGGATATTCCAGGTGTGAATTCGAGTGATGATTGCCTCTGCTCTGTACATCACGCCCTTTAGCGACCTCACTATCTCTCCGTACTTGTTGCGAGCTTTAGCAACCAGCATCAACGGCCTTATTGGATTTCCGGGGACAGTTTACTTAATTGAAGATATTGTTCTTAGGCATGTCATGCATGCCGATCCGGCTACGAGCTCCAAAAAGGCTAGAGCGGCAAACTAGTTAAGTAAACTGTCCCCAGATCTCACGAATGCCGGGGAACAGTTTACCTAATTCAAGGAAACGGGGGTCAGAGTGGACTTCCCCAAATAGATCGGACACGGTAATCAAGCGGCATTCATCGTCTCATAGGCCAGGGGTGCCTGGTAGCCCAGATACGAGTGC
>JANQGK010000013.1 GCA_028277365.1 Halieaceae bacterium | reverse complement strand
TCTTTCAGTAGCTCCAGCACGTGGGGCAGCACCATGGCGTTGGCAAGGCCGTGGTGCTGCCCCACGTGCTGGAGCTACTGAAAGACAGCGCCGGTGAGCGGCTGGCGGAACTCGCCGTGTACTGCGAGCTGGGCGACGAGACCGAACCGCAGGAAGAACTGGTACGCAAGTTCATCGACCGTATCTGGGCCCTGAATGGGGCGATAGGTATTCCGCGTACCACCGATTTGATCAAGGATGAACACATCGACGAGATCGTGACCGCCGCACTGAAAGAAGCGTCGGGTTACCCGGTACCGCGCTTCCTGGAACGCACTGAATGCACGACCCTGGTACAGGGCCTGAGGGCTGCCGCATGACCACTCACTACCGCGCCTGTCACCTGTGCGAGGCCATTTGCGGCCTTAAGATCAAGGTTGAAGACGGCCAGATCGTCGATATTCGCGGCGACGAAAACGACCCCCTGTCCCGCGGCCACATCTGCCCCAAGGCGGTGGCTCTGAAGGACCTGCACGAGGACCCGGACCGGCTGCGCGAGCCGGTCAAGAAGGTGGTCAACGACGACGGCAGCATCGATTGGCAGACCACCAGCTGGGAAGAGGCGCTGGACACCACCGCCCGCCGGCTCGCCGAAGTGCACGAGCGCCACGGCGTGCACGCTATCGGTATCTACATGGGCAACCCCTCGGTGCACAACTACGGCATGATGACGCACCAGTCGGCCCTGTTTACCCACATCCGCAGCAACAACCGTTTCTCCGCCACCTCTGTAGACCAGCTCCCGCATCACCTGGTGGGCATCTGGCTGTTCGGCCACAAACTGATGTTCCCGATTCCCGATATCGACCGCACCGAATACTTTCTGATGCTGGGCGCCAACCCGATCGCCAGCAACGGCAGTATCTGGACCGTGCCCGACGTGCGCAAGCGCATCAAGGCGCTGAAAGCACGCGGCGGCAAGCTGGTGGTCATCGACCCGCGGCGCACGGAAACCGCCGAGCTGGCCAGCGAGCATCACTTCATCCGGCCCGGCACCGATGCCGCCTTCCTGCTGGCGTTGCTGAATACCCTGTTTGCCGAGGAGCTGGTCGACACAGGCCACCTGGCGCCCTTTGTCCGCGGTCTGGATGCCGTGGCCGCTGCCTGCGGGGACTTCACGGCGGATACGGTGGCTAGCTTCTGCGGTATCGAGGCAGATGCCGGCGCCGGCCGCGGCCAGGTCTC
>JANQGK010000003.1 GCA_028277365.1 Halieaceae bacterium | reverse complement strand
AACCCGATACCCCGGCGGCCGCCGGCGCCGGGCAGAAAACAGCGGATGCGCCCGCCGGAGACAGCAAGACGGCGGACGGTCAGGCCGGGGACAAGTCGCAGCCGGCGGTAATGAAATCGGAATCATCCAAGCCCGCAGCGCCTGAGCCGGCCGCGCCTGAGCCGGCCGCGCCTGAGCCGGAACCGGGAAAACCCGCCGGCGAGACTCCCTCCGCAGCAGCTTCGCCCTCGACCCAGTCACCACCCCCTCCGGTGCGCCGCCACGCCGAATCTGATGTGCCGTCGGCCGCCGGCGGTCGTGGACTGGCCGCGCTGGCCCTGGTATTGGCGCTGGCCGCTGCCGGCTTTTCCGGTTGGCTATATCTCCAACAGGAGGCGCGCCGGCAGCTGCTGGATGAACGTGAGGCCCGCCTCGATGAAGATGTAGAACGCATCAACGCCACCGCGGAGGCCGCCCGCGCTGCGGTAGCCGATGCCATCGCGGCCAGTCAGCGCGCGACCACCGATGTGGCGGCGCGACTGGCGGAAGAGCGCAGCCGTAGCGCGGCGGCCCTGGCGGAGCAGCGCAGTGCGCTGGAGGCAGTTGAGGCGGCGCTGCGCAGCCAGCGCCAGCAGCTGTTGGAAATCAGCAGTACCGACCGCGTTGACTGGACCCTGGCAGAAGCGGAATACCTGCTGCGCCTGGCCTATCAGCGCCTGCTGATGGCCAAAGACGTCGCCTCCGCGCTGGCCCTGCTCGCCAGCGCCGACGCCATCCTGCGGGAGCTGGATGATACCGCCCTGTATCCCGCCCGGGAGGCGATCGCCGCGGATATGGCGGCGTTGCGCGCAGTGCCCAGCCTGGACGTCGAGGGCACCTGGCTGCGGCTCAAGGCCCTGACCGGGCGGGTCGACAGCTTGATCCTTTTTGAGTTGCCTTCCCTGGAGCAGCGGCGCCTGGAGGTGCCGCCCGATGCCAGCTGGCGGGAGCGGCTGTCACTGGGCTTCCAGGCGGCGCTGCAAAAGATCTCTGATTACATTGTGATTCGCCGCCGCGATGAACCCTTCGAAGCCCTGATGGACCCCCAGTGGGAGCAGCTGGTGCGGCAAAACCTGCGCATGCAGATTGCCCAGGCCCAGGCCGCTCTGCTGGCCGGCAACCCCACCCTGTACGCCGCCAGCTTAGACGCCACCCGGCGCTGGTTGGCGGAGTTCTTCGATTTCAATGCCGCTGACGTCAGCGCCCTGGATGCGGAACTCGCCGAGCTGGAAAGCGTGCGTATCAGCGCCGAGCTGCCGGATATCGGTCGCTCCCTGGAAGCGGTCAAGGGCGTTATCGACGCCCGCCACGCGGTGAGGCAGGGCTGATGCGCCGGCTATTGCTGGTGGTGCTGGCGATGCTGCTGGGCGGCGTCGGTGTCATCGCGCTGATCGAAACCGACCCGGGCTATGTCCTGGTGTCCTACGGCCACTACACGCTGGAAACCAGCCTTTGGGTGGGACTGGTGTTGCTGCTGATCTTCTACCTGCTGGTGAGCCTGTTGCTGCGCGTACTGCGCCGCTTCCTGTCTACCCGCGGGCTGGTTTCCGACTGGATGTCGCGGCGTGCCTACAGCCGCATGCTGGCCCGTTGCCAGATGCAGCTTGACGCCCGCAGCTTCCAGCAGGTGATCGATACCCTGGAAGACCTGGGTCGCCTGCACGCCCAGGAACTGAGGCTGCTGGCCCGGGCGCGCGACGGCCAGGGTGACTGGCAGGAGGTGATCAAGCTGATGCCGCAGCTGCGCAAGCAGCGGGTGTTCGGCGAGCGGGAGCTGGATGCCTTCGAGCAGCGCGCCTACCTGGGCCTGCTGGCCGAGGCCGACAACCTCAAGGAGGCCTGGACAAGCTTTCCCGCTGAGCAGAAGAAAGATCCCCGGCTGGTGGAGGACTACGGCCGCCGCCTGCTGGAATCCGGTGACGACCTGGAAGCGGAAAAAGTGCTGACCCGTGCCATCAAGCGCGACTGGGACGGCGGCCTGGTTGCCCAGTACGGGCGCATCAGCGGCCGCGACCCGGCCCGGCGCCTCAAACTGGCCGAGGGCTGGCTCAAGCAGCACCCGGAAGACGCCAGCCTGATGCTGTGCCTGGGCCGCGTCAGCCTGCACAACAACCTCTGGGGCCAGGCGCGCGATTACTTCGAATCCAGCCACCGGCTATCACCCAATGCCGAGGCCTGTGCCGAGCTGGCGCGCCTGCTGTTCAGCCTCGGTGAGCGTGAGCTCAGCGCCCAGTACTACCGCGAGGGCCTGCTGCTGCGCGAATCCAACCTGCCGGAGCTGCCGCAGCCGAAACCGGAGCGTATCGGCAACCTGCAGTCGGTCTAGCGCTGCCCCGCCAGGACGTTAAGCTCGTTGAGCCTCTCGCGCAGGTCGCCCTGTAGCACTTCAAGGGCATTGAACTGATCGCGTGCGCCGGCCAGCTTGGGGCCGACCTCGTTGCTCAGCTTGAGCTGCAGCTCGTCGGTAAGCTCGGTCACACCCTGGCGGATAGCGCCTTCCAGCGTCTGCTGAAAGATCTTGTCCATATCGGAGGCCAGGCTGACCCGAGGGTCGGTGAGGGTGCCGCTGAAGCCCAACTGCATCATGAAGTCGCTGCTGGACTCCAGCACCCGCGCCAGCAGCTCGGCGGCGCGGCCGGCGCCGTCCCGCAGGGTGGTTTCAATTTCGGTCTGGGTAAAGCGGTTGGTAAATCCGCCGTCGAGCTGGCCCCCGTTCACCCGCAGCTCACCGGTCACGTTGGCCAGGGTCTGCAGCAGGGTGACGCCGAGCGTGTCGGTGCCGGCGAGGTTCATGTTCTCGAGCGGCAGGTTGGCGATATTGATCTTGACGCTGTCGCTGGGTTCGCCGCGGTGATCGACGTTGGCGTCTAGGGTCAGGCTGCCGCCGCCGGGGCTTACGCCCTCTAGTAGCAGGGTGGCGACCTGGTCGGCGTTTTCCAGCGGCCAGGCGAAGTCCTTCAGCTCACCGTTGACCGAGAGGCCCGCCGCCGATGGGATCAGACTGCCGCTCACCGCGGCCCGCCGCACGAAAATCGGCATAGCGTTTTCCTGAGTGGAGGCCTCACCGCTGGCGTTGAAGGCCAGCGGCGCCAGCACCTGTTCCAGCAGGCCGTCCATATCTCCGCGCAGCACCTGGCGGCCAAGCTGAGCTACCTGTTCGCTGGACAGGCCCAGCGAACTGACTACCCGCTCGGTGTACTTCTCCGGCAGCTTGCCGGCCTGCTCCACCTGTTCGCGCAGCATCTGCATGTCGCCCCGGAAGTCCTGCGACAGCTTTTGCAGTCGCTGCACTTCGCCGTTTACCTCTTCATATACCGCCTTCACCTCCGTCGCGGCGCGGACGGCCTGCAGCGGTTTGTCGATGTTCTGCAGGCCGCGGATGCGTTCCTTCCAGGCTTTGATGTCGTCCTCGTCGGGAACCGAGTCGATACTCTGCTGCCACTTGGCCTGAGTGTCCTCGAAGGTCTGCTCCAGCGCCTCGACCTCGCCCACCAGCGCGTCGCGCTGCTCATCCAGCAACCGGTCCACGTCGGGTAGCTCGAAATCCGGCAAGCCGACTTTGGCAATGCCGCTGCCCTCCTCCACCAGCGGGCGCAGTATCGTGGCCGGGGTGGTGCGGGGCCCGAAGGCCAGCAGGCCGTCGACTTCCATCTCCGACACATCCACCACGTTCTCCACCAGCTTAACGATGTCGATATCTACGTACACGCGGTCGGCCTGCACCAGATTGCGCATGGGGTTGCGGCGGTCCGCCACCTGCAGATCGTAGAGGGTGGCCTCGCCAAGAAAGGGTTTGAGGCTGAGCCGTTCGACGCTGACCTCAGCACCGTACTGCTCCGTGGCGATGCTCTCAAACACCGGCTTCGCCAGCGTATCGAGGAAGGCCAGGTAGACCACCAGAATCAGGGTCAGGAACAGGACGATATAGGTGCTGATGCGACGCATGCGCGGGCTCCGGCTTGGACGGCGGCTAGTGCGGCGGCCAGTATAGCCCAGGGCTCTGCCCAAGACTGTTAAGAAACCTCTGCACTACCTACTTGCGCAGAGGTTCCCTAAATGCCGAGCTCGTCCCAGAGGGCGTCCACCCGTGCCTTGACCTCAGCATCCATGACAATCGGCTGGCCCCACTCGCGGTCGGTTTCACCGGGCCACTTGTTGGTGGCATCCATGCCCATCTTGGAGCCCAGGCCGGAGACCGGTGAGGCGAAGTCCAGATAGTCGATGGGGGTGTTGTCGATCATCACCGTATCGCGCTGGGGGTCCATGCGGGTGGTGATGGCCCAGATCACGTCCTGCCAGTTGCGGGCGTTGACGTCGTCGTCGGTGACGATGATGAACTTGGTGTACATGAACTGGCGCAGAAAACTCCAGGCGCCGAACATCACCCGTTTGGCGTGGCCGGGATACTCCTTGCGCATGGTAATCACCGCCAGCCGGTAGGAGCAGCCCTCCGGCGGCAGGTAGAAATCGACAATTTCCGGGAACTGCTTTTTAAGCAGCGGAATCAGCACCTCGTTGAGGGCCGCCCCCAGCACCGAGGGTTCGTCCGGCGGCCGGCCGGTATAGGTGCTGTGGTAGATGGGGTTTTCCCGGTGGGTGATGGTGTCTACCGTGAACACCGGGAAGGACTCCACCTCGTTGTAGTAGCCGGTGTGGTCGCCAAAGGGCCCCTCGTCGGCCATCTCACCGGGCTCCAGATAACCCTCAAAAATATACTCAGCAGTGGCCGGCACTTGCAGGCCATGGTTTTTACACAGCTCGCTGTAGCAGTTAACCACTTCCGTCTTGCCGCCTCGCAGCAGGCCGGCGAAGGCGTACTCCGAAAGGCTGTCCGGTACCGGAGTCACTGCACCCAGGGTGGTGGCCGGGTCGGCGCCGAGTGCCAGCGCCACCGGGTAGCGTTCACCGGGATGCTTGAGCTGCCAGTCGCGGAAGTCCAGGGCGCCGCCGCGGTGGCTCAGCCAGCGCATGATCAGCTTGTTGCGGCCGATCAGCTGCATACGGTAGATGCCGAGATTCTGGCGTTCCTTGCCGGGGCCGCGGGTGATCACCAACGGCCAGGTGACCAGCGGGCCCGCGTCGCCGGGCCAGCTGGTCTGGATGGGAATGTCGTGCAGGTTGACCTCGTCACCCTGCTTCACGTGGTGTTGGCAGGGCGCGTTCTTTACCACCTTCGGCGCCATGTTCAGCACCTGTTTCAGCACCGGCATTTTTTCCCAGGCGTCCTTCAGGCCCTTCGGGGGGTCGGGCTGGCGCAGGTAGGCCAGTAGCTCGCCCACCTCGCGCAGGGCCTCGATACTGTCCTGACCCATGCCCAGGGCGACCCGCTCCTCGGTGCCGAACAGGTTGCCCAGCACCGGAGTGTTAAAACCTTTCGGATTTTCGAACATCAAGGCCGGGCCGCGCGCGCGCAGGGTGCGGTCGCAGATCTCGGTCATTTCGAGGTTCGGGTCGACCTCCGCGGTGATGCGCTTGAGTTCGCCGCGCTTTTCCAAAAAGTCGATGAAGCCGCGCAGGTCGGCGTATTTCATGGGGCCTCTCTCACCGTTGTTTCCGCTTGTTACGGCAGCGGTGCCATGATGGCTTCGATGTCCTCGACCGTGGTCGGGATTTCGCTGGACAATAGTGTGGCACCCCTGCGCTCAATCAGCACGTTGTCTTCAATGCGCACACCGATGCCGCCGAAGCGCGCCAGCGCGACGTCGACACCGGCTTTCTGCTCCTCGTCCAGTGCCGTGTACCAGCCGGCCTTGACCACATCCTGCGGGCGCACATAGATGCCCGGTTCGATGGTGATGACCATGTCCTCGGCCAGTTCCAGCTCGTACTCCCAGGCGTCGTGCACGTCCATGCCCAGCGAGTGGCCAAGGCCGTGCAGGAAATAGCTTTTTACCTGCTCGTCGTTGTCCTCGGTGATCAGCCCGAGTGCCAGCAGTCCTGCGCCCAGGTGGCGCAGGGCGGCTTGCTCCAGTTCAGCAAATCTGACGCCGTCTTTTGCCACTGCAAACGCAGCGCGGTTGGCACCCAGTACCAGCTCGTAGATGGCGCGCTGGTCGTTGCTGAAGCGCCCGGATACGGGAATAGTGCGAGTGATGTCGGCGGCGTAGTAATTCACCTCGGCGCCGATATCCATCAGCAGCAGGTCGCCTTTGTTTAGCGGCGCGCTGTTTTTGCCGTAGTGAAGAACGGTGGCGTTCTCACCGCCGGCCACGATAGAGGGAAAAGCCGCGCAGCAGGCGCCGAGGTTGCGAAAGGTGTACTCGATGGTCGCCTGTACCTGGTATTCGTGGTCCGCCGCGGTCGCGCGGCCCATGGCCGCCAACACCGCCTCGCCGGTGATGTCGATGGCGCGCTGCAGCAGAGCCAGCTCGCTGTCCGACTTGCGGTGGCGAATGGCTTCCAGCTCCGGGCCCAGGTTACGGATGCGGATTTCCGGAAGGTGTTCTCGCAGGCTGGCCGCCAGGGCCTGCTCGGCGCTGGGCGGGCGCTTGGCGTCCAGGCTGCGGTGACGGCCCAGGTCCAGCCAGACTTCTACCTCGCCCTCGATCAGGCGCTGGAACAGGCCAGGAAATACGGTGCCGTCATAGCGCTCCGCCTCCGGATCCATGGCTCTGCCGTTCAACAGTCGGCGCAGTGCCGGCATGAAGTCCTCTTCGCTGTAGACCGTGTCGATGCCGGTGCTGGCCTTAAGCGCCTCCACCGACGGCAGCTTTCCTTCCCAGACCTCGTAGTCCGGGTCGCCGAGCTTGGCGAACAGCAGCTCGCCGCGTTGGCGGCCGTTGTTCACCAGCATCAGGTGGGTACCGGGGTGGGTATTGTGGGTCAGGTAGTGAAGGTGGTTGTGCTGGCGGTAGGGCCAGTTCACGTCGTTGCTGCGGTTGCTGTAGGGGGCCGGCAGCAAAAGGGCGACGGCGTGGTCGCCCATCAGCTCGTGGACGGCCAGGCGACGCCCGGCCAGCTCCGCCGGCTCGGCCCAGGCCGCTGCCTGCAGCAGGCTGGTCAGCAGCAGGGCGCAGCGTCGCATGTTGCGCTACTTGCGCTTCATGGAGAGGAAGAATTCCTCGTTGGTCTTGGTGTCCTTGAGCTTGTCCACCAGGAACTCAATGGCCGGCAGGTCTTCCATGCCGTGCAGCAGCTTGCGCAGGATCCACATGCGCTGCAGCTCTTCCTCGCTGGTCAGCAGGTCCTCGCGGCGGGTGCCGGAACGGCGGATGTTGATGGCCGGGTAGACGCGCTTCTCGGCCACCTTGCGGTCGAGGTGCAGTTCCATATTGCCGGTGCCTTTGAATTCCTCGTAGATCACTTCGTCCATCTTCGAACCGGTGTCGATCAGGGCGGTAGCGATGATGGACAGGCTGCCGCCTTCCTCGATGTTACGGGCGGCACCAAAGAAGCGCTTGGGGCGCTCCAGGGCGTGGGCGTCGACACCACCGGTAAGCACCTTGCCGGAAGAGGGCACCACAGTGTTGTAGGCACGCGCCAGGCGGGTGATGGAGTCCAGCAGAATCACCACGTCGCGCTTGTGTTCTACCAGGCGCTTGGCCTTCTCGATCACCATGTCAGCCACCTGTACGTGGCGGGCCGGCGGCTCGTCGAAGGTAGAGGCCACCACCTCGGCACCTTGGGCGCCCACTGAGCGCTGCATCTCGGTCACTTCTTCCGGGCGTTCGTCGATCAGCAGCACGATCACGTAACACTCCGGGTTGTTGCTGATAATCGCCTGGGCGATGTTCTGCATCATGATGGTCTTACCGGCCTTGGGCGGTGCCACCAACAGGCCGCGCTGGCCCTTGCCGATAGGGGCGACCAGGTCGATGATGCGGCCGGTCAGGTCCTCGGTGGAGCCGTTGCCTTTTTCCAGCTGCAGGCGCTCGTTCGGGAACAGCGGCGTGAGGTTCTCGAACAGGATCTTGTGCTTGGAGTCTTCCGGCTTGGTGAAGTTGACCTCGCCGACCTTCAGCAGGGCGAAGTAGCGCTCGCTGTCCTTGGGTGGGCGGATCTTCCCGGAGATGGAATCCCCGGTGCGCAGGTTGAAGCGGCGAATCTGGCTGGGCGACACGTAGATGTCGTCCGGCCCCGCCAGGTAGGAGCCCTCTGCCGAACGCAGGAAGCCGAAGCCGTCCTGCAGGATTTCCAGCACCCCATCGCCATAAATGTCCTCGCCGCTTTTCGCGTGGCGTTTGAGGATGGAGAAGATGATGTCCTGTTTGCGAGAACGGGCGATGTTTTCCAGACCGATCTCCGAGGCGATGTCGATCAGTTCCTGGGTGGATTTAGTTTTAAGGTCAGTCAGGTTCATATGTCAGAGGTATGGAAGTAGGTCCGAAAAGAGGTGTCGGCGCGGACGGCCGCGACAGGTTAGGTTTGCAATGCGGGCATCAGCCGTCGTTTCCCGAAACGATTTGCCAGGATGCTTCCGCTTGACCGAATAGACCACGATCTTTGTGAAGTGGTCAGGTGGTTGCGCCTTTGGCGCTCAGGGAGTTTTTACTTGTTATACAGTCCCGCGGGGAGCGAGACGCGATGAAATGTAGCACGGCCGCCGGGGGGCGTCTATACCCCCTTTGGCAAAAAAGCGGCGCGCGAATCTGGCTGCCGGCGCCGCTTTTTCCCCGAACTACCCGATCTAGACGGAGGCTTCGACGAACTCGGTGAGTTGCGTTTTGGACAGGGCGCCGACCTTGGTGGCCTCGGCGTTACCGCCTTTGAAGATGATCAGGGTGGGGATGCCGCGAATGCCGAACTTCGGCGGTACTTCCGGGTTGGCGTCCACGTCGACCTTGCAGACCTTGATCTTGCCGGCGTATTCGTCGGCGATTTCATTCAGTACCGGCGCGATCATCTTGCAGGGGCCACACCACTCAGCCCAGAAGTCTACTAGCACCGGCAGGTCGGAACTCAGGACTTCGCTGTCAAAAGACGCATCCGTTACATGAACAATGTGCTCACTCATTCGCTGTCTCCAGGAGTGTTTAACTCGAACGTAAGCGCGCAATCATACCACCGGCCGGCCGTCGTACAAGAAATGAGCGCAGTCTGCTTATCACCTTTCGGCATCCCGGTAGCGGCAATTGGTATAAGCTGAAGGCTTTGTCGCGGAACCAACGCCCGGAAACCGCAACTAAGTAGGCCGGGTCGGGCAACGCCTGCACAGCCGGCAATTAGATAACAGCCGGTATTGAGACCAACCGGCACTGAGAAAACCGGTATTGATAGAAGGCCAACACGATATGAATAGCAAGCAGATCACGGTACTGGCAGCCATTGGTGTGGCAGTTGCCCTGTGGTTCAGTTTCGACCTAGGCAGCTACCTGCGCTTCGATGAACTGAAAGCACGCATGGACGACTTCCAGGCTTATTACGCGGAGCACCCCTTCAGCACCGGCGCCATCTACTTTGCCTTCTACATACTGGTGACCGGGCTGTCGCTGCCCGGGGCGGCCGTGCTCACCCTGGCGGGGGGCGCTCTGTTCGGCTTCTGGTACGGGCTGCTGCTGGTGTCTTTCGCCAGCACCATCGGTGCCACCCTGGCCTGCCTGGTATCGCGGGTGCTGCTGCGCGATTGGGTGCAGTCGCGCTTCAAGCGCCAGCTCAAGGCCCTCAACGCAGGCTTCGAGCGGGACGGCCCGTTCTACCTGTTCGGCCTGCGTCTGGTACCGCTGTTTCCCTTTTTTGTGATCAATCTGGTAATGGGCGTGTTACCCATCTCCCTGTGGCGTTTCTACTGGGTCAGTCAGCTGGGCATGCTGGCGGGCACCGCGGTATATGTGAACGCCGGCACCCAGCTCGGCCAGCTTGAGGGCCCCGGCGGCATCCTGTCCCTGG
>JANQGK010000241.1 GCA_028277365.1 Halieaceae bacterium | reverse complement strand
CCTGAAGCGCGGCAGCGTGGTCGAGATCAACGGCGACCCCTTCATCGTCATCAACATCGACGTGAAAGCGCCGTCGTCCCGCGGCGCCAACACCCTGTACAAAGTGCGCTTCAACAACGCCCGCACCAAGCAGAAGCTGGACGAGACCTTCAAGGGCGAGGACATGCTGGGCGATATTGACCTGGAGCGCCGCCAGCTTCAGTACTCCTACATGGACGGCGACGACTACGTGTTCATGGACGAGGAAGACTACAGCCAGTACAGCCTGTCTCCCGACAGCTTGGGCGACCAGGCCCAGTTCATCAGCGACGGCCTGGGCGGCATCATGGGGCTGCTGGTAGATGGCGCGCTGATCGGCATTGAACTGCCCCAGTCGGTGGTGCTGGAAATCGTTGAGACCGCCCCGGGTATGAAAGGCGCCTCCGCCTCATCGCGGACCAAGCCCGCCACCTGCAACACCGGCCTGGTGGTGCAGGTGCCGGAATACCTGGAAGTGGGCGAGCGTATCAAGGTGAACACTCAGGAAATGCGGTACATGTCCCGCGAGTGAGCCGCTTCCGCATTGCTGAGCGCATGGCCAGCTTCAGTCATGCCTTCTGGGGTTTCATCGACCTGCTGCGTTCGCAGCACAATTCCCGTGTTCACCTGCTGGCCACCGTGCTGGTGGTGGCCTTGGCGTTCTGGTTGCGACTGGAGCGTGCCGACTGGATTGCCCTGCTGGTGGCCGTCGCCCTGGTGTGGGTGACCGAGGCGCTGAACACGGCGCTGGAATACCTGGCCGATGCTGCCGTGCCCGAGCATCATCCCCTGATCGGCAAGGCCAAAGACGTGGCTGCCACCGCGGTATTGATCGCCGCGCTGGTGGCGGCGGTGATCGGCCTGCTGGTGTTCCTGCCGGCGCTATTCCCGGCACTGTTTGGCGGCTCGCCTGCCGCCTAGGCGGGCGGGGCGGTGACTACCGCTCTACACCCCGCACGCCCAGCAAGACTGCGGCACCCATCAGGCTGGCGCCCGCCAGCCGGTCCACCACGGGCTTGAGGCCGCTGGCCATTTTGTTGGCCAGCCAGCTGGCCCCCTTGCCGTAGGCCGCCAGGAAACTTCCGTCAATGGCGATATAGGTGGCGCCGAGAACGGCTATCTGCGGCCACAGTGCCGCCTCGGTGTTTAGGAACTGGGGGAACAGGGCCGCGAAGAACACGACCGCCTTGGGGTTCGCAGCAGACGTGAGGAAGCCCCGCAGCCACAGGCTCTGCAGGGAGGCCGCCGGCAGCGGCCGCGCCTCGGCACCGGCACGAAACGAGTGAATAATCATCCGCAGTCCCATCCATGCCAGGTAGGCCACGCCCAGCCACTTGATCACGAGGAAGCCGTGCCTGGAACTGGTGACCACGGCCGCAAGACCCAGGCCGGCCAAAAGAATCTGGATGGCATTGGCCGTCAGGTCGCCCGCCGCCGTGGCCAGCGAGCGCTGGAAGCCGTTGGTCATACTCACGGAGATCATCAGCAGATGACTGGGCCCCGGCGTGCTCATGAATAGCAGCACGGTGCCTACGTAAAGAATCCAGGTGTCCAGTGTCATGACACGGCCTCTCAGTGGGTTTTGGCCAGCGTATCCGAGAACAGGCTGATAAGCACGACGCCGGCGACGATCAGGCTTATGCCTGCCAGCGCAGCGGCATCCAAGGTTTGCCCGAACAGGAAATAGCCCGCCAGCGCAATCAATACAATGCCCAGGCCACACCAGATGGCGTAGGCCACGCCCACCGGCATGGTCTTAAGCACCAGAGCGAGGCAGTAGAATGCGATGCCGTAGCCGATCACGGCGATTGCCGACGGCATGGCCGCAGTAAACCCCCGGGACGCATTGAGCGCGCTAGTGGCGATGACTTCGGCGACAATGGCGATGGTCAGGTAAACATAGCTCATAGGGAATTCTCGATTACCAGTGTTCTCGCGCGTTGAGTGCGTCGGCGCATTGCAGGGTGCCGCTGAACTCGTTCAGGGCGCCCTCCACCAATGCCAACGCCATCCATGCTTCGGGATAGGGAATATCGTGCGGTGGCCGGATCGCGTGGCTGGTTGCGAACCCGCTGCGTGAATAGTAGGCGGGGTCGCCCAGTACCATCACAAAGGGCACAGCTTGCTGCCTGAGCCGCTCCAGACCTGCATGGATAAGCGCCTTGCCAATGCCACCGCGCTGAGCGGTTGGGCTGACCGCCAGCGGAGCCAGGATGTAACCGCCCGCAACGCCGTCTACCGTGACCGGTGTGAACAGGATATGACCGACCAACGCATTCTCTGTTTCTGCCACCAGCGACAGCAGAGGTTGGGCCGTGGGGTCGTCCAGCAGGGAATCCACCAGGGCGGCGATGATCTCGCCGGCTTCCTCGCCCTCTGCGGCGGCGAAGGCTACCCGGTGCAACGCTAGAATGCCGGCGCGTTCCTCGGCGCCGGCCTCACGCACCTGCATCGACCTCCTCACTCTTGTGGGCCAGGCTGGCTGCGTTCTGCTCCCAGTTCTGGCCGTCAAACTCGGTGATGTTGATCTGTGCGGGCCGGGTGTCCAGACAGTTCACATTGATGTCGATGCCGTCCGGGTTGGAGCGCGGCGTATAGAAGGGCTTCACGCCGCAGTAGCGGCAGAACGTGTGTTTGGCCACACCGCTGTTGAAGGTGTAGGTGGTGATGGCGTCCTCGCCAGCGAGCAGCTTGAATTTGCTGAGCGGCAGGATCAGGTGCAGGAAACCCGACTTGGAACAAATTGAGCAATTGCAGAGGTCGGCTTCGATGACTTCGGGCGCCTCAATTTCGAACTGGATTGCCTTGCAGTGGCAGCTTCCGGTGTACTTCATGCTCTGGTCCTGTCTACGTGGACGCTCAGTCTGTCAGGCCAGTGGCAGGGATTCAATGAGGGCTTGGCGCTGTTTGTATTGGGTGGGGCGGTAGCCGCGGCTGACGTCAGGGCTGCGTTACAGAGGCAGCTCCATATCTACCCGGTGCATCTCAGGCCCCCAGCCGTGTTCGATGCGGCGCTCAGCTACT
>JANQGK010000094.1 GCA_028277365.1 Halieaceae bacterium | reverse complement strand
AGAATTTTCTCGGCCTCGGTGTAGCGACCAGCCCGGAGGTGGGCCTTGGACACCGCCATGGTCAGGGGGTAGTTCCCCGGCATCAGCATCCACTGCCGGCCCAGCAGCGACAGGGCGTCGTCGAACTCACCGGACTCGATATAGATATCGGCCTCTGCCAGCAGGTAGGGCAGGTTGTCGGGCCGGTATTCACGCAGCGGCGTGAGCAGCTCCATGGCCCGGGCATACTGGCGCTGCCGGGTGAGCACCAGCACCAGGCCGTACTGCTGCGCCTCGGCATTGCGGCCCTTGCGCTCCAGACGCTTGCGGAACCAGGCCTCGGCCTCTTCGTCGGCGCGGAAGCTCGCGGCCTTCACGCGCATGCGCATTAGCTGGAAATCGGGATTGTCGGCATAGACCCGGCGTGGGTACTGGCGCGCCCGGTTGCGGGCGTCGGCAATACGCGACTCGGTCAGCGGGTGGGTCATGAGGAACTCCGGCGGCCGCGAGTAGAGCCGCGATTCATCCTGCATGACCGCAAACATGTTGGCGGCACCGTTGGGGTCGAAGCCCGCTCGGGCCAGGTTCTGGATGCCTACCCGGTCCGCCTCCTTCTCATGGGCGCGGCTGAAGCGCAGTCGATTCTGCTGGGCAGCGGCCTGGGTGCCGGCGATGGCGGCCATACCTGCATCACCGGCCCCCGCCACGACCGCCACCATGCCGCCGAGCAGGCCCAGCAGGCTGGGAATCTGGCTGCGCTGGGAAGCCTCCACGCTGCGCGACCAGTGGCGCTGGCTGACGTGCGCGAGTTCGTGGGTGAGCACCGAAGCCAGCTCGGACTCACTCTCGGCCTTTTGCACCAGACCGCTGTGCACGCCCACCACGCCGCCCGGCACCGCAAAAGCGTTGATGGAGTCTGCCTGAACCGTAATCAGCTCCAGCCGGCGGTCCTGCAGCTCGCTGGTCTCCGCCAGTCGGAACAGCAGCGTTTCCAGGTAGTCCTGCATCAACGGGTCTTCCAGCGCCGGCACCTGGCGGCGGTAAGACATCAGCCAGACCCGGCCCATCATGTATTCCTGGCCCACCGGGATCACGCCGGTTTCGCCCATGGCGGGCAAGTCGTTGCGCTGGGCCCGGGCGGGCCCGGCCAGCAGCAGCGCAACAATTAGCAGTGGCAGTAGCAGCGCCCGCATCGGTGTGTGGAGAGGCGCGATCAGGTGCGCGGCAGGGTGACCCCGGTCTGGCCCTGGTATTTGCCGCCGCGGTCCTTGTAGCTGGTTTCGCAGACCTCGTCGGACTCGAAGAACAGCATCTGGGCGACACCCTCGTTGGCGTAGATCTTCGCCGGCAGGTTGGTGGTGTTGGAAAATTCCAGGGTCACGTGACCCTCCCACTCCGGCTCCAGCGGCGTGACGTTGACGATGATGCCGCAGCGGGCATAGGTCGACTTGCCCAGGCACACGGTGAGCACATTGCGGGGAATCCGGAAGTACTCCACGGTAGACGCCAGTGCGAAGGCGTTGGGTGGAATGATGCAGTACTCACCGTGAATATCCACGAAACTCTTCTCGTCGAAATTCTTCGGGTCCACCGTCGCTGAGTGGATATTGGTGAACACCTTGAAGTGCTCGGAGCAGCGCACGTCGTAGCCGTAACTGGAGGTACCGAAAGAGATAACGCGCTGCTCATTGACGTAGCGCACCTGTTCGGCCTGGAAAGGCTCAATCATGCCCGCTTGCTCGGCCATGCGCCGAATCCACTTGTCTGACTTGATGCTCATGAAAACCCTGTTTACGCGGCCGACAGGCCGCTCAATCGTTGCTGATAACTATTTCCGGGCCGCCGCTGGGCGCGCCGGACAGCGCCGCGGCGACGCGGTCGGCAATCGCCAGGTAGCTGGCGGCCTCAGTGCTATCCGGGGCAGCCACTACCGTGGGCCGGCCGCTGTCGGTCTGTTCGCGAATCGACAGCGCCAGCGGCAGTGAGCCCAGTAATTCGACACCGTATTCGGCGGCGATGCGCTCGCCGCCCTCGGCGCCGAAGATATGCTCCTGATGACCACAGGCACTGCAGATGTGTACCGCCATGTTCTCGACGATGCCCAATACCGGGATACCCACCTTGGCGAACATCTCGATGCCTTTGCGCGCGTCCAGCAGGGCGATGTCCTGGGGCGTGGTGACAATCACCGCGCCGGCGACTTTGGCCTTCTGGGACAGGGTGAGCTGGATGTCGCCGGTGCCCGGCGGCATATCGATCACCAGGTAGTCGAGCTCACCCCACCAGGTCTGCTCCAGCATCTGCTGCAAGGCACCGCCCGCCATGGGACCACGCCACACCATGGGTGTGCGCTCGCTGACCAGGTAGCCCATAGACATCGTGGCGAGGCCGTGGGCCTCGATGGGCAGCAGGTACTTGCCTTCTTTCTGTTCGGGCTGTTGCGCCTCGGGGATACCCAACATGATTTGCTGGCTGGGGCCGTAGACATCGGCATCCAGCAGGCCCACCTTTCCCCCGCCAGCATTAGCGCCACGCGCCTTGAGCGCCAGGGCGAGATTGACGGCGGTGGTGGATTTGCCCACGCCGCCCTTGCCGGAGGCAACGGCGATAATGTGCTTGACCTGGTTCATGGCAACTTCCGGGTGGCGCGGAGGGCGCTAGTATAAGCAGCGCCCTGCCTCGCCACAATCGCGCGGCTGACCAACGCTGCCCGCTACAGGCTGGCGTCGATGAAGTCGGCCAGGTCCTTGCGGAATTTCACCAGCGAAGGCGGGTGCACGTACATCATGTGGCCCGCCTCGTAGTACTCGATGGCCACGTTGTCACGCAGGCTGTCCGGCAGCGGCATCTGGTCGATGAAGTACTCCGAGGCCCGGTAGGGCGTGGCCAGGTCGAAGTAACCCTGTTGCACCAGCACTTTCATGTCCGGATTGCGGATGATGGCGTAGGCCAGGTCGATGCCGGTGTCGGCCGCCGTCTTGTAGCCGTTTTTCGGGTCTTTGTGGGTGCGATCCCAGTGACGCCACAGGCCGCCGGACACCACGTACTGGCGCTCAATGTCCACACCCAGATCGGTGCGGATATAGTCATTGAAGGTAGCGACGAAGCCGGGACCCACTGAACTCATGTAAGGGTCAAAGGGCATACTCTCCGCCAGCGCGTTGGTGGTGTAGCCGAAGAAGCGCGAGTCGATGCGGCCGGCGAGCTGGTCGCGATCGCGCAGCAGCTCCTGGACGAACTGGCCCTCGGTAACGCGGAAATCGGCGCGCAGCCAGAACACCGGCGTGGTACCGGTGTAGGCCGCCAGCTGCCGAGCCACCCGCTGGCGTTCGGCGTCACCGGCCCGGGCACCCTTGACCAGCACGGTCAGATAATCGGAGATCGCAAACTCGTCCACCTCCGCCAGGAAGGCCTGGAAGTCGGCGGGCTTGTCGGCCAGGGCATCATGGAACCAGGCGGTAGCCGCGTAGGTGGATAGGGTCATCGGGTAGCCGGTAATCAGGTTGGCCACACCGACACCACCACCGCCGGCGGCATCCATATAGGGTGAGACCAGCACCACGCCGTTGAGGCCGATGCTGTGGCGGGTGAGCAGGTCATAGCTGACGCCGCCAGCGCGCATGCCGCCGTAGCTCTCGCCGAGGATGTACTTCGGCGAGGCCCAGCGGTCGTTCTCGGTGACGTACTGGGCGATGAAATCGGAGACCGACTTGATGTCGTTGTCGACGCCCCAGAAGTCCTTGCCCTCGGCCTCGCCCAGCGGGCGCGAAAAGCCGGTGCCGATCGGGTCCATCATTACCAGGTCGGCTTTGTCGATGATGCTGTACTCGTTGTCTTTGCGCTTGAACGGCCCCTTGCCATTCACCGCCAGGTCTTCCACCACGGTAATCTGCGGCCCCAGCACCCCCATGTGCAGCCACATCGACGCCGAGCCGGGGCCGCCGTTCCAGGCAAACATCACCGGCCGGGTGGCCTTGTTCTCACCTTCTTTCTCGTAGGCGGTGTAACCGAACTCGGCAATGGGCTTGTCTTCCTCGTCGCGCATGATCAGCGTGCCGGCGGTGGCACGATAGCGCACCCGCTGGCCCTGCACGCGAATCTCGTGCTGGCTGACAAAGCGCTGGGGCTCGGCTTCGACTGCCGGGCTGTCTTTCTCTTTCTCGTGCTCATCGGCCAGGGCTGCCAGCGGCAGCAACAGGATGAGGCAAAAGAAGGTTTGCAGTGTTTTCACTGAGTGTCTCCTAGGTTGTGCAGTGGCACTGGTGCAGCTCTATTGAGGCGGCGCCCGGCCCAGGCCGGGCGCCAAAAGCCCGCAAGTATAACCCGAGTCCGCTTCACCTCGGCTCGCATCAGGTCTATGCTGGGCAGACAATAATAAGCAGGGGGGTTCAACATGGATCTGGGTTCCATCAACTGGCTGGCAGTCCTGGTCAGCGCAGTATCAGCCTTTGTACTCGGCGGTATCTGGTACGGACCAGTGTTCGGTAAGGCCTGGCAGCGTATGGAAGGGGTGACCGACGAGGACATTCAGGGTGGCAACACGCCGCTTATCTTCGGCGGCGCCTTCGTACTCAACCTGGTGATGGCGAGCTCGCTGGCGCTGTTACTGCAACTGCATCCCGCCCCGGGCCTGGGCTCGGGCCTGGCTGCCGGCGGCCTGCTGGGCCTGGCCTTCATAGCCACCAGCTATGGCATCAGCTATCTGTTCAGCCGCAAGCCACTCACACTGTGGCTGATCGACGCCGGCTACATGGTGGTATTCATGGCCCTGATGGGAGCCATTCTCGGCGCCTGGCGCTGAGCGCGGGCGGCTAGTGGCACGCGGCCAGCGGCGCGCGGCTAGCGGTTGCGGCCCAGCTTCTCGTGGGCGTCGACCCACTCGTTGGTGCCCGTTTTGCGGTCAACCCGGGTAGCAGCCCCCAGCGACAGCTCGCCAGCCACCACCACCCCGGCGGCGATTTCCAGCAACTTCATCACCTTGCCGGGGCCGTAGCAGTCCATGACCTCCAGGCATTCGCGCTGGGTAGACAGACCGGTGCCGCCGCCGTAGGTGGCCATAATCAGCGCCGGCAGCGTGACCGAGAAGTACAGGTCGCCGTCGCGGGTCACGTAGTTGTAGACCGTGCACTGGTTGGCCTCGCCGATATTGGCCGCATCCTGGCCGGTGGCCAGAAACATGGCCGCCAGGCCGTTGGCCGGGTGGGCGGCATTGTTGGAGGAGCCGGCCATGAAGGCGCTGAGCGTTGAGATCCCGTAGCCGTAGTGCATCTGCTCCGGGGTAATGCGCAGCACGTCACCGAGCACCTCGCGGGGCAGCGTGATCTCCGCCGTCACACGGCGGCCGCGGCCTTTCAGCGAGTTGACGTAAGACGTGCGCTTTTCCGTGTCGAAGGAACCCGACAGCAGGTAGTGGCGCAGGTAGGGAATCTGGCTGCGAATCCACTCGCAGGCGACAAAGGTCGCCTTGCCGGTCATGTTCTGGCCGGCGGCGTCACCGGTGGAGTAATCGAAGCGGGTGTGCACCATGTTGTGCACGATGTAGTGCTCGACCTCCAGCAGTTTGCCCACCGAGGTGGTGGACTCCGCCTGGGCCTTAACAGCGTCGAAGTTGGCCACCAGCCAGTCGCGGAAGTCCCGGGCCTCGCGGGCGCTGTGGAAGATAAAGGTCGGCGCCCGCTGCATGGCCTCACCGCACACGGTAGTGGTCACGCCACCGGCCTCGCGGATCACTCGCATACCGCGGTTGTAGGACGCCACCAGGGTCCCCTCGATGGTCGCCATGGGCACATAGAACTCACCCTGGGCGTGCTCGCCGTTGACCAGCAGCGGCCCCGCCAGGCCGATGGGAATCTGCGCCACCCCGAACAGATGCTCGACGTTGCCCGCCATGGTATCCGGGTCAAAGGAAAAGCGTTTGGTGTGATCGAGCTGGGCCGGCGTTTTCTCTTCAATAAAGCGCTGGCGCTCCGCAATGATCTCGGAGGCGTAATCGTTGTCGTTACTGCGGGGGATTTTATTACTCATGCCGGGGCTGCTCGCAAAAAAAACGAAAGAATAGCATTCCCTGCGGCGCGCTGACTGCCCCGGTTCAGGCGTAATGCGGGTAGACGGGCTCGTACATGTGCTCGCGGATGGCGGATTCCAGGTCGCGCGGCAACTCCCTGCCCGCAAGGCCGCTGCGCTGGGCCTCGCTGGCCACCGCGGCTGCTATGGCCGCGGAGACATCGCGGATTTTCGACAGCGCGGGGTAGATGCGGCCCAGGGCCAGGTCGTCTTCATCGACCAGGTGAGCCAGACAATTGGCAGCAGCCAGGAACATCTCGTCAGTGACCCGAGCGGCGCGACTGTAGAGGGCACCCAAACCCACGCCCGGGAAAATGTAGGCATTGTTCCCCTGCCCGGGCACGAAGGTCTGGCCACCCAGTTTGACCGGGTCGAAGGGACTGCCACTGGCGTAGATAGCTCTACCCTTGCTCCAGGTGTAAGCCTGCTCGGCAGTGCACTCCGCCCTGGAGGTAGGATTGGAGAGGGCAAACACGATAGGGCGATCGTTCAGCTCGCTCATCGCCCGTACGATAGCCTCGGTAAACGTCTGGGGTTGCCCGGCGCAGCCGATAATGGCAGTGGGCTTGAGCGCCTGCACCGCTGCCAGCAGGTCGGAGGTCGGCTCGCCCGCGTGTGCATAGGGCTGCTTCTGTGGCGGGATGCTGGCGCGGTCTGCCGTCAACAGCCCTTTTGAATCAATCATCCAGCAGGCGCCCCGAGCCCGCGCCTCGTCACAGCCCTCCTGCACCATGGCGCTGACCAGGCAGTCGGCAATGCCGATGGCCGCCTGTCCGGCGCCCAGGAACAGCAGCTTCTGGTCGGCCAGCCGCCCGCCGGTGATGCGCATCGCCGCCATCAGACCCGCCACCGCCACTGCACCGGTGCCCTGGATGTCGTCGTCGAACAGGCAGTACCGCTCCCGGTAGTGCTTGAGCAGGCGGAAGGCATTGGCGTTGCCGAAGTCCTCCAGCTGCACCAGGACTCCCGGGAACACCTCGTGCACCGCCACCATGAATTCTTCGATCAGTTCGTCGTACTCCGGCCCGCGCATGCGCTTTCGCTCCAGCCCGGTGTAGAGCGGGTCGTTGAGCAAAGACTCGTTGTTGGTACCCACGTCCAGGGTGATGGGCAGGCACTCGGTGGGTGCAATACCGGCACAGGCGGTATACAGCGCCAGCTTGCCAATGGGTATCCCCATGCCATAGGTCCCCAGGTCCCCCAAACCCAGTATCCGCTCGCCGTCAGTCACCACGATGATGCGCGCTTCCCGGTGCGGCCAGTTGCGCAGCAGCTGGGCCACCCGGCCGCGGTCGCCCAGGGAAATGTAGAGGCCTCGAGGCCGGCGGTAGACGTGCCCGAATTGCTGGCAGGCCTTGCCAACGGTCGGTGTGTAGATCAGCGGCATCATGCGCTCCACATGGTGCGTGATGACGCGGTAGAACAGGGTTTCGTTGCGGTCCTGCAGAGCAATCAGGAACAGGTAGCGTTCCAGGTCAGAGACCTTGTGGTTGAGATTGTCGAGCACCCGCAGTTCCTGCTCCGCCGGCGAATTGTGCCGCGGCGGTAGCAGACCGCGCAGACCCAAGGCATCCCGCTCCGCCTCCGTGAAGGCAGTGCCTTTGTTGCGCACCGGATCATGCAACAACTTGACCCCGCGCTCTGCAGGTGCGGTATCGGCCATCGGACGAGTATAAATCGCCAGGCGCCGGGCGTTGTCCCAGACCGATGTTCTCTTGGTCTACATCAAGATTCTCGACTACGCTGGATCCATGAGTAAGGAAATTGCACTGATCACCGGCGCCTCCTCGGGTATTGGCGAGGCGCTGGCCGGGAAATTTGCCGGCGGCGGTTACGACCTGGTACTGGTCGCCCGCAGCGAAGACAAACTCAAGCAGCTCGCCGACAAACTACACTCGGCTCACGGCAACCGGGTGCACGTAGTACCCGCCGACCTGACTCAGCGGGCGGCGGCGAAAAAGCTGCTGACTGCGCTGTCGGAGAAAAACCTCGAGGTCGAGGTGCTGGTCAACAACGCTGGCGTGCTGGAGCACGGCCGCTTTGTGAACATGCCGGCCAACACCCACCAGCGTCTTATCGACCTCAACATCAGCGGTCTCACCTCCATGTTGACCGCTTTCCTGCCCGGCATGGTGGAACGGGGCAGCGGGCGCATTCTCAACGTCGCCTCCATCGCCGCCTTCCAGCCGCTGCCGGCATTGGCCAGCTATGCCGCCAGCAAGGCCTACGTGCTATCTCTCACCGAATCGCTGTCTGAAGAACTGCGCGGCAGCGGGGTCACCGTCACCGCTTTGTGCCCCGGCGTCACCGACACCGGCATGCTGAGCGGTGCTCAGGAGAAAAATGAAAACCTGGTGGTACCCGAATTCGCGGTTGGCGACGTGGACGATGTGGCGACGGCCGGTTACCGGGCCTGCATGAAAGGCGAGGTGATTTGCATTCCCGGACTGGTCAACCAGCTATCGACCTTCAGCAGCCGCAATACGCCACGCTGGCTGCTGCGCCGGATTACCGGCGCCATCGGTCGCTACACCACGCGCTAGGCGCGATCAGGTTTCCTTGAGCGCCAGACACAGCAGGCTGCCCAGCGCGCCCATGCCCGACAGCACGGCCACCACACCGATCACACCGACCAGCGCAGACAGCGCACCGATGGCACCGGCCATTAACAGCAGCACGCCGATCAGCGTATTGCCCACCGCCACGTAGTCGGTGCGGCGGTTGCCGGAGGCAAGGTCAACCACGTAGGTCTTGCGGCCCACCCGTACTCCGCTGTGGGCAACGCTCAGCAGGAAGTACATCACGGGTATAGTCCAGATCAGCTCCAGCAGAGACGGGGCTAACCAGGCCATGAGCACCAACAGCAGGCCGCTGGCACTGGTCATTGCTGCGGCCGCCGCCATTACCAGGCGACTGCTGGCGTCGGCGAAACGGCCCCAAACGGGCCCGCTCACCAGGCTCGCGGCACCGGCAGACAGCAGAAACAGGGCCAGCAGGGCCGGCGCACTGCCCACGCGTTCCTGCGCCATCAACACATAGAAGGGTGCGCTGAGCGCTGAGCACATCAACAGCGCCCTGGCGATGATGAAGTTGCGGAAGTCCGGATCGGTCTTGAGCAGGGCCAGGCGCTTAAGCGCTTCGTCACCGGCATTGCCGCCGCCGTCGGTCTCGCCTGAATACTCCACCACCTGGCTGTAGATCAGCGCCGCAACCAGCCACAGACAGCCCGCCCCCAGCAGCAGCTGGGCATAGAATTCATTGAGCTCACCGCGCCCACCCAGCACCAGCAGCACCGCGGCGATGCTGACCGTCACCAGGCCGGCCGCGCTGGAAGACCAACCGGTGAGCTGGCCGCGGCGGGACTTGGGAACGGTCTTGCCCAGCACGTCCTTGGACGCCACGGAGCAGAAGCCGCGTGCCAGGCTGAACAATATGAGGCTTGCGATAATGGCGTAGCCGGCAACGGCGCCGGTGAGCGTCATGGAGATCATGACCAGCAGGAACACCGCGGCGGCCTGTAGCAGGCTGCCAGTCACCCAGACCCATTTGCGCACCGGCAAGCTGCGGATGAAGCTGGCGATGGCTAGCTGCGGCAACAGCGACCCGGACTCGCGGATGGGCACCAGCAGGCCGATCATCCAGGGCGGTACGGCGATGGAGGCCGCCATCCAGGGCAGCAGGGTCTTGGGGCTGGCCAGGGCATCCCCCAGCTTGGTGAAACCGTTGCTGATGAGAATGAGCAGGAAATTGCGCGGCGTCTCGCGACAGGCGTCGTCGGAAATATCTTTGCAGACCCGAGCGTCTTCTTCGTTGACCAGCTTGCCGTAGAGGTCCTCTGCCAGGCCGGGCCCTGTGTTGCTGTTGATAGTTGCCTCCGCGATCGCTTTGGGCAGGTTCAGGCTGGTGGGTACGCGCGGGGCACCCCGGCAGATGACCGCACAGGCCGCATTCGGGCTGACCACCGCAGGACTTCGCGGTGGACTTTGAGGTATAGTGGCGCCCCTTTTTTCCAAGCCGGGAAACCTGTTCGCATGTCCGACCGCAGCGCCCAGTCGAGTGTCCGCGATATCCTCGTGACCAGCGCCCTACCCTATGCCAATGGCCCCCTGCACCTGGGTCACATGCTGGAGCAGGTGCAAACGGATATCTGGGTGCGCTTCCAGCAGTCCCGCGGGCATAACTGCCGTTATGTCTGTGCCGAAGACGCCCACGGCACCGCTATCATGCTGACCGCCGAGGAGCTGGGCATCACGCCGCAGGAGCAGATCGACCGGATGCATGCGGCCCACCTGGCCGACAGCCGTGACTTTCACATCAACTTCGCCAATTTCCACTCCACGCACTCGGAAGAGAACCGGGAGCTGAGCGAGTCGATTTACCTGGCGTTGCAGGCCAACGGCCATATCGCCGAACGGGAAATCACCCAGGCCTTCGACCCTGAGAAGCAGCTGTTCCTGTCCGATCGTTACATCAAGGGCACTTGCCCGCGCTGCAAGACCCCGGACCAGTACGGCGACAATTGCGAAGCCTGCGGCGCCACCTATAGCCCCAGTGACCTGATCGACGCCACCTCGGTCCTGTCCGGCGCCACGCCGGTGGACAAGGCATCGCTGCACTACTTCTTCACCCTGCCCGCCTTTGAAGAGATGCTCAAAGAGTGGACCGGCAGCGGCACCCTGCAGCCACAGATTGCCAACAAGCTGAAGGAATGGCTGGACACCGGCCTGCAGGAGTGGGACATCAGCCGCGATGCACCCTACTTCGGCTTCGAAATTCCCAACGCGCCGGGCAAGTACTTTTATGTATGGCTGGATGCGCCGATCGGCTACATGGCCAGCCACAAAAACCTCTGTGACCGCGAGGGGCTGGATTTCGATGCGGTGTGGGCCAGAGGCTCCAGCACCGAGCTTTACCATTTCATCGGCAAGGACATCATCAACTTTCACGGCCTGTTCTGGCCGGCCATGCTCGACTCTGCCGGCTACCGCACGCCGACCTCGATTTTTGTCCACGGCTTCCTGACCGTTAACGGCACCAAGATGTCCAAGTCGCGTGGCACCTTCGTCAACGCGCGCACCTACCTCGAACATCTCGACGCCGAGTACATCCGCTACTACTTCGCCGCCAAGCTGGGCAGCGGGGTGGACGACATCGACCTCAACCTTGAGGACTTCGTGCAGCGGGTCAACTCCGACGTGGTGGGCAAGGTCGTCAACATCGCCAGCCGCTGCGCCGGCTTCCTGCGTAAAGGTTTTGACAGCCGCCTGGAAGCGACCTGCAGCGAGCCCGCCCTGGTGCAGGACTTTATCGACGCCGGCGGGGCCATTGCCGAGTTGTACGAGCAGCGTGAATTCAGCAAGGCCATTCGCGAGATCATCGCGCTGGCAGACCGCGCCAACCAGTACATCGACGAGAAAAAGCCTTGGGTACTGGCCAAGGAAGAGGGTCGCGAGGCCGAGGTGCACGCCGCCTGTTCGGTGGGCATCAACCTGTTCCGGGTGCTGATGACTTACCTGAAGCCGGTGCTTCCGGCCATGGCGGAGAAGGCCGAGACTTTCCTGAACTGCTCTTTGGACTGGACCGCCCTCGACAGTGCCCTGGTGGGCCACGAGCTGGCGAAGTTTAAGCCGCTGCTCACCCGCATCGACCCCAAAAACGTCGAGGCCATGGTGGCCGCCACCGCCGCCGAGGCGCCGACAGAGAAAGCCGCCGAAACTGCCGCGCCCGCCCCGGAGAAAGACACTGACAGCACCATCGACTTCGACACGTTTGCCAAGGTGGAACTGCGGGTGGCCGAGATCGTCGCCGCCGAGCACGTCGAGGGCGCCGACAAGCTGCTGCGGCTGACCCTGGATCTCGGCGGCGACCAGCGCAACGTATTCGCCGGCATCAAGCAGGCTTACCCGGACCCCGCGGCGCTGGTCGGTCGGCTGACCGTCTGCGTTGCCAACCTGGCACCGCGCAAGATGCGCTTTGGCGTATCCGAAGGCATGGTGCTGGCAGCCGGCCCCGGGGGTGGCGATATCTTCCTGTTGCAGCCCGACGACGGCGCCCGGCCCGGGATGGTGGTAAAGTGACGCCCAAAGCTAGGGTTTGTACTCTTGAACCGGGCATCCCCCGCACCACACTTTTTGACGATACAGTACTCATGACTATGAAGTACTACAGGGCAGCGCTAACGTGATAGAACACAACATAGTGGCGGCGAAGAACTACGCCTACATCACCATTAAAGGTTCGCCCGATCTTGACGCCTTCGTGCGCGCCGCGCGTATCTTCAAAAACGACCCGAGCTATTCGGCCAAGCTACACCGCATCTGCGATTTCTCTCAGTCGGACATGTCGCACATCCGCATGGAGACGTTCCTCCGCTTCACTGAGTTCGCGCTGCGGGAGATCACGCTGGCACCCGACACCAAGGTCGCCCTGGTCGCCCCGGACCGCGACCGCATGGGCATTTTCGAGCAGTTCGCCCTCAATATCGATTCCGGCGTCTTCAAGCTCTTCACCGACCCCATGGACGCAGTGGACTGGATCCAGTCCTGATCACCGTAACGCTCCGAATCTAGCGCAGTTCCCGCGGAACGCACGCCGCCGCTAGTCCAGAAAGATGAACCCTGCAGGATGTGGCTCAGAACGAGGCGGGGCTTACGTCGATTCGCCGGCGCTGGTGTCAGCAGGCAGAAAAGGCTATCAACGAGCTACCGTTGAGCTACCTCACTTGTTGCCAAAACCCGCTAGCGATAGACTTTGAGGTCGCGTTGTAAGTGATTCTGAGGCAAGGGCTTTTTCGTGTTGGCCGACTATTCGATCCTGCTGATCGGGGCGATCCTGGTAAACAACTTCGTGCTGGTACAGTTCCTGGGACTGTGCCCGTTTATGGGTGTGTCCAACAAGCTGGAAACCGCCATGGGTATGTCCATGGCCACCACCTTCGTGCTGACCCTGGCGTCGGCCTGCAGCTACCTCACTTTCAATTATCTACTTCAGCCCCTGGGGCTTGAGTACCTGCGGACGATTTCCTTCATCCTGGTGATCGCGGTGGTGGTGCAGTTCACCGAGATGGTGGTGCGCAAGTCCAGTCCGCTGCTGCACCGGGTGCTGGGTGTGTACCTGCCGCTCATCACTACCAACTGCGCCGTGCTCGGCGTTGCGCTGCTCAATATCAACAAGGAGCACAACTTTCTGCAGTCGCTGTTTTATGGCTTTGGCGCCGCGGTCGGCTTTTCGCTGGTGCTGGTGCTGTTTGCCGCCATGCGGGAGCGGCTGGCGGTGGCCGATGTGCCACAGCCTTTCCAGGGTGCCGCCATCGGCATGATCACCGCCGGGCTGATGTCCCTGGCCTTCATGGGGTTCGCGGGGCTGGTATAAAGCGTGTTTGAACTGATCGCCCAACAGCCTTTCCTGGCCGCCCTGCTGGCACTGGTCATGCTGGGCGCGGTATTCGGTGCCCTGCTCGGCTTTGCCTCTGAGAAGTTCAAAGTGGAAGGCAACTCGGTGGTGGAGCAGATCAACGCTATCCTGCCCCAGACCCAGTGCGGTCAGTGCGGCTATCCCGGCTGCCGGCCCTATGCCGAGGCCATCGCCGAGGGTGAGGCCATCAACCGCTGCCCGCCCGGCGGCGAGGCGGGTATCGCCCAATTGGCCGACCTGCTGGACGTGGAGGCCATCCCCCTGGATGAGGCCCACGGCGAGGAGGCCGCCGCACCCTCTGTGGCCTTCATCCACGAGGAAGACTGTATCGGCTGCACCAAGTGCATCCAGGCCTGCCCGGTGGACGCCATTCTCGGCGCCGCCAAGCAGATGCACACAGTCATCACCAGCGAGTGCACCGGCTGCGACCTGTGCGTGGAACCCTGCCCGGTAGACTGCATTGAAATGGTCAGCGAGGAGCTTACCCTGGCCAGCTGGCACTGGGACCTGCCCACCCGCGAGCCCGCGGTGACTATCATCGCCACCGATCGGGACGCCGCATGAGGAAGATCTGGGATTTCCATGGCGGCGTTCACCCGCCGGAGAATAAGCGCCAGTCACTGGGTCGACCGATTCGCATTGCCGGTATTCCCCCAGAGCTGGTTCTGCCCCTGAACCAGCACATCGGCGCACCCGCCGAGCCCATCGTGACGGTGGGGCAGAAGGTGCTGAAGGGCGAATGCATCGCCAAACCCGCAGGTTTTATCAGCGTGCCTGTGCACGCGCCGACCTCAGGCAAGGTGATCGCCATCGAGGAGCGCCTGGTCGCACACCCCTCGGGCTTGCCCGCTGAATCTATCGTTATCGAAACCGATGGGGAGGACCGCTGGGTCGAGCACGCCGGGATCGCCGACCCGGCATCCGCCGACAAGGCGACCCTGCTGGCCTGCATTCGCGACGCCGGCATTGCCGGCATGGGCGGCGCGGGCTTTCCCACTTCGGTGAAGCTTGGCGTCAATCCCCGGGGCGGCGGCATCGACACCCTGGTGCTGAACGGCACCGAGTGTGAGCCCTATATCACCGCAGACCATGTGCTGATGCGTGAGCGGGCCGAGGACATCGTCGCCGGCACCCGCATCCTGCAGCAACTGGTGGAGCCGAAGGAAACCTTGCTGGGCGTCGAGGACAACAAGCCCGACGCAATCGACGCCCTGCGCCGGGCCTGTGAGGGTGAGGACATGGAGGTGGTGGTGTTCCCCACCAAGTACCCCTCCGGTGGCGAGAAGCAGCTTATCGAGATTCTCACCGGCCGCCAGGTACCCAGCGGCGGCCTGCCGGCGGATATCGGCGTGGTCTGCCAGAACATGGGCACTGCGGTG
>JANQGK010000055.1 GCA_028277365.1 Halieaceae bacterium | reverse complement strand
TGCCCGCTACCTGAAAATAAACTTCGCCGACCTGCTGGATTTCGTGGCCCCGTTGGTACCGGTCGGCCTGGGGCTCGGCCGCATCGGCAATTTTATCGGCCAGGAGCTGTGGGGCCGGCCCACCGACGTGGCCTGGGCTATGGTGTTTCCCCGTGACCCCCTGGCGCTGCCGCGGCATCCCAGCCAGCTTTACCAGGCCTTCCTCGAGGGCGTGGTCCTGTTCCTGATCCTCTATTGGTTCTCCCGCAAGCCGCGGCCGCGGCTTGCGGTTGGCGGCCTGTTCATGCTGGGCTATGGACTGTTCCGCTTCCTGGTGGAGTTTGTGCGCGAACCCGATGCTCACATCACCACGCTGGTGTTCGGCTGGATGACTCGGGGTCAGCTGCTGTGCCTGCCGATGATCGCTTTCGGACTGTTTCTTTTATATAACGCCTACGTCGCCCGCTATAAGGTATTTGGCGAGCGGCGAGGCACCTGACCTACGGAAAGACCATGCAGCAGTACCACGACCTTCTCCGCCATATCCTCGACACCGGTGTCGATAAGTCGGACCGCACCGGGACCGGCACCCGCAGTATCTTCGGCTATCAGATGCGCTTCGACCTGGCGGAGGGCTTTCCGCTGGTCACCACCAAAAAGCTGCACCTGCGCTCGATCATCCATGAGCTGCTGTGGTTCCTCAGTGGTGATACCAACATTGCCTACCTCAAGGAGAACGGCGTCAGCATTTGGGACGAGTGGGCCGATGAGAACGGTGACCTGGGCCCGGTTTACGGCCACCAGTGGCGCTCCTGGCCCACCCCGGAGGGGGCCACTATCGACCAGATCAGCAAGCTGGTGGAACAGATTCGCAGCAATCCTGACTCCAGGCGCCTGATTGTCAGTGCCTGGAACGTGGCGGAAGTCGACAACATGGCCCTGCCCCCCTGCCACAGCCTGTTCCAGTTCTACGTGGCCGAGGGCAGGCTGTCCTGCCAGCTATACCAGCGCAGCGCCGACGTGTTCCTGGGGGTGCCCTTCAATATAGCCTCCTATGCATTGCTGACGCTGATGATGGCGCAGGTCTGCGGACTGAAGCCCGGGGAGTTTGTGCATACCTTTGGCGATGCCCACCTCTACAGCAACCACTTCGAGCAGGCCGAGCTGCAGCTGTCGCGCACGCCGGGGCCGCTGCCCGCCATGCACCTCAACCCGGCCATCGATGACATCTTCGGCTTCAGCTACGATGACTTCACCCTGGAGGGCTACGAGGCCCAGCCCCATATCCCGGCGCCGGTGGCGGTATGAGTCTCGCGCTGATTGCCGCGGTTTCTGACAACGGGGTCATCGGTCGCGACAACAAGCTGCCCTGGTACATCCCCGCGGACCTGCGCTATTTCAAACAAGTGACCCTGGGCAAGCCGGTGATCATGGGGCGCAAGACCTGGGAGTCGATGAACCGCGCCCTGCCCGGCCGCACCAATATCGTGATTACCCGCCAGGCGGGCTACGTCGCAGAGGGCGCCCGCGTGGTGCCGGACCTGGCGGCGGCCATCGAGCTGGCAGAGAGCGTTGCGCTGATCGACGCGGTCGAAGAGGTCATGATTATCGGCGGCGCGGAAATCTACCGCCTGGCCCTGCCGGCGGCCGAGCGCCTGTACCTGACCGAGGTGCACGCCGAGGTGGAGGGCGATACTTTCTTCCCGGAGTGGGATCGCACTGCCTGGCAGGAGACGTCCCGGGAGCAGCACGAAGCGTCGGGCAGCGACGGTTATCGCTACAGCTTTGCCGTTTACGAGCGGGCACCAAACTGAATCACTGAAATAGCAGTGTTACCGTCCCTGCAGCATGATGGTGCGCATGTAACCATTCTACACACCGCAGATGGGCAGCGACGCGGCCGGAAAGTGTGAAAAAGCCCATTTTTTGCTTAATTTTTCTCAATGGTATTAAATTGCCCTCCCTTGTTTTACCGACCCCGCTTTTTCTTCTATAAGTAGTTAGTTGTAAGCGCGGTCGCGCTCAAGTGGCCAAGTCACAATCTGTTGTTGGTTATAGGAAACGCTCATCCATGAATAAGCATCGATTGAAAACACTAAAAATCGCTGCGATGGTGCTTCTGGGGTCCTTACTGGGCACGGCATCCGTTGCAAGCGCTGATGAGACGCTGCAAGCAATCCTCAAAGTCAGTGAAGAAAAAACGGCCGCGGCCAAGCAATCTCAGCTGAAGATTGACAAGCTGGCGGAAGAAACCCGTTCCCTGCTCGGTGACTACAAGACCGTGCTCAAACAAATCGACGGCCTCAAGGTGTACAACGCCAGGCTGCAGAAGCAAATTGACAACCAGGAACGTCGCCTCGTCTCCATCGACAAGTCCATCGGCGACGTTACTGTCATCCAGCGCCAGATGACGCCGCTGGTGATTCGCATGATCGACGGTCTCGAACAGTTCGTAGAGCTGGACGTCCCCTTCCACATCGAAGAGCGCCGTCAGCGCATTGCCTTCCTGCGTAACAACCTGGACCGCTCCGATGTCACTGTGGCTGAGAAGTTCCGTCAGGTGCTGGAAGCCTACAAAATCGAAAACGAATACGGCCGTAAGATCGATGCCTATAAGGGCAGCGTGGACATTGACGGTGTTGAGCGTGACGTCAACTTCTTCCGCGTCGGCCGCGTCGCACTGCTGTACCAGACCACCGACACCGAAGTGTCAGGCGCCTGGGACCAGGCCAGCCGCAACTGGGTTGCCCTGGACCGGGGCGAGTATCGCGCAGCCATCCTGAAGGGCCTGCGTGTCGCTCGCAAGGAGGCCTCCATCGACCTCCTCAACATTCCCGTACCTGCGCCGGAGGCTGCTGAATAATGAAACAGACAATGCTTAAAGCCGCAGCCATTACGCTGGGCACTGTAATGACCCTGGGTGTGGCGACCAGCTACGCACAGGATGAAGCCGCGGACGCTCCTGCGGAGCCGCAGGCCAGCTCTCTCGACCAGCTGCTGAACTTCGTTCGCGAAGGGCAGACCAGCGAGGCCCGTGAAAACCGCCAGCGCGAGCAGCGTTTCCAGGCGGCCAAGGCCGATCAGCAGCGCCTGCTGCGCGAGGCGGAAGCCGAGCGCGAGCGCCAGGAGCAGATCTCCACGCGACTGGAAAACACCTTCGAGGAAAACGAACTGCGTATCGCCGAGAAACAGAAGCAGTTGAAGGATCGCCTGGGTACCCTGGCGGAACTGTTCGGCCACCTGACCTCCACGGCGGGTGACGCGGCGACCAATTTCGAGGCCTCGCTCATCAGCGTGCAATACCCGAACCGTGAGCAGTTCCTGAACGACCTGATCGCCAAGATGGCGGGCCAGGATGAGCTACCCAGCATTGAGGAAATCGAGCGCGTGTGGTTCGAGCTGCAGCGTGAGATGACCGAGTCCGGCAAGGTGGCCCAGTTCGCCCACACGGTCTCCAAGCCCGACGGAGAGAAAGTCGAACAGCAGGTTGTCCGTATCGGCACCTGGAACGTGGTCTCCGAAGACGGCAAATACCTGACCTTCGTTCCCGAGAAGGGCAGCCTGGAAGAGCTGGCGCGCCAGCCCTCCGGCCCCTACCAGGGCTGGGCGGGGGATGTGTTTGGTGCCACCGGCCTGTCCAAGTTCGGCATTGACCCCACTGGCCCCGCCGGCGGCGGCTTCCTGTCAGCCCTTATCAACAGCCCGACGATCGAGGAGCGCTGGCATCAGGGCGGCTACATCGGCTACGCCATCACCGCGGTGGGTGCGATCGCCTTCCTGATTGCCATCTGGCGTCTGGTGGTGCTGTCAGCCATGAGCTCCAAGGTAAGCGCTCAGCTCAAGCAGAGCGCGGCCAATACCAACAACCCGCTGGGTCGCGTCCTCAAGGTTCATGAGGAAAATCCGACCATGGACACCGAAACCCTCGAGCTGAAGCTGGAAGAGGCCATCCTCAAAGAGACGCCAGCGATCGAAAACAGCCTGACCCTGCTCAAGATCATTTCTGCGGTGGCCCCGCTGATGGGTCTGCTGGGTACGGTGACCGGTATGATTATCACCTTCCAGGCCATCACCATCTTCGGTGCCGGTGACCCGAAAGCCATGGCCGGCGGTATTTCCGGCGCCCTGGTGACTACGGTACTGGGCCTGCTGGTGGCGATCCCGACGGTACTGCTGCACACGATCGTGAATGGGCGCGCCCAGCGCATCATCCACATTCTCAACGAGCAGTCGACCGGCATCATTGCCGAGCACACCGAAGCGAACCTGGGCGGACAGCGGTAAGATGTACTGGTTCGACAGTGCCTACGAGGCCGTTGCCCGCTTCATGGACATGGGCGGCAACGTTCTCTGGCTAATTGCGATCCTGCTGTTCGTGATGTGGGCGCTGATCTTCGAGCGCGCCTGGTACTTCTACTCCGGCTGGAAGCGCGATGCCGCCGAGGCAATCGCCAACTGGGAGGGTCGCTCGGAGCGCAAGTCCTGGGCCGCCCACCAGGTGCGCCGCAGGCTTATCTCGGATGCGGATCTCAAGATCAATACTTTCCTCCCGGTCATCAAGACGCTGGTGGCCCTCTGCCCTCTGCTGGGGTTGTTGGGCACCGTGACGGGCATGATCGAGGTGTTCAATATTATGGCGGTCACCGGAGGTGGTGACGCCAAGTCCATGGCGGGCGGCGTGTCGCGAGCGACCATTCCGACCATGGCGGGCATGGTGGCTGCGCTGTCCGGCGTATTCGCCAACACCTACGTCACGCGGACAGCGGCTCGGGAAAGCCAGTTCCTCGCGGACAACCTAACTACCGATCACTAAGAGGCCCAGAATGCGATCCAAGAAAGCCCAGGCCGCCGAAGACGAAGCTGCAATTGACCTGACGCCCATGCTGGACGTTGTATTCATTATGTTGATCTTCTTCATCGTAACGGCGTCCTTCATCAAAGAGGCGGGCGTGGAAGTGAACCGACCGGAAGCTTCGACGTCTAACCCGAAAGACAATGTGAACATCCTGATCGCCATTACCGGTAATGACGAGGTGTGGATGGACGGCCGCCGCATTGATGTGCGCGCGGTGCGCGCCAACGTGGAGCGCCTGCACGCCGAGAACCCGAAAGGGGCGGTGGTCATTCAGGCCGACAACACGTCTACCACCGAGACCGTGGTCAAGGTGCTGGACGCCTCCCGCGAGGCCGGCGTAACTGATGTATCACTGGCAACTGAAGACGAATAACGATCATGGCACGTAATTCAACAGTCAGACTGGCCGTCGGAGCAGCGTTGGCCGTACCGGTGGCCGGCGGTCTGTTCTTTATCATGCAGTACCTGATCGCCACGGCCGACCCCAAAATCGATGACGAGAAGACCCGGAAACTGCCGGATATCTTCATGCCGGAGCGCAACATCGAAACCAACCTGGCCGAGGTGAAACCCGACAAGCCGGAGGACCCGGAAGAGCCGCCGCCGGAGCTGGATACCCCCGACCTGGATATGGACATGAACCTGGACGCAGTCAATATGGCTCCGTCGTCAGGTGTTGACGTGGCGATTGCCGGTGGCGGCGGACTGGCCGCCTCGGACGGTGAATACTTGCCGATCGTCAAGGTCGCGCCGATTTACCCGCGGCGGGCCCAGACCCGGGGTATTACCGGCTATTGTATCGTCGAGTACGTGGTGACCAGGAGCGGTTCTATCCGCGACCCGCAGCCGATCGATTGCTCGCCAGCGGGTATCTTCGAGCGCGCCTCGGTGAAGGCGGCACTCAAGTTCAAGTACAAGCCGCGCGTGGTGGACGGTGAAGCCATTGAGGTGGCCGGTGTACAGAACAAGTTCACCTACGAGCTCGAGCAATAAGGCGGCGGCCGCGCGAGCACGTCGGTAACAGACTGGATAGAGACTGCCGCCGGCTCCTGGCCGGCACAGGTAACGAGGTAGGCCCTATGAAAACTTTTGATTCAGAGAAAGCTCCAATCGCCCGCTGGTGCCGTGGCGCACTTCTGGTAGCACCGGTGTTGGCGGTGCAGGTGGCGGTCACCCAACTGGCCGGCGATGCCGGCGCCCCCGTGTTCGGTGTGGCGGTAGCGCAGGAAGACAGCAAGCCTGCGGAGCGCGAGACCCGGCGCACGCCGGCCCTGCGCAACAAGGTCTACGAACAGCTTTCCGAGGTTCAGACCTTTATCGAGGCGAAGCAATACAACGAGGCTTTGGAAATCCTCTTCAAGATGGAGTCGGCCGGGGGCAAACGCGAGCTGAACTCCTACGAGCTGGCCAACCTCTACAATCTGTTCGCCTTCGTTTATTACTCGCAGGAGAACTACCCGAAGGCGCTGGAAGCCTACCGCAACGTGGCCGCGCAGCCGGACATCCCGCTGGCCATGGAGATCAACACTCGTTACACGATCGCCCAGCTCTACTTCGTGATGGAAGACTGGCAGCGCGGTATCGATGCGCTTAAAGAATGGTTCAGGGTGGCTGACAACCCCTCCGCCCAGGCTTACATTCTGCTAGGCCAGGGTTACTACCAGCTCAAGGACTACGACAAGGCGCTGGATAACACGCTGATCGCGGTCAACATGTACAAGGACAAGGGTAAGGTACCCAAGGAGCAGTGGTACAGCCTGCTGCGCTTCCTGTACTTCGAGAGGAACCAGGTCGACAAAACGATCGAAACCCTCGAGGAAATGATCGTTTACTACCCCAAGAAGCAGTACTGGATCCAGCTTTCGCATATGTACGGCGAGTCCCGCAACGACGCCAAGCAGCTGGCGGCCATGGACACTGCCTACGTGCAGGACTTCCTGGACAAAGACCGTGAGCAGGTCACCATGGCTTACCTGTACCTGAATGCCGAGGTTCCTTACAAGGCTGCCAAGGTACTGGATACCGGCATCAAGGCAGACACGGTTGAGGCGTCGTCCAAGACCCTGGAAATCCTCGGTAATGCCTGGCGTCAGGCCCAGGAGCTCGAGAAGTCTATTCCAGTGATGGAGCAGGCGGCGGCCAAGTCAGACGACGGCGAACTCTACTGCCGTCTGGGCAGTGTGTACCTGGACAAGGAAGAGTTCCGCAAGGCGGTAGACGCCAATAAGAAGGGCCTGGCCCGCGGTGGCGTCAAGCGCCCCGATCAGTGCCACCTGGTCAAGGGCATGGCGCACTTCAACCTGGACCAGTACGACAGTGCTCGCAGCGCATTCCGCGAAGCCGCCAAGGACGAGCGCTCCAAGGAGTACGCGGACCAGTGGATGAAGTACATGAACAATGAGATCGCGCGCCAGAAAGAGCTGGAAAAGGACATCGACGTGGCCTCGCTGGACCTGAGGGGCTAGCAGCACTGGTGAGAGCCTGGAGGCCTCGCGTCTAGTCTCAGAGCAAGGCGCCGATCATTAAAACCCCGCGTCCGCGGGGTTTTTTGTGCCCGATGAATTTGTTCTCCGCGGAGCAGGAGCCACGGTATACCGTCCTCACCTCGATTCCCGCGGGTGTGGGGTTCGCTGGATTCAGGAATTCGCCGCAACCGCCTTCCGCGCTTCCGGATAGGGGTCTGCTTCCTCAACAAATTCATTTTTGATGTCGTCCAGCTCGATGACCAGGGGCTCCTGTACGAAGGGTGCCGGGCGCATCATGCAGTCCAGCGCCAGCTGGTGGCGCTGGGCAGCGCTCTGCACCGGGGCCTGCTCGGCGGTGTCGACATTGTTGGCTCCCTGGCTGGCCTGGGAGGATTGTTCCATGGCGCAATCAGCCAGCGCCTGAGACGACAGTGCTACGGTAAACATCGTGATTGCGAGCTTCATTGTTTTCTCCTGATGGTCTGCTTTGTTACCTGAGGTAACTTTCGAGCGCATTATCAGGAGCCTGTGTGACACAAACCACAGTAACATGTGAAACTATTGTGTAACTAACTGTTTGAAAACGCTTTCTGTGGCTCGGTCCGCAAAATAGGCGGGCGCAAATTGCACCGCTGCACGGCGGTGGCACTGAAAAGAATGTTACGTTGAGAAACGGACCGGCCGGCCGTTAGAGCACCGGCAGGATCTTTATGATATTGGTGGCGCCGCGCTGACCCAGCATTTCCCCCTTGGTAAGGATGATGGCGTCGTCCCTGGCCAGGTAGCCGCAGCTCTTGATGTACTCGATGGCGCGGGCGTCCAACTCGCTGTGCTCAAAGGATTCGGCATCGAAGTACAGCGGGATCACGCCCCGGCACAGACACAGGCGCCTAAGCGTCACGATATCGTTGCTCAGGGCAAAGATCGGTCGTCCGGAGCTGAGCCGCGACATCAGTAGCGGGGTAGTGCCGGTCTGGGTCAGGCAGGCGATGCCGCTCACCGCGGAGTAGTGATTGGCGGCGTAGATAGCAGACATGGCCACGGTTTCCTGGGCGCTGTTGAACTCCCTGTCGATACGATAGCGTGAGCGCCGGGTGTTGGGGTGCTCCTCCGCGCCCAGACAGGTGTCCGACATGGCCCGCACCACATTCACCGGGTACTTGCCGGTGGCGGTCTCGGCGGACAACATCACTGCGTCGGTCCCGTCCAACACGGCATTGGCCACATCAAACACCTCTGCGCGGGTCGGCATGGGGCTGGTGATCATCGACTCCATCATCTGGGTAGCGGTGATCACGATACGATCCATGCGACGGGCGCGGCTGATCAGGTCCTTCTGGATGCCGATCAGCGACGCGTCTCCGACTTCCACCCCGAGGTCGCCCCGGGCCACCATGATGCCATGTGCCGCTGACAGGATGCCCTTGAGGGTGATCTCGTCCCCCACCACCTCGGCCCGCTCGATCTTGGCAATGATCGCGGGTTCCAGGCCTTGCTCAGCAAGCAGGTCGCGGGTTTCGAAAATATCGCCGGCGGTGGACACGAAGGACACGGCCACAAAGTCCGGCCGCAATTCCGGCATGCGGGCGATATCGGCGCGATCCTTCTCGGTGAGCGCCGGTGCCGCCAGGCCGCCGCCCAGCATGTTGATGCCCTTGCGGGAGCTGAGCTCGCCGCCCACCAGCACCTGGGTTTCCACGACCCCGGCTTCTACTGCAGTGACCTGCAGGCGGATGCGGCCGTCGTCCAGCAGCAGGATGTCGTCCCGGTTCGCCTGCTGGCACAGCGCCGTATATTCCAGGCCGACGCTGCGGGCGGTGCCGGCATCGGCCTCGAGACCGGTGTCGAGGGAGAACAGCGCCCCCTCCTCCAGCGTGATCTTGCCGTTGGCGAATCCGCCGATACGGATCTTGGGACCTTGCAGGTCCGCCAGTATGCCGACGTAGACTTCCTGCCGCTCCGCCTGCTCGCGGATGCGCTGGGCCACCGCCAGATGGTCTTCCATGCTGCCGTGACTGAAATTCAGGCGAAATACGTTAACGCCCGCCTCGATCAGCTCAGCAATGCACTGCTCTGACTGGGAGGCGGGACCGACGGTGGCGACGATCTTGGTGCGGCGTGGCATAGATTACGCTACGGCGTGGCGCAGTACTTCTCCATAGCCATGGAAGATAGGCGTGTCAGTGTACGCACCCCGTTGTTTCAGGAGTTCGTGCAGCGCCTTCAGGCGGTAGCAGGGCACTGCCGCCATGAAGTGGTGTTCCATATGGTAATTGACGTTGTTGGGCGCAAAGATCAGCCGTTCCCACCAGCGCGGGATGGTGGTGCGGGTATTGTTGCGCGGGTCCGGGTCGTAAAGATTCGGTACGTTGGCATGCTCCGCCACCTGGCGAATCCTCACTACCAGCATGTAGGTGGTCATGTAGGCGCCGATCCATAGCAGGTAGGCCCAGGGAGCGAACACCCAGCCCAGCAGTACTGCCAGCGCCGCGTTGATCCACAGCTGCTGCACGAAGGGTTTGGCGCGCTCGCGCTCTTCGGCGTCGTCCGACAGGGCCAGGCGGGCCTGGCTGAAAATGAAATACATCAGCTTGTAGCCGGTTTGCCCGGTCAGGTCGCGCTTCACCTTGCGGCGAAAGCTGTCGCTGTTGACCGGGTAGGCTTGGTAGTTGGGCAGATCCGGGTCTTCATGGGTGCCGGCCAGCTGGTGGTGACGGGTGTGGCCGCGGGCGTAGCTGTTGAGGTCGGTGAACACCGGGTTGGCGGCGAAATACTGGCCGACAAACTGGTTCAGCTTGCGCGAAGTGAAAAAGGTGCCGTGCCCACACTCGTGGGTGATTACCGCCAGCGCCAGCTGACGCCCGGGCAACAGCAGCAGGGCGGCCAGCACCGTGAACACGTTGGTCCAGGTGGTGAGCACCCAGAAAATCGCCAGGATTCCCGCCCAGCTGACCAACAGGGTGCGCCAGGCCAGGCTGTCGTCCTTGCTGGTGAAATAGCGGACTTCCTCGTTATTTAAATATTGCTTCCTGTCCATGGGCCAGCAGTAGCGCCTCTCTCTCCGACTTTTTCAGGGTCTTCACGACCAGTCCGTAGGAGCGGTCCATCATACGCTCTATTTCCCCGCGGGGCACATCGGCATCGAGGACCACTGTGTTCCAGTGGCGCTTGTTCATGTGGTAGCCGGGGATTACACCTTCAAAAATGTCGCGCAGCATCACCGCTTCGTCAGGGTCGCATTTGAGGTTGCTGTGGGGGGAATCCCCGTTCATTGCCAGAGTGGCGAACATCTTGTCTTTGATCTTCATAACGGCGACGTCGGGGCCGAATGGGAAGTCCTCCCAGGCCTCGGGTCGAGACAGCAGATAATCGCGCGCTTGTTCGTAGTTCATAAGACGGTTGTAATACAGCAACTCTAGCACCGACTGTTGAGAGTGCCACCGGCGTGAAGCGTTCCCTCTACAAACCCCTGGGATTCCTGTTCCTGGGCCTGGCCATCCTCGGCGTGCTGCTGCCGCTGTTGCCTGGAACGCCGTTCCTGTTGTTGTCGGCCTGGTTCTTCGCGCGCTCCTCGGAGAAGTGGCACCAGCGCCTACTGGCCCACGAGCTGACCGGCCCGTTGATCCGCAACTGGGAAGAGAACCGCTGCATGTCGCGGCGCGCCAAGGCGGTGGCCATTACCAGCATGTTGCTGGCCGGCGGTGCCTCGGTGGTCTTTGCCGTAGACCAGGCCTGGCTGCGCGTCACTGGCGTCGTGTTGCTGGCTATCGGCACCGCGACGGTGCTGAGCATCCGCAGCTGTGAGAGTTGCGCACAAAAATAGACGAAGATCTAAATTTAGACTAGAGTCTAGTAATGTCGATGCGCGCCGCTCAGAAACAGGCCCGCTCCCGGGCCATACAGTCGGCCGCCAGGCGCCTGTTCCTGGGTCAGGGCTTTGACGCCACTACTATGGAGCAGGTGGCCGAGGCCGCGGGGGTGTCTCGCGCCACCCTGTTCAACTATTACCCGGGCAAAACGGCCCTGCTCGAGGCCATGAGCGCGGCCCTCGAGCAGCGCCTGGTGGGTGCGCTGGCCCACTACCGCGACAAGCACAACAGCGTCTCAGCGGTGCTGCGAGATCTCTACGCCCATGCCGGGCGGGTGCTGGAGCAGACCGCCGACCTGACCCGCCTGCTGCTGCTGGGCCGGGCGGGCTCGGAGGGCTTCCCCGCTTTGCGGGCTGCGTTTGTAGACCTGGCCCGTTCCGGCCAGGTGGCCGGGGCCTGGCGCAGCGACGTTCCCGCCCAGCGCCTGGGCGAGACCCTGTACCTGGATTTCCTCGGCAGCCTGCTGGGCTGGTGCCGGAAAGCTGAGTCCCTGACCACCCGCGGTGACCAACTCGACCGCCTGCTGAGTGCCTAGCGCAGCGGTCTGTGGTTGTGTACCCGGTCGTGCATGCCCCCGTATACCAAGTCTCTGATCAGCTCGCTGTCGGTAAAGTTGTAGGGGTGGCCGAGATCTATGGCGCTGGCACTGTTGAGCGTCTGCATCTGGTCGTCGCTGAGGGTCAGTTCCACGCTGGCCAGGTTGTCCTCGAGCTGGGCCAGGGTGCGGGCGCCGATGATGGGAATGGTGCCGCGCTGTCTCACCCAGGCGAGTGCTACCTGGGCGGAGCTCACGCCGATGTTATCGGCCACGGCGTCGACCGCCCGGGCAATCGCCAGCTTGCTCTCGTCCAGGGTCTTAAAGGGCAGTATATCCAGGCGCTTGGCTTCTTCAGCGCCGCGGGTGTACTTGCCGGATAGCGCACCAGAGGCCAACGGTGACCAGGCGGTGATCGCGATGTCCGCCGCCCGGCACAGGGAGAAATGCTCCCGCTCGATGCCGCGCTCCAGCAGGCTGTACTCCAGCTGCATGGTGACAAACGGCGTCCAGCCGCGCAGCTCCGCCAGGGTGTTGGCACGGCTGCAGACCCAGGCCGGGGCGTCTGACAGGCCAACGTAGAGAATCTTGCCGGCCCGCACCGCGTCATCCAGGGCGCGAATCACCTCGTCCACCGGAGTGGTGTAGTCCCAGACGTGCACCCAGTACAGGTCGATGTAGTCGACGTTGAGACGCTTGAGACTGGCGTCCAGGGACTGGGTCAGGTTCTTGCGGTGGTTGCCGCTGGCGTTGGGATCGTTGCGGCCGGGGAAGGCATTGGTGTACTTGGTGGCCACCACGAAGCGCTCGCGATCATCGGCGATGAACTCGCCCACCAGCTTTTCACTCTCACCACCGGTGTAGATATCCGCCGTGTCGATAAAGTTGCCGCCGGCCGCCACAAAAGCGTCGAACATGGCGCGGCTTTCGGCCTTGTCGGCGCACCAGGGCTCATCCGAGCCGAAGGTCATCGCGCCCAGACAGAGCTGGGATACGCGCAGCCCGCTGCTGCCGAGTAACAGGTAGTCCATGGGTGTCCTCCCTCGTTGAGACCCCAAGAGCATAGACCAGGGCGGCAGGGTGTGGCGCTTTTAGTCGAGAATGCTGTCCCGGAAGTGGGCGAGCTGTCGCTGCAGGTAGGCGTCCAGGTCCGGCTGGGGCTCGGATAGCAGGGGTGCGAGGTCCATGGCCAGCACGCAGGCGCCGCCGGAGTCCACCTCGTGACTCTCGACCAGCGTGGCATTGGCCTGCTGGCGGGCGATGATGGCCTGGTCGTAGCGCTTGCCGCCGCTGACCTGGCTGTCGTGGCAGCGCAGCAGCCGGGCCTGCAAGGCGTCGGGGTCATCCACCGGCAGCGTTACCCGGTGCGGAGGGCACAACCAGTCCAGGCTGCGCCAGACCTCCACACCCCATACCTGAGCCGGGCGCTCGCTCACGGGCAGGCGGGACAGTGCATCCAGGCTGCTGCGTGCCACGGCCCGGTGGGTGGCGTGGGCATCCGCGGGGTTGTGGAGATACAGCGCCTCGGGCCGACAATCCCGCAACACCTGCTCCAGGCAGTCGACCAGGGCGGGGGAGCGCGACTCGCGGCTGGCAAAACCCAACTGCAACTGCAGAGAATACCGACCCAGGGCTGCGGCGCGGCGCTGCTCTTCCCGGCGAGTGTCCGCCATTTCCTGGTCAGTGAGCCCGGCGTAGTCGCCGCTGCGGGGGCTGCCGGCACCGTCGCAGGTCACCACGCCGGTAAACCAGCCGTCGCTGGAAGCGACACAGTTGAGAATCCCGGTGATGGCGATGATCTCCAGGTCGTCGGGATGGGCGCCAATCCCGAGCTGGGTGGTGCGCCGCGCGGCGGCGGCAGGGTCGATGCCGTCGGGAACAAAACAATCCAGGGCGGGGCAGTCCAGTAACATGCCCGCAGGGTACTGGCATTTTCCGATGCCGACCAGCGCCCGCGCTGCCGCTTGTTATCGCCACCGTGCTGACACTATGCTCATGGCCGATCGCCCACAGAGCCGCGAGGACGCGCGCGATGATCCACCCACAATTGCTGGAAGACTGCCACCAACTGGGCCAGATGGAGAGTGGAGCGCTGTTGCTGCACCGCAACGCCGGGGTCCCCTGGTTTATCCTGGTGCCGGATACGGAGCTCGCCGATGTGCTCGACCTGCCGGCTGAGGAGCTGGCGAAGGTGACTGCCGACAGCGCCCGTGTGTCGACCTTCATCAAGCAGGTGATCGGCTGTGCCAAGGTCAATTTTGCGGGCCTCGGCAATGTCGTGCCGCAGATGCACCTGCACATCATCGGCCGCCGTGAGGATGACCCCTGCTGGCCCCAACCGGTGTGGGGGAATCTCGCTCATACGTCCACTTACGAAAGCATCGAAGTCCAAAATTGGCAGCGTACACTTGCTCAGGACTACGGGCTGACGCCGACCTAACCAGTGGCACTGCGGACGCCAACTCGATTCAGAATGTATGCACGCTGGCAGCGTACACGTGCTCAGGACTACGGGCTGACGCCGACCTAACCAGTGGCACTGCGGACACCAACTCGATTCAGAATGTATGCACGCTGGCAGCGTACACTTGCTCAGGACTACGGGCTGACGCCGACCTAACCAGTGGCACTGCGGACGCCAACTCGATTCAGAATGAATGCACCTGGCAGCGTACACTTGCTGAGAACTGAGGAACGATCACGCCCATGACCCCGATTCTCGACGGCGTTGTCATCGTGCTGCAGCGCGGCGAGCGTTTCCTGGTGGGCCGGCGCGCGGCCCACAAGCCCGCCGCCGGCTACTGGACCCAGGTGTCCGGCAAGGTAGAGCCGGGGGAGGCGCAGGCCGACACCGTGGCCAGGGAGGCTCGGGAAGAGTTGGGCTGCGAGGTACGCGCCTTGGAAAAGCTGCAGGAACTGCCCTCCCATAACGGGCGCTACCGGTTACACTACTGGCGCGCCGAGATCCACGCTGGTGAGCCCAGTATCTGTAACGACGAGCTCACCGCGCTGCGCTGGGTTACGGTACAGGAACTCCGGGCCATGGCCCCGGTGTTCGAGGAAGACATCGCCCTGTTCGAAACCCTGCTGCAAAAAGGAGATGGCCGTGGATGAATCGGTGAACGTATTCGGGGAAAAACTTGAGACCTGTGGCGAAGAGCCCATGACGGGTTTCTTTCGCGACGGCTGCTGCAATACCAGCGAGCAGGATGTCGGGTCCCACACCGTTTGCGTCGAGGTGACGGACGACTTTCTCACCTATTCCCGCTCCCGTGGCAACGACCTTGTGACCCCCATGCCCGCCCACGGTTTTCCCGGCCTCAAGGCTGGCGACCGCTGGTGTCTGTGTGCCGGGCGCTGGCTGGAAGCCCAGCAGGCGGAGATGGCACCGCGGGTATTCCTGCGCCGCACCCACCGGCGCGCTCTTGAGATCGTGCCCCTGGAGTTGCTACGCCAGTACGCTGCCGACCTCAATTAGCGTGCGTCCGGGCGAGCCCCGGAGGCGCTGTTTAAAAACCGGATGAACTGATTGTTTCTGGTTTGCCTCTCTGCTAACTTGGTCGCCCCGATTCCGTCCGGAGCGCACCATGCAGATTTCCCTGAGTGAAGAGCAGCAGCTGTTGAAAGACAGCGTGGCGCGCTTTGTTGAGGAAAACTACAGCATTGAACGCTTGCGCGAACTGCGCGACAGCGGCCAGGCCCTGGATGCCGAGCGCTGGCAACAGCTCGCCGAGCTCGGCTGGCTGGCGCTGCCCTTCGACGAGGAAGACGGCGGCTTTGGCGGGACCGCCATCGATCTGATGGTGCTGATGGAGCAGTTCGGCCGCGGCCTGGTAACAGACCCCTACCTGGTCAACGTGGTGATTTGCGGCGG